>NZ_CP041186.1:7506250-7807500 GCF_006517175.1 Persicimonas caeni | reverse complement strand
AGAAGGGACACTCATCGCGTGACTGGTTCGTGTAGCTCGCCAAGCTTCGAACGCGCTCGAGGGTAAACTCCTCGTCGAGTTCTCCGAGATCGGCACCTTCTGCATGCTGCTTGGACGGAGTGCCTCCGCGGGTCGAGAGTTGCTCGTCGAGCCAACGCTCGAGACCTTCGACGGTCTGCGGGGAGACCCGACACACTGAAAGCATTGCCTTGGGCCGCGCCTCCTCGAGTTCTTTCTCGTCGAGGATCCACTCCCCACGCTCGCGCGTCTCGACGACTTGGCGCAAATCGATGTAGAGGGCACGCTCTTCAGGGGGCTCGGGCAGGCTACGGCAGGCGGTGCCCAGGCAGATACACGCCAGCACCATCCAAACAAGAACCTTCAATTTCATTAATGTATCGCTTTAGCTTATTGGGCTGCCTGCCACAGCTTCTTCTCCTGCGCCTTCATCTGGCGTTCTTCTTGCTCGGTTGCGTGGTCGTAACCGACCAAGTGCAGCAGGCCATGGATCAGCAGAAAATGAACCTCATCGGCCAGTTCCCAAGACAACTCCTCGGCGGGCACGCCCAGTTCCTGCGCGACACGCTGATGGTGGTCTTGGGTCTCGACGAGTTTTTCCGCGTACTCCACGCTGATGACAATGTCGCCGAGGGCGAAGACATCGTCTTCGAGTTGCCCAGGCTCAGCGGGTTCGTGAAGGGGGAACGACAGAACGTCTGTCGGTTTGTCTTCGTGGCGCCACTGGGCATTGAGTTGCTCGATCTGCGCGTTGTCGGTCAGCACAACCGACAGTTCGGGATCAGTTAGTCCCAAGGCGCGGAAGTGACTCGCGGCCTTCGTCACTATCATTTGATGCAGACTCTGCACCTTTGGGTGCACGCTCGCCTTTCCCTGAATCGCCACTTCGACCGGCATCGGTTTCCTTTTGCATCGATTCGACTTTTTCTTTCGTAATCTCCCACACGTCCGAGCTCACGTCTGCAAGCGACGTCTCCGCCTTGGGCGGCTCGGGGGCAGGGGCTGCCTTTTGAGCGCCGGAGCCACGACGTCCTCGGGCCGGCGGTGTGCGCTGCGTGTCCTCGGCTGCGGGCTCTTGCGGCTCGGGACGCGCCGGGCGACGTGGCGCTTGCTCGGGATACTCCGGGCGGTGGTGATAGATGCCCGTCAAGATCCGGGTGAACGCCTTGGCGATGGAGTTCAGGTCTTTGAGCGTAAGATCACACTCATCGAGCTGACCGTCGGTGAACGCCTTGTTGATCATCTTCTGCACGAGGCCCTTGAGACGCGCCGGCGACGGGTTCGGCAATGCACGGCTGGCGGCTTCGATGCCGTCAGCGAGCATGCAAATGGCCGTCTCGCGGCTCTGGGGCTTGGGCCCGGGATACCGGTAGTCCTTCTCGTCGACCTCCGGGATATCGGGATCCTCCATCTGTTTGGCTTTGTGATAGAAGAACGCGATCAGGCTCGTGCCGTGGTGCTGGGCGATAAAGTCTTGGATCTCCCTGGGCAGACGGTGCTGGCGCGCCATCTCGAGGCCGTCTTTGACGTGTGCCTTGATGATCAACGCGCTCATGTTGGGCTTGAGCTTGTCGTGCGGGTTCTCGCCGACCTTTTGGTTTTCAGCAAAGTACTGCGGGTTCTTCGCCTTGCCGATGTCGTGGTAGTAGGAGCCTACACGGCAGAGCAAGGGGTTCGCACCGACGGATTCGGCCGCAGCCTCGCTTAGCGAGCCGACCATCATGCTGTGGTGATATGAGCCGGGCGCTCGGATGATGAGCTCGCGCAAAAGCGGGTGGTTCAGGTTGGCGAGCTCCAAGAGCTTGATGTCGGTGGTGTAGCCGAACACCGTCTCGAAGAGAGGGAGCACCGCCAACACGAAGAAACCGCTCGTGACGCCACTCGCAAAGGCGAAGAAGGCCGTTCGCAGCGTCTCGATCTGGAAGAGCTCACCGTCGAGCAAAATAAAGGCGACGACAGCGGCCACGTTGACCGCACCGACGGCGAGTCCCGACCACATCAGGGCCATGCGGTGTTTGACCTGCTGGACGGCGCCGATACCGACGAGCGCGCCCACCAGGGTATAAGTCATCATGTAGAGCGAGCTACCGGTGACCAGTCCCACCAGCGCGGCGAAGACGATAGTAAAGACGATGGCGTGCTCGTTGTTCAAGACCAGCCGGATGAGCATGCCGCCGGCGGCGACCGGCACCAAGAAGTACCACGTGGAGGCCGGTCCCCAATCGGATTGCTCGGCGACCGCGTGGAACAACAAACTCAACAGCCACGTCAACGAGAGCATCAGCACCAAGCTCGTCGCCATAAAGACGATATCCTTGGTGGTCGGCCGGAAATGGCGCACGTTCTTGCGCCCGAACACATAGAAAGTCACCACCAGAAGCAACACCAGCAGCGTGATGCCGGCGATGATCTGGGTGCGGTTGATGTAGGTGTCTTCCTCGAGCATCTTATCGATGATGCGATAGTGACGCTCGGTGATGATGTGGCCTTTCTCGACGACGATCTGGCCCTTGCGAAACTCCTCGCGAATGACCACGTCGGAGACTGCCTCGCGCGCGGCATCGCGCTTCTCGACGGTCTTCGACTCGTTGTAGGTAGTATTGGGTCGAACGAGCGCAGAGGCCGCCGAGAGAATGGCTCGACGAAACTGCCGATTTCGCTCCGGTGACAGCACCTGGTCGACGGCGCGCTGGACGAGGTTGTCCGTACGCGCCATCGGCACAAAGCGCTCGTGGACGTCGGTGATATGGTACTCGATGAGGAGTTTGTCGCCGCGCAGACGTCGCAGGTAGATGCCGCGGTCTTGCTGCTCGTCAATCAGGCCCATGTCGGGCACGATCATATTCGACAACACACGGCCCACGACGTTCTCGAGCGCGTTCTCCGTGCGCTCCGAGAAGCCTTCGCGTGCGAACGTCTCGAAGCTCGCCTCTGAAAGTTCGGTGTCGAGGTAGGGGTCGAACTTCTCGGCCCGCAACTCGTGGGACCACGAGATCAGACGCTCCTGAGACATCGGCTCGAGCCAGGCGGAGACGGCATCGGTGCCCGAGGTTTCCTTGTCGATGCGTTCGTAGACCTGCGGCCGGTTGGCCTGCAAGTGGACCTGGGCGCGCTCGGCGAGGGCAGTGCGCATCGAGGCAAACGCCTTGTCGATGCGCTCACGCACCTGGTCGGCCATGCCCTCCTGCCAGTCGAAGACCGGAGGGACAGATTTGGCGACCCGCTCGCGCAGCGCGTTGGTCGCAGCGACGTCGGGCTCGGTGTAAGTGAAGTCGCGCGTCGCCTTGATATCGCTCGGGGCGACCTCGCCGATGGACTTCTCCTGAACGGACGGGCCGCTCACGTCGAAGCTTGCGGTGACAATCGCGACGAGGGCGGCGACGAAGACGCCGAAGGCCACGAATTGGACCAGCGGGTGGCGCAACAACCTCTCCAGCCGCGTCCCCTTCGTTCCGCTGGACGGCGAAAACACGCTCTTCGATGACTGCGTGCTTTTTGGCATAGAGAACGTCCGTGCTCAGAGTACCGAATGCCACGGGCTCATTGGCATGGCCAAGGACCTGTGGCCCAGCCGGTCGTGCGTCGACCGGCCTCCACCGAGGGTTCGGCTGCCTCGTCGGTGGGGTTACTATAGCGGGAATATACCATTGCTGGCGAGTTCACTTCGTGCCAAGCGGCAACTTACCCGCTCCCAAAAGAACAAAAGGGCCAGGGACGACATTTCGTCCTCAGCCCCTACAGGGCTTAGCGCTGGTCGCGATCGTAGGCGGTGATGATCTTCTGCACCAACGGGTGGCGCACCACGTCGACTTCGGTGAAGTAGCAGAAATCGATCCCGTCGATATTCGCCAAGATCCGCTCGGCCTGCACCAAGCCGCTCATTTTGCGCGAGGGCAGGTCGATCTGGGTGATATCTCCTGTAATCACCGCCTGAGAGCCAAAACCGATGCGCGTCAGAAACATCTTCATCTGCTCGGAGGTCGAGTTCTGCGCCTCGTCCAAAATGATGAAGGCGTCGTTGAGGGTTCGCCCGCGCATGAACGCAAGCGGCGCAACCTCGACGGCACCGTGCTCGATCATGCGCTCGGCGCGGTCTTGGTCAACCATGTCGTGGATGGCGTCGTAGAGCGGGCGCAAATACGGGTTGACCTTCTCGGCGAGGTCGCCAGGCAGAAAGCCCAGCTTCTCGCCGGCCTCGACCGCCGGTCGCACCAGGATGATGCGTTTGATTTCTTTGTCGAAGTAGGCGTTGAGCGCCATCGCCATGGCCAGGTAAGTCTTACCCGTGCCCGCCGGCCCGACTCCAAAGACGATGTCGTTGCGGCGGATGGCGTCAACGTAGCGCTTCTGGTTGAGCCCCTTGGGCGCAATCACCTTGTTATTCGACGAGACGAAAACAGTGTCGGTGAAGATATCGACCAGCGAGGCCTGCGGGGAGTTGGTCAGCACCTGTACGGCGCGCCCCACGTCGGTCTCGCTGATAGGAAAGCCCTTCTTGCCCAACTCGTAGATCTCGCGCAACACCCGGCGGGCCATTTTGACGTCGGGCGGACTGCCCGAAATGGTGGCCTCGTTACCGCGTGCGCCGATTTCGACCTCGAGTTCCTCTTCAAGAATGCGCAGGTTGGCATCGCGTCTGCCGTAGATGAACCGTGCGACGTCAGATTCTTCGAACTCGATGGTCTCTCGAACGATCTCCTCCAAAGTGTCTATCCTCGATAGGGTGCTCTGATTACTTCATGTACCTCGGCCCGTGCACTCCACGCGCTCGAGCGGAGGAAGGGTCGGGCGAGCTACTGTGATGACGCCAGCTCGAGCGTATAGCCGCTCGCGGTGCGCTGGTAGTCGTATCGTGCCGTTCCCGAAGGATAGTACAAATCGGACGGGAGCAACAATCCGCGCTCGACCAACTCTTCCAGCGCTGCGGGATAGCGCCCGTCGAAGCGAAAGTAAACACCCAAGCCAAAGCGGATACGCTGCAGCTGCGCCTGCAATGCGTGCGCCTCGACCCTCGTGTTGGCCTCGTCGTCGGGGGCCTCGAAGAAGCTGGTCTTCCGAAAGGTCAGGTAGGCCCAGACGCCCAGCGCCAGAATCAAGGCGAGCATCAACGCGGTGACCGTGTGGTGCAAGACCACTGCTCCGAAGCCGCTGCTTTGCTTGGCGCCGGCTTCGCCTCCGGCTCGACCCTCGGGTCGACGTGGTGGTTGCTCACTCATCGATGCCTCGCTTGTTGCTGGTACGATTCGTGGTCTCGGTGGGGCTCACGCCCCGCAGTGCCGCCGTCAGCGCGAAGAACGCGCCGATGGAGACTAGCAGCCAAGCGATTGACTGCTGAGCGGCCCAGTTTTCGCTGAACAATTCGTAGGGAGGTCGCCAGATGCCCATCGGTCGGAGCAACACGAAGACCCCGAACGCCGTGAGCAACGTGATCACAAAGCCACCGAGCCCGTGGCCGGCTTGGCTGTGACCGGTGCCGGGCACCACCACCGACAAGACGCGGCGCATCACGTCCTGGAAGCGCTCACGACGCCCGAGCACGCGCTCATTATGAACGCGGGCTTCGTAGGCGAGGGACGCCCCCGACACAAACGTGTGATAGCAGGGCAGGCAGTAGCGGTGGTTGCCCGTCTTGGGCGCGTCCTCAGGGTCGCGCGCCAGTCCGCATTTGGGGCAGGGGCTGCTGGCGCGGCCAGACAAGTACAGGGGCAGCGAGGCCAGGGCGATCAGTACACCGATGATGCCGAGCAAGGGGGCGCGGTCGAGCGGAAGCTTCGGGCCGGCAAGGGCGGCCCAAACCGGCGAGACCAGCGAGACCTGCTCGGAGGCGCGCTCACGATGGCGCTGGACGAACAACTCGGCAGCCAGCGGCTCGACGAGCAAGAAGCTGTTGACGTCGCGCCGCTCGAGCTCGAGGTGAGTGCGCACCGAGTCCAGATTGACCGAGATGGCCTCGTCGAGCGCGGCCGAGGCGGCCGAACCGTCATTCTTCATCTGATAGGCGCGCATCAAGTTGAAAGGCGCCGCGGGGCTCGTCAGGTCGAGCTTCTTGGCCTTCTCGAGGTGCTCGATGCCTTCGTCGGGCTTGGCCTGAGCGATCAGCGTGGCCCCCCAGAGGTTCTCGACGGCGCCCTGCATCGGCGCCGGCCAGCTCTCCTGGTCCTCGAGCAACTCGATGACGTTCTCCAGTTGCTTCTCCGAGCCCTGCCGATAGTGGGTCAGGGCGAGCGTGTAGGTCAGCACCGGGTCGTCGCTCGCCTCGAGCCACTTATCCTCGACATCGGCGGCACACGGCGCGTCACAATGCAGATATTGGGCGTGCATCAACGACTGGCTCGCGCTCTCCGGCCACGTCAATTGCTCGGACATGCGCGCGTCGATCGCAGGCAGCGCGATCAGAGCGCCAAAGAGGAGCACCGTCACGATGCGCTCGTTGATGCGCTGCACCAACGACAAGATGGCCAACAAGATGAGCATCGAGACGAGCGGCGAGCGCATCAACAGACCGGGCACCACGACCAACGCGACGATCAAGATGACTGTCTGGTTGCTCGAAAAGCCCTTGGGCAAGAATCTGGCGCAATCGTAGGCGACGATGCCGAAGTAGCGTAACAACTGGGCGAGCAAAAAGGAGAGCAGGGCGACCATGGCCGCCAGCAAGGCGAAAGCGATGATCTTCAGCTCCCAGGCCATCCTGGAGTCGAGCCAAATAAAGCCTTTGCGAACTCCGCGATGGTAGCTGCCGACGATTGCGGGCATGCGCCCCAGGTTGTTGCGCGCGAGGTGCGCGCTGTAGGCGAGTTCCGGGTAGGGGATGTCGGGAGCCAGCTTGCGCGCCATCTCATAGAGCTTCGAGGCGTCGCGCACCTCGAGCTCCCCGCTCGCCACCTTGCTCGCCGTCATGCTATAGACGGCCGTGGCGTAGTCGGGAAGGTTGCGATAGCCGATGCTCACCGCGTCGTTCATCAACGCTTCGAGCTCTTCGATGCCCAGCTTGCCGCTGGAGAAGACGCGCTTCCACAGCCTCCAATGCACGTCGAGGTTGACCTTGTCGACGCTGGAAGCCGGCACCGGCGTTTTTTCGTAGACGGTGGTGTCCGCGTCCATGTTCGCCAACGCCTCTTCCATCTCCGGATCGAGGTCTTGAGCGAAGCTGGCACTCGGGAGCAAGACGGCCAAAACGAACAGAATTGCGGCCAGTCCGCAACCGATACGCTCCGCCACCGCAGGGGCACCGCCCTCGGAAGTCTGACGTTGATTCATAGGGAACGTCTGTCTAGTACTGATGCTGCAGGCTTGTCGCGAACGAACCGGTCGAACGTTTGCGCTTTCATGCGCATCCTAACCCGCCCAATCCGCTGCGTTCAAGCCAATTCACTGATAAAACCGTGCAAAAAGCCGTGGATCCGACACATCGAAAGGCCGCTCCAACGACATGCCTAAGTCATCGATACTAGACGATATTCTTCCAGATTACACGGCCCTCGAACAAGGGCAACGGCTCGGAGAGGTGGCCGCCGAGGTCGGCTTCGATTGGCCCGACGCCGCCCAGGCGCTCGAAAAGGTGCATGAAGAGGTCGCCGAGCTCGAGGAGTTGCTCGCCGGGGAGGCCGCGGACGAGGTCGAGCTCATGGGTGAGCTCGGAGATATCCTCTTTGCGGTGGTCAACGTGGCCCGCAAGCTCGGCATCGACGCCGAGGAGGCGATGCAGCGCACCAACGGCAAGTTTCGACGGCGCTTCGCTTATATCGAGGCCGAGGTCGACCGGCAGGGCCGTCGCCTCGAAGACCTCGAGCTCGACGAGATGGAAGCGCTCTGGCAACAGGCCAAAGCAGAGTAAAAAAGGTGCGTAAAAGTAAATGGCGGCGAGGCAAAAGCAGTGTAACTTCTTGATTCACCTCGCTCAGATTTCTATAGTCGGACGCGTATTTAAGAGATTCTCCAACAGGAACGCCGTATGTCTAACGATGCAATGAAACGATGCAATGCGTGGCTGCTCCGAGCCGGCGCCGCCGCCGCGCTCACGCTCAGCCCGCTGGTAGTGACGGGTTGCTCGGACGATGGAGGAGGGGAGACCGAGCAGGACGCCAGCGTCAACCCCGACGCAGGTGACGTGCCCGAGGGTGACGGAACCTCGAGCAACAACACCACGCCCGAGCCCGAGGACTACTATATCTCCTATCTGATCCAGGATAAGACCGGCGCCGGCGAGACGAGCCTGCATGTGTATTCGACCGCCGATCAGACCCACACTCAGGTCAGCCCCGAAGGCCACGACTGTGCTCAGCCGTGCTGGTTGACCGAGGACATGTCCAGCTTCGTGTGGGCCGAGAATAACGCAAACGCTGACGGCACCGTCGATGTCTATGCCGCCTCGGTCAGCGACCTGAAGGTTCAAGACGACGGTCGACTGATTGCCGAAGGCGTGAGCAAGCCTTCGGTGAACGGAAACACGGTGTCCTACCGACGCGGGTCGAGTGGCCCGGTCACCGCGTACTACGTCTCCGTCGACGGCGGGGACGAGACCGAGATCGGCTCGCTAGGCAACACCAACGCCACCGTGGGCGGGTGGCATATCGACCCGTCGACCAACCAGGGGATGATCTTCGCCCCGAGCCTTCAGACGATGGACCTTCGCTTCGGTTCGCTGGGAGGCCCCATCACAGACACCGCCTTTACGGTCAACGCCGAGAACTACCAGCAGACCAGCGGTAGTTACTTCGGCGAGTCGATGCCGGTGGGCTTCTCGCGCGACGGCAAAATCGCCGCGTTTGTGACCGAGGCGCCCAACGACTACGGCGAGTGCGAGACCGCGGCCGATTGCTCCGGCCCAGGCCAGCGCTGCGGTCACCAGGGACGCTGCACTGCCTACGAGGTGACGGTGCACTTCGTCGACCTCGAGAACCTGGGGGATCTGGGCGGCGCTTGCGGCGGCCCGGGCACCTGCGGTGACATCCACGAGTGTTATCAGCCGGGCGCGGACACCACCACGGCGCGCTGCATCCCCAAGCGCGTGGTCGTCGGCCTACCCGCCGACCTGACGCAGGCCAACCAAACAGGCTGTGAGCTGACCGAGGGCAACGAAGACTACCACTACACCCGGATTCGCGGCCCGCTCACCTTCGACAACGGCGGCAACCTGTACGCCGTGGGCACCCGCGACTGCAGCAGTGGCGACGCCGGCGACAGCGACATCCTCAAGTTCGACCCCGCCTCGGGCGAGTACGACGTCGTGTGGGGCAACCCCGACACCGGCTACGACCCGGGTCTGTGCTGGGACAACGACGCCATGGAGCCCGACGACGCGCAGTGCGTGCCGTACATCAAGTCGGCGCGCGTCTCGCCGGAGGCCAATGAAATCGCCTTTCTGGCCACCAACCCCGGCGTCGCCGAGGGTCGCCTTGCGCCCGAGACGATGGACCTGTGGACCGTGCTGCGCAACGGCGAAGAGCACGCCTGGGTGGGCGGACACGACTACGTGCTCAAGAACGTGACTCGCCTGTACGTGCATCCGGCTCAATAAGGCCGAACTCACCAGGCCGACGGCCCACCAAGACACAAAAAAGCAGCCCTCCGGTTTCGGAAGGGCTGCTTTTTTGCGTTCTACAAAACTCGAGCGCAGACGGATAGGCCTCGAACAAATTGGCCCGAGGGCCTCTTATGCTTCCTCTTCGTCGTCGTCACCCGGCAGGAAGTCGTTGGCCGACGGGAACTGCTTGACCTTGTCGCGCGCGATCTCCCAGGCCTTCTGCACAATCCAGGACATCGAGCGATCTTGTCTTATCGACTCGGCGCGAATTTCGTCGAGATACTCTTCAGGGAAGTAGAGGCTCTGCTTGCGTTTGTCGCTTGCCATGATCTGCCTTGTCTTACGGAGGTTATAGCTGCGCTCTCGCAGCTCATCGTACAGTGTCCTACGTATCCATATATATACGTACGTGAACGACCCAAAAATGTGAAGGGGCCTCGGCGTCATACGCCGAGGCCCCTTCGGTTCAACCGGACCCTGTTAGCCAGGAAATCGAGCGGCGCTTATTCGCCGGCCTCGTTGCCGCCCTTCTTGGGCGTGATGGCGCGATTGGGCAACTTGGGCCGGAGTTGGTTGATCTTGAGCTTGCGCATCTGCTCGATATTGGGCTTCCGGATGCGCCGCAGGCTCGGCTTGTCGCCGGCCTGGGCTTCCTGCTTGGCTTCCTGCTTGGCCTCTTGCTTGGCGACCTCGGCCCGCTTGGTGACCGCGGTTTTCTCGCCAAAGTGCAGCGTGCCGAAGCGCTCGACCTGGTGGAAGCTGCCGCCGTTGGGCTTCGACCACGCGTAGGCGTAGGTGCGCTTGTCGCCTTTGGCCGGGCGGTCGTAGCGGTAGAAGTTGACCGCCCAGTTCTCGCCGTCTTTGGGCTCGCGGTCGACGCCGGGGATGCCCTCGAGGGGAAGCTTGATCTCGACGCTCCACGACTTGTCCTTGTCAGACTTGTCGTTGACGGTGCCGTCGACGTGCACGGCGGTCTCGAGGCCCTGCATATTCCACGCCTTGGCGCGGTCGATCTGCTCGTTGCGGCTGCCTTTGCCGCGGCCGAGGCGCTGGGCGAAGTGGGCGTCGAAGATCGTACCCAGCGGGTTGATCTGCAGCTCCATGTAGTCTTTGCCGTCGCGGTCTTTGTCGATGTAGACCTCGAAGACCTCTTCGGTCCACGTGTTCGAGTCGCGGTCTTTCAGCTCGCTCCACACGTTCTCGTCGGGGAGCACCGCGCCGACGTACAGCGCGTCGTCGGTGCGGAAGACGTGCACCTTGGTGTTCAGGTTCGGCGCCGCGCCGAACGACTGCAGGCCGATGGCCTTCGAGTCGGCCCAGACCTTCTCGTCGAGCTTGCCGTCGACCTTGAAGCCCTCGAGGGCCTTGTCGTCGTGGGTGGGGACCATGTAGGTCGGCAGCTTCGCCTTGCCCGACTTGGCGCCGCCTTTGTCCGCGGCGTTCTTGACGGTCAGGGGCGGGCCGATGACGCGACGGTCGTCGGTCTTCTTGACGTCGTTGGCGATCGGCAGGCGCTGGTTCTGCTTGAAGAAGCCGATGTAGGGGACGGCCTGACCCGCCGGGTAGTTCTTGTCGAGGGTCACGTGCTGGACGTCCTCGATGATCTGGCCCTTTTTCCAGCGGCCCGTCTGGTACAGCCCGTCGAGCGGGTGGTGGTCGAGATTCTGGCGGTACGCGCGCTTCGAGGAGTCAAAGTGCACGAAGACCATCCAGTTGTCCTCGATGTCATCGAGCGCCTTCCAGTACCAGGTGAAGGTCGCCTTTTTGCCCGCCTCGAGCGGCTTGCTCACGTCGAAACCGATCAGCTCGATCTTGTCGCCGAACTTGGCGCCGATGGGGTAATCGGGCTCGGGCTGCTCGTCGAGCAGGTGGCCTTTGACCTCCTGCCACTGCTTCTGGGTCAGCGTCGTCTTCGGCTGGTCGACTTCCTGGCAGCCTACGATGCCACCGCTCAGAATCATGGCCAGCCCGGCGAGGGCGATCCGTTGCACGTTTTGTTTCATGGTCGTCACTTGGCTTGTCGTTGTATTTGCGTGAGGTGCCGTCAAATGCGTCGCAGGTCGGCACCTCCTGGTTGCGTACCCAATCGGCGCAAACTTAACGCAACGCGCCGCGTATTTGCAACAGGGGGCATAGCTTTGTGTCGTTTGACTGTTGTGCTAAAAGGCGGCCTGGAAACCAACGCTACATAAGGACGTGTGATGGTAGAGTTCGCAGAAGATACACAGATTCACATGCTGGGCATCGGGGGCATCGGCGTCTCCGGAGTCGCCCGGGTACTGCACCAGCGCGGCTTCGCCGTGCGCGGCTCGGACGTGCGCCAGAGCTCGATCACCGACGCTCTCCAAGCCGAAGGCATCGAGGTCACCATCGGCCACGACGCCTCCAATATCGACGGCGCCGACGTGCTCGTCGTCTCGACGGCCATCCCCGACCACAACGTCGAGCTGGTCGCCGCCAAAGAGCGCGGCCTGCAGGTCGTCCACCGCTCCGAGGTGCTCGAATACCTCATCGACGGCTACAAGACCGTCGGGGTCACCGGCACCCACGGCAAGGGCACCGTGTCGAGCATGATCGCCTGGATCCTCGAGTGCGCCGGCCTCGAGCCGGGCTTTATCATCGGCGGGATGCTCAACAACTTCGAGACCAACGCGCGCGACGCCGGCGACAGCAAGATCATGGTCGTCGAGGTCGACGAGAGCGACGGGTCGCACCTGAACATCAAGCCCGACTACGTGGTGTGCAATTTCCTCGAGCTCGACCACCTCAACTACTACGACGGCCTCGACGACATCATCGCCAACATGGTCGACTTCATGGAGTCGAACGAGCGGCTCAAAGAGGCGTTCGTCAACCTCGACTGCGACGGCAACCGCCGCTTCTGCGAGATCGTGGGCCTTCGCCCGACCGGCTACGCCGTCGAGCACCGCGCCGAGTTCCACGGAAAGCTCCTCGGCCCCGGCCAGCTGCCCATCGAGTTCGAGGCGTTCCACCGCAACGAGTCCCTCGGCCCCCTCGAGCTCAACCTCCCGGGCCGCTACAACGTGGTCAACGCCATGGGCGCCATCGCCGTCGCCCGCCGACTCGGCGTGGGCGTCGAGCCCATCCGCGAGGCGCTCAAGACCTATTCGGGCATGGAGAACCGCTTCACCATCGCCTCGGGCGGCGGGGTGACCATCGTCAAGGACTACAACAGCCACCCGACGTGCATGCGCAAGGTGCTCGAGTCCGCCCAGGAGCTCGTCGACGGGCGCATCATCAGCGTGTTCAAGCCGTATCGCTACACCCTCATCAAGTACCTGCAAGAGCAGTACGGCAAGGCCTTCGAGGGCAGCGACGAGGTGATCATCACCAAGATGTACGCCGCCGAAGAGGACCCGATCCCGGGCATCGACACGATGACCGTGGTCGAGCGCATCCGCGAGAACGGGCTGAAGTGCACCTACATCGAGAATCAGAGCACCATCAACGACTACCTGTACGAGGTCGTCGAGCCGGGCGACAAGGTCATCTTCTTTGGCGGCGACGACTTCTTCCGCATGGCCGACGAGTTTTTGGCCGAGGTGACGCGCCGGGCGCAGTCGAAGGGGCCGGGGCCGGACCAGCCGAAGGTGAGTGGGCCGTTTGCGGAGGCGTCGGATAATGAGTGAGGGGGGTTTAGGGGTTTAGGGGTTTAGGGGTTTCGGGACTGCTTGAAGGCCGGCGGCCTTTGGAGGCAGCGCTTCCAGCGCTGGTAGCAGGGCAAGATGCCCTGCCTCCAAGGGTTTTTGCGACAGCCTGCTTTGGCTGTTTGGGAGTGATTGATGAAAAATTGGCTCGACTACGACAACTTCGCCGTCTTCGGCATGGGCCGAAGTGGGGTCGCGGCGGCGAACCTGCTCGCCAAAAGGGGCAAGAAGGTCATTGCCAGCGATACGCGCACGCTCGACGAAATGGGCGACGTGGCCGGGCAGCTCGACGACGGCGTCGAGCTCGTCGGCGGCGGCAATATCGTGGGCGACGCCGAGGTCGTGGTCGTCTCGCCGGGGCTCAAGCCGAACCTGGCGGTCTTCGAGGAGCTTCGCGGGCGCGACGTGCCCGCTATCTCCGAGATCGAGCTGGCCTACGCGGCCACCGACGCGCGCATCCTGGCCATCACGGGCACCGACGGAAAGAGCACCACCACCGTGCTCGTGGGCCATATTCTCGAGCACGCCGGCGTCGAGTGTGTTGTCGGCGGCAACCTGGGCACGCCGCTGTGCGCGCTCGTCGACGAGGTGTCGAGCGACGGGGTCATCGTCGCCGAGGTCAGCGCGTTCCAACTGTGGACGACCCACCAATTCGCCCCCCACGCCTTCGGCCTGACCAATATCGCCTTCGACCACCTCGACTACTTCGACAACTACGACGAGTACGTCGGCGCCAAACGCCAGGTCATGCAGAACGCGGGCGCGGCGAGTTGGGGCGTGTTCAACGCCGAGGACGAGCATATCCGAAGCTGGCAGCACGGCTACGAGGGGAGGGCGGTCGTCTACGGGCTCTCCGAGGAGGTCGTCGAGGCGGCCGACGAGAACTCGGACGAAGAGGCCGACGACACCCTCTGGCTCGCCGACGGCAGCCTGTGGGCGCGCCTCGACGGCGGCGAGGCCACCCAGTGGCTGCCGAGCGTCGCCGGGCTCCCCATCGCGGGCGCCCACAATATGCTCAACCTGATGTGCGCCGCGGGGCTGGCCCTGTCGGTGGGCGTGTCGCTCGACGAAGTCGCCGACGCGGCCACGAGCTTCAAAGCCCTGCCGCACCGCATGGAGTACGTCGGCGCGGTCGACGGCGTACAGTTCTACGACGACTCGAAGGCCACCAACGTCCACGCCGCGCTCGCCGGGCTGCGCAGCCTCGAGGGCGACCTGGTCGCCATCGTCGGCGGGGTCGACAAAGGCCTCCAGCTTATCGAGCTCATCGACTTCCTGCGCGAACGCGAGGCCCCGGTCGTCATCATCGGCGAGATCCGCGAGCGCCTCGGCAGCGAGCTGCTCGCCGCCGGCTACCCCGAGCGCGACATCTACACCGCCGACTCGATGCAGGAGGCGGTCGAAAAGGCCTACAAGCTCGCCAAACCCGACGGCACCGTCAGTCTGAGCCCGGCGTGCTCGAGCTTCGACATGTTCGACAGTTACGCCCACCGCGGGGACGTGTTCCAACAGATTGTACGGGGATTGTCCTAATTCGGAGCGAGTGCATTCCTGCTCTCGCACACGAGGGCAAGATGCCCCCGCACCGATGTTTTTTGGAGCGAGTCCATCCCTGCTCTCGTATACGAGGGCAAGATGCCCTCGCACCGAATTCTTGAGATGCCCCCGCACTGAATTCTTAAGCGGCGTCGAGCCGGCCGGAGAGGCTCGACGCTTGTTTGGCCCAATGATTAGGCCAATGAGATTGGGCCAGGGAGGCGAGGCCGGTCAGGCTTCGACCGGCTCGGGGTTGTCGACCGGTTCGTCGGCCGCGGGCGGGTTCTCGACTCCGGCCGTGCGCCGCACAGTCGGGCGCACGCGCTCGGCGAGCTCGTTCTCGCCGGCCATCTCGAAGGCGCCGACGAGCATATTGGCCACCGACCGGTAGGTCTTGCGCCAGTGCGCGATCGCCCGGTCGCGGGCGACCAAGGCGGCGTCGGCTTCCTTCTCCTCGCGACGAAGATCCTCGATGCGCGAGGCGAGCTCGGCGATCGCCGGCTCGAGCTCGTCGGCCAACACGCCGGTTTGCACCGACACGCCCATCCCTTCGAGCGTCTCGTCGGCACCGCGCAATCCTGCAATGGCGTTGTTTCCAAAGATCACCAGGTCGTCGGCGGTCTCCGGAGTGGAGCCTTCCAGGCCGTAGCGACGGCTCTGGCTGGAGTCGATGGCGTCGAGCAGGCCGCGGGTGCGAACGACCTCGCCGAACGCCTTGCCCTGGGCCTGGTCGCGCGCCTCGCGCAAGGCGATGTCGTCGCCGCGCTCACGCGCCAGCACGCCGGCCTTCGTGAGCAGATCGTCGGTTGCGTGGGCCAGGGCATTGCGCAGCCCGCGCAGCCACTTGTCCCACTCGGCGGCGGACAGGTTGGACTGTCCGTCGAGCGCCGTCGAGACGGGCTCGTGGTGGGCGTCGACCGACGCGATCACAGTTCGGCCCCAGCCGACCATGTTGCGCACAGTCTGGGTGATTTGATTTCCGTTACTCATGGGGTGTCCCTCCTAATCGTAGTCATTGTCTGGTCAGAATCAGCAAGTACCACTCCGCACGAGAGGGGGCGGGGTGCGTTCACACCACGGAAGCTCGGGGGCTGGCTCACTCCGGCCGAATTCGCAGCCCCGGCTCCACACGCGACTAGAGACGCCCTGCACGACAAATTGCGGAATAGCCCGAGCCTACCAGATTGCCGGGAGGCGGCCAACGCCCGTCGGAGCGACCGACGGGCGTTTTTCTGGCGCAAAAGGCGCCTCGGTCGTTCCGATGGCCGTTGTACGAATGTGGAGGGCCGCCTCGGTCGCTCCGACGGGCGTTGTACGAATGTGGAGGGCCGCGTCGGTCGCTCCGACGGGCGACTTCGCAGGTGTGTACTCGCCCGGGAGCGACCGACACGCGTGCACATGGGGCGACGTGCCCATCGGAGTGACCGACGCGTATCTTGCACTCCGCAAGACGCCCGTCGGCCGCTCCGATACGGGTTTTACAAATGTAAAACGCGCGTCGGTCACTCCTTGGGCCACCCCCAGGTTCGATCAGCGATCGCCCGTCCAGGGGTGACGAGGCCGTTCGAGACCGCCGGGGTGACTCAACGCCCCGGCAATGGCATACCTCCCCCTTTCCCCGGCCCGACCCCAAGGCGAGCCTTGGGGCTGCACCGGCGAGGGCTCCGCGGGCAGCAAGTAGCCGCTCCGCGTCGACGGCTCCGTGATCGTGATCGTGATCGTCGTCGTGATCGGCGGTTGTTGTTCGCGGCGAGACAAACGGCCGATCACGATCACGATCACGACGACGATCACGGCCGCACAACACGGCGCCTGACATCGCGTCGACGGCTCCGTGATTGTGATCGTGATCGTCGTCGTGATCGGCGGTTGTTGTTCGCGGCGAGACAAACGGCCGATCACGATCACGATCACGAGGACGATCACGGCCGCACAACACGGTGCCTGACACCTCACCGTTAACCCACTTCTTGGGCCTCGATGGACGGGTTCGCCGACCACAACACAGTGTCTGGCACCTCGTCGTCGCGGGGTCCGTCTTGGGCCCCGCACGTGTTTGGGCAAGGCGTGTGCCTTGCAAAAGACACCCAAGCTGGGGCGGTGACGCCCCAGGGCGGGCGAGGACGCCGCGCGCCCCGGGCAGGTTGTGCGCTTTCGCCATTTGTGTTGGATGGTGAGCCGGACGCCGTGACCGGTGCCGGGCGTCGACTCGGCGCGCTGCGCGCGCCATGGAGGTGGGTGGGCGCGCATCTAGCTTTCAGGCTTTCCGTTCACCGGGACAAGCCCGGTGGGGCGGCTGCCTCGCCGAACTGCGAAAAAGAACCGCAGCTCAATCGTTGAGCGAACCTGGGGCCATCCCTCTATGTGGCCCGCAAGCTTTGACGCGCCGAAGGCGTTTGTGTATTGAGAGTAACGTCGAGACAGCAACCCACAGCACCACAGTGCTGCGTTGAAAAGGCCCGCAGATAAATTGGGGAGAGATGATGTTATTGCGAGTTAGAAATGTGTCTTCTGCGGTGATTCTGGCCGCGTTGGTTCTGGTCGCGGGAGTGACCGCGAGTTGTACCTCCGAAAACCCGGGACAATCCGACGGCCCGCTATGCACCTCGGACGAGGACTGCAACAGCGGCACCTGTGAAGATGGCACCTGCACGATCGCCGACGCCGGTCTGGACGCCGACAACGGCGATGCAGATCGACCTGACGACGCCGGCGATGATGGCGGCAATGATGTCGGCGATCCCGGCGATGGCGGCGGCACGGACGCCGACGTGGACGACGGGGAGGACGCGGGCGACGTCGGCGATGCGACCGACTCGGGCGACGCGACGGACGCCGACGGGGGCGCCTCGCAGGCGCGAAGCCTGGCGGACTACCGCACCTGCACGCGCGACGCCGACTGCCCGACGGGCCTGGGCGTGTGCGTCAAGAGTGTGCCGCTGAACCGCGCCGACAGCGACGGGCGCAACGAAGTCCCCCTGACCGAAATCTTCGAAGAACTCGCCGACGGCGAGGGCGTGTGCAGCTACGTGTGCACCAACAACCCGGGGCGCTGCGACGAGTTGTCGATGAACGGCAACGAGCCCGACGTCGAGCCGCATACCTGCCAGCTCGTCTTCGACGGCGAGGCGCCGTACCCCGAGCAAGCCCCGGCGTTTCCGTTCGACGACCAGCTCGACCCGGCCGAGATGGAGGCGAACCAGCCCTTCGGCGCCATCTGTCGGCCCCCGTTCGGCCTCGACGAGGCCCACGCGCAGAGCTTCTGCTCGACGTGCTCGGCGACGGCCGACTGCGGCCAGGACGCCCTGTGCTACGACCGCGTCTCGGGTGGCGAGATCGTCTCGGGCGGCGAGGGCGTCTGCGTGTCGGCCTGTGCGGGCGACGCCGATTGCCCCATGGGCTTTGCCTGCGACGTGAGCGACACCGCCGGCAACACCTTCTGCCGGCCGACCATCGACACCTGCACGGTGTGCCGCGACCGCGACGGCGACGGGCTGGGCACCGGGCGCTGCGGCACCTCGGCCACCCCGGTCACCCGCTACGACTGCGACGACCGCAACGCCGAGGCCTATTACAACCCCGACATCCCCGATCACCCGTTCCCGCAGACCTGCGGCGAGCAAGACTACAACTGCAACGGGCTGAGCGACACGGCCGAGCAGGTCGGCGCCGACCAATACCCGGCCGAGCACTGCACGGCGTGCTTCGACACCTGCAGCGGCCAGCTGACCAACGGCGCGTTCTCCTGCAAGACCGAGACACTCGGCGACGGCAGCCTGCAGCCCTTCTGCGGAGTGCAATGTGACGCGGGCTGGGCCGACTGCGACGGCGACTCGTCGAACGGCTGCGAGGTGCCCGTGGACGATCCGACGCGCGTGTACTACCGCGACGCCGACGGCGACGGGCGTGGCGACCCCAACGACAGCACGTTCGCGTGCACCCCGGGCGACCTGCCCGCGGGCTACGTCCAAGACGACTCGGACTGCAACGACGCCGAGGCGAGTGCATATGGCGCGGGCCCGGGCGGCGCGGCCGCCGAGGAGGTGTGCGACGGGGTCGACAACGACTGCAACGGAAGCGTCGACGACGCGCTCGCCCAGGAGGGCACGAGCTGCTCGAGCACCGGCAACCTGGGCGTGTGCGCCGACGGGTTCTGGGTGTGCAAGGGCACAGGCGGCTTCGCCTGCGAGGGAGGCATCCAACCGGGCAGCCAGCTCGAGGTGTGCAACGGGCTCGACGACGACTGCGACGGCGACACCGACGAGGCGACGGCGACCGACGCCCAGCTCTTCTATCCCGACCGCGACAGCGACGGCTACGGTGACAGCAGCGCCTCGTCGACCCGCGCGTGCAGCGCGCCGTCGGGCTTTGTGCTCGACAACTCGGACTGCAACGACTCGAACTCCAACGTCAACCCGGGCGAAACGGAGACCTGCGCCACCGGCTACGACGACAACTGCAACGGCAACACGAACGACGCCGGGGCTATTGGCGGCGCGACACTGTACCGCGACGCCGACGGCGACGGCTACGGGGTGAGCAGCCAGACCGAGCAATACTGCAGCGCGTTCTCGGGCTGGGCCACCCAGGACGGCGACTGCGCCGACAGCGACAGCTCGCGCAATCCGGGCGCCACCGAGGTGTGCGACGACGTCGACAACAACTGCGACGGCACGGTCGACGAAGCCGGGGTCAGCGACGGGTTGACCTGGTATCCCGACGACGACGGCGACACCCATGGTGACGCCAACCACGGCGGGACCCGGTACTGCTCGGGCGACCAGCCCTCGGGTTGGCTGCAGAGCTCGGACGATTGCAACGACAACAACGACCAGATGTTCTCGGGCAACTTCGAGCAGTGCGACGGGCTGGACAACGACTGCGACGGCGACGTCGACGAGGGATGTCCCAGCGGGCTCGACTATCCGTCGGCGACTCACACGACTCGTTGGGCCGGCCAGACCTCGGGAGACCTGCAGACGGTCACCTGCCCCGACGACACCTTCGTCGATACCATCGAGGTCAACTGGAGCGATGAAATCGGCTATATCGGCATGCGCTGTGTGCCCGTGCGCTTGGAGACCGACCAGTCCTCGACCCCGTACGGATACGACGTGGGTCAATTTCCCGGCAGCCTCATGACCACCGTCGGCGCGGGCGCGCATTACAGCTTCGGGACCACCCCGCTCGGGCCGATGGATTCGGAGAGTTGCCCCAACAAGGGTGAGAATGGGGCGACCAGCGATCAATTCGTCACCGGGATCCAGGTGGTCCCGCACACCGACGGCGACCGCATCGTTCAGGTGGGGCCGCTGTGCGCCGACTCGTCCATCTCGACCAACCCGGGCACCGAAGTAAACTCCACGTTGTCGATCAGCCCGACGCCAAGCGCCGGCAGGCTCATCGGCACCTCGAGTGGCGGCAGCTCGCCGAGCGAGCTTCGTTGCCCCACCGGTCAGGTCGTGGCCGGCTTCAAGGGGTACTTCAACGAGATATGGGTCAACTTCGGTAATGGCCCGCATCTGTGGAGCGTGGCGCCGAGTGCGTTGAGCCTGATCTGCAAGGAGATCGCCCTGACGACGCGCTGAGGACCCGAACATCGGAGCGGGGGCATCTTGCCCCTGGTTGCACTGCGAGATGCTCATGCAACCAGCGCTGGAAGCGCTGCCTCCAGATGACACAAAAAGCCCCGCCGACTCGACCGTCGGCGGGGCTTTTTTCGTGCGCGGGGCAGCCGCGTTACTCACACTGCCCGGCGGGGAAGACATCCTGGTAGGTGTAGGTCAGCTCGACCTCGATGTCCTCGAGTTTGCTCCAGTCGATCTCGGCGTTCTCGCCGGCGGCCTTGTCGATGAGCAGGGTGTACTGCGAGGCCAGCGGCAGGCCGCCCAGCGATTGGTTGGCCTGACCGGCGGCGCCGGGGAATTCGTTGATGCCGGCGACCGGCGAGATGCTGCGCCCGGCGGTGCGCAGGTAGGTGACCGACCCGTAGTTGGTCGTCTCCTCGCCGAACTGGGCGACGTAGTCGTCGATGCCGGGCTGGCAGGAGCGAAGCTGGCTGGTGCCGTCGTACAACAGGCTGACGGTGGGGCGCGCGTCGCCCAGCCCGTCGCCCACGAGCTTCAAGTCGACCGAGGCGACCTTGGCGTTGCAGGTCAGCCCCAGATTGGCGAAGTCGCTCAGGTCGACGAAGAAGGTGGCCGCGAGCACGTCGGCGCCGCGACCGAGCAGGCCGCCGATGGACTCGTCGGTCGAGTAGCGCACGCGCTTGTCGACGGGCACGTAGCCGTCCTCGAGCACCCGGCGCAGGCGATCGGCCGGCGAGAGCGTCTCGCCGGTGACCGAGTCGGTGATGGTGCGGGTAAAGCCGAGCAGGTCGTCGCGCACCGACAAAACGGTGGTCAGCTCGTTGGTCGCTCCGCCGCAGTCACGCTGCAGGGCGTCGAGCTTCTCGGCGATCTCCTCGAGCTGGTAGGGGTTGCGGGCCAGCAGGATTTGCAGGCGCTGGTCCATGAACGGGCGCACCGCGTAGTACTCCAGGGCGACCAGCCACTCCATGAGCTTCTCCTTGGCGCGCTCCAGGCGCAGCTCGGCCTGGCGCAGCCGGTTGGCGCGGCTGAAGATGACCGCCGGCGAGCCCACCAGTCGGTTGATGTTGGCGCGCTGGCGCATCAACTCCTCGAGCTTGGCGTCGGCCAACTGGGCGCGCTGGACGATGCCCAAGTAGTCGGCCATCGCCTGGGCGAAGCCGATCTGGGCCTGAACCACGCGCAGGTTGAGCCCGGCGCTCTCGGTCATCATCTGCAAGAAGGCAGTGCGGCGTCGGCGGAACTCGGCGAAGTCGCGCTCGTAGGCCAGCTCGGTCTCCACCTCGGTCTGGGCGAGTTGGGCGAGGTCTCGGAGGAGGGCCAGCTCGGCGTCGTTTTGCGCCTGGGTCGAGCGCAGCTCTTCTTTGAGGGTCTCGAGTTCGTCGGCGCCGATGAGGTCGTCGAGCTCGGCCTCGTCCTCCAGGGCGGCCATCTCGGCCTCCTGCAAAAGGGCCTTTTTCTCGCGGGCGGCGGCGGCCGCGTCGGCGCCCATTTCTAGGCCGGCGGCGGTGATATCGAGCGTCGACGAGATCAACGTGCCCGTGATCAGGACGGCCGCGCGAGCCGGCGAGGAGACGTCATTGCTCATGCCGGCCACCTTGGGGATGCCCTCCATCATGGCGGCAAAGATCTTGTCGGAGGTGCTGGCCGCCTCGCGAAAGAAGGCCGCGGCGTGGCGCTGGGAGAGTTCCTTTTGGATCAGTCCCATCTGCTCTTCGACGCCGTCCATGCGGATCTTGTCCCACTCTTCGAACATCGCTATCGAGTCGGCGATATTGGCCTGCCGGTTGCCGGCGCGCTGGGCGAAGTTGTCGGCCATGGCGCGCAGCGTCTCGTTTCGGATCTGCTCGCGCTGGGCGAGGTTGTCCTCGAGCGCCTGCAGGTTCTCGAGGCGTTTGACGTTCCAGGCGTTGATGTCGGCCTCGAAGGCGGTCAGCTCTTGCCAGGCGAGGTCGAGGCGTTGATTGAAGGCGTTCTTCTCCTCGACGGCGATCTTGAGGTTCTGAGCGGCTTCGGTCATGTCGAGCAGGCTGCGGCCGGCCTCCGAGACGTTTTGGCTGCCCAGCGTAAACTCGGTGATCTCCTCGGTCTCCTTGTCGATGGCGTAGCCGCATTTTCCTGGGGCCACGCGCACCCGGCAGCTGGGGTCGGTGCGGAAGGTCTGGGCGGTGCAGCCCACGGGCATGCCGCACATCTCGACGAGGTCGTCGCGCAAGTCGTTGATCTCGTTGTTCATGCGGTTGCGCAGCTGCTCCTCGTCGAGGGCCTCGGCGCGGGCCTGGGCGAGCACCGACTGCACGGAGTCCTGGGCTTCGATGATCTCGTCGAGCGCGGCGCGACGCCGCTCGGCCAGCAGGGTGTCGTTATTCGACTGCGGGTCGACCGAGGTGTTGACGACCACCTCGGCATCGCGGGCGTACACCAGCTTGTCGTAGGGCATCGCCAGGCGGCTGGCTTCGCCGAGCAGGTCGGAAAACCCAGTGCCGAAGCCGGCCGAGAGGTAGCCCACGCCGGCGCTCAGGTTCAGGTTACGCAGCACGCCTGCGGCCAGATACAGGTCGAACATGCGGGTGGTCACGAAGTCGGTGGCTTCTTCGCGACGCGCGTCGTCCTGGAACAGGCTGTGGTAGCGCGAGGCAGCCAGGGTCAACGCCTCCATCGCGCCGCGCCACGACTGGGCCATCTCGGTCAGCAGTTGCTGGCGAGCGTCGAGGGCGTCGGCGCCGGTGACCTCGCGCGAGAGCACGGCCAGGCCGCTGGGGTCGAGCTGGCCGTTGAGCACCCGCAGGTGCACGTCGAGCACCTGGGTGGCCCACTCTTGGAGCAACTGCTCGTTGAGGTTCTCGACCGCCGAGGTGACGACCGCCGGGTAGTCGGTGGTCTTGAGCCACTCGAGGCGCTTGTCGGCGTCGGCCCCGAAGGCGCCCAACTGCTGGCCCAGATAGGCTTCGCGGGTGACCTCTTGGTACGAGCCGACCAGCTCGCTCATCATCGTCGAGGCGTCGCCCTGGTTGCGGTAGGCGAAGCCGAGTAGCTGGCGGCTGCACAGCACTTCGTCGGCGGGTACGCAGTACCCATCGGTGCCGTCGGCGCATTTGTCGATGAACTCACTGAAGCTCATGCCTTCTGGGTCGGGCACGTTCTCGTCGAGAAAGGCGCGAATCTGGCTGGCGGTGGTGTCGCCGGCCAAGCTGGTGTGGGCCACGGCGATCGCGCAGCTCGCCTGCTCGGCGGGGGCGGCCGCCTCGAAGTCGGCCTGCGAGGCGATCGCTTCGCAGTCGTAGGTCGCGTTGCCGTCGATGACCGGCTCGACGTCGTAGAAGCCGGCGTCCGCACACTGATCGAGGGGCGGGGCGGGCAGCAGGTCGGGGCTCGCCGCGACGCCGGGCGCGCGGATGAGGTCGGCGTGACTCATCGAGTCGCGCTCGCGCTTCATCGTCAGGTCGCCCTCGAAGAGCACGTCCTCGAGCTTGGTCACGCCGGCCTCCGAGCGCACCTCGTACAGGCCGGTCCAGATATCCTTGATGGTGCCGATGAGCTGGTCTTTGCCGTACGGCTCGATTTCAACGCGGATGGTGCGGCGCACCTGCTCGGCGTCGGGCAGTGCAATGACGCTGCTCGTGGTCAGATCGAATCCGTTCTCGAACACCGCCACCCAACGCTGCACGAAGTCGTCGTAGACGAGCTCGGCGGTCATGTACGGGGGCGCGCCGTCGGTCTCGGCGATGGGGCTAAAGAGTCGCTCGCTGGCGACCGGGAGCACCAGCCAGGCCGTCTCGGCGTCCTGGAGGGTCGCCCCGTCGGGCTTGGTGACGATGTCGAACTCCAACGGGAGCCCGCTCGAGCCGAACGTGGCCGCGGTGGCCTGGCCGTAATACTTGCCGCCGATGGGCGGGGCCGGGCGCAGGTACATCTCGTAGTTGCGCAGCGCGGTGACCACCTCGACGCGCACGCCTCCGGCCTCTTCGTGCTCGGGAGACGCCTGGCCCACGGGCACGGCGATGTCGACCTGGGAGACCCCGCCTTCGGTGCGCTGGATCCGCGCGGGCTCGCCGGCGGCGTCGCTACGCTCGATGCGGTAGGGCAGTCCCTCGTCGGGCAGCTCGGCGTCGAACTCCAGGTGCAGCGTGACCTCGGACTGGCCGGGGCTGACGTACAGCACCGTGTTGGGGTCATTGATCGCGCGGATGTCGGCGAAGGCGTCTTCCTCGAGCGCCTGGGTGATCAGCCCTTCGCCGGTCTGGTCGAGGCATTCACCGTGCGACGAGCAGCTCTGGGCGTCACCGCAGTCGGCATCTTCGGTGCACTCGTAGGCGCACGTGCCTTGAAAGCAGAAGCGCCCCTCGGCGCAATCGGCGTCGATGGCACACCCGCCCATCGAGGCGACGCTCAACGGAGCCGGGGCGGCCGGCTGCGTCTCGCCGGGAACCTCGACGGGTAAGCTCTTCTTGTCTTCGTCTCCACCACACCCGGCGGCGACGAGAGCGATCAGTCCGATCACCCCCATCCACATCCCGGCGCGTGGTCTTTGTCTCCAATCAGTCCAACGGTGCATGTCCGGTCTCCCCATTCTTCTTATTGAACTTGTGGTCCGCCGAGTGAGCGTCGGCGTCACTCCCATAATTCGACTATCGACTCACGTTAGGTGTGCGCTCCAATTACCGCTATCGCGCCCATTAGAACTTGAAGCCCCAAGATCTCGGTGCGCGAACGCGGCGTGTGCGCGGGATTATAGGTGTGGACAATAAGTCACACAACTGCAGAGCGTGACTTTTCGCGAGCCGTTCGCCGAGGAGACGGGGGAGCAGTCGAGCCGGTCCGAGAGTCTGCTGAAACCGGCTTGCAGCAAAAGTAAAAAAAGTACTTTACAAGGCCGAAAAAATGTTCATAATCGCGTCTCCCGGTGGCGAAATGACTCGCCGAGTCAGCCACACGGGAAGTGCTTCCTGGCACTGTGTCCCGTTCGTCTAGCCTGGTCCAGGACACTGGCCTTTCACGCCAGCGACACGGGTTCGAATCCCGTACGGGACGCTAACGAAGAGGCGGCTCTCACGAGCCGCCTTTTTCGTTTCTTGCGAAATCCCTCCTGCCACGTTCGCTCACGTCTCGCTCACGGCCGATGCCCCGCTGGACAGCCTCGCCGGCCGGCCTATATGGTTCCCAACCGAACGGTCAAATCCTGCAGTGCGCCGTCTCCTTGGGCCGCGCCTGCGCCATATCTACTGATGCGAGAGATGATAATGCGTCGTTTTCTGCTCTTGTCGTCGCTTCTTCTAGTGCCCGTCCTGTTTGGTTGCAGCACCCAGCAGCCGCGCCCCGAGCCGCTCTACGACCACAGTAACAGCGTCGTCAGCGTCGAGCCGCACGAGGTCGACGTGCGGGGAGCGCTCTCCAAGGCGACGTGGGACCGGAAATTCGAGGAGCGGCGAGAGGCGCTGCGCGGCTGCGTGCCGCCAGATGGGTCGCAGGTGGGGACACTTGCCATCACGCTGGTCGTCGGCCCCGACGGAGAGGTCCTGGCGGCGAATGGGCAGCCTCAGTCCCCCGGCAGTTTCTCGCCGCGCACATTCCAGTGCCTCGCCGGCGAACTCACCAGCTGGTCATTCCCCGAGGCGGGTGGACAAACGCAGATCGTCGCCGCGCTGGCGTTCGAGTCGAAGTCCGCCGAGCCAACCGCAGGCGACGACGCGCCTTCTGCCGACAAACGATCGCCCGAATCGGGCTGGGGCCTGGCTGCAGACGAGCCGGATGTCGACCAGTCCGACGGCTGCACCTACGAATTCACCGCCGGTCACGTGCTCACGTGTCCGAAGATGACGCTTCTTGTCGCTGACGTACCGTATTCTGCCAAAGGCTTGCGGAACTACCACGACGGTCGCCGATACACTTACGAGGAACGTGGCATCGAGCTCGAGCCGATGGCTCCCGCCAAGCTGAGCGTCGACGGCCAGGAGGTCGAGATCGAGCGGTTTTCGGCCGAGATCGACGGCGAGCCTCGCCGGGTGCTCACCGGAGGCGCACCCGACCCCAACGGCTTGCGTCCCTTCACCTGCAGGGTCGCCCCGGATGTCGACGACGCAGTATGCGGAGATAAGCTCTCGGGATTGCTCGAGGACATCAGCGCGCAATCGAAAGACCCCCAGCTCTTTTTCGACGGTCGACCCGTCGAGCCTGACCAAAAATGCGTTGGGTTGGGGAAGAAGGCGGTCAAGTGTGGAAGCGTCAAACTCTCTTTCTACTCGACAGCGACCCAGAAGAGCGGTCAACAAGCCGTGTCTGAGCTGGCCGCGAAGACCGCCAAAGTCGCCGCGAAGCGCATGCCGAGCGCGAGGGTCGAGCCTGTGCGCTGCGAAATCGGGGGCCGCTCGGTTCCCTGCGACTCGGTGAGGATTGGGGCGACTCGCCTGCTCATCTTCGGGCGAACCTCCGAGGGAAGCTTTCGAGGGGCGATGTGTGAGTACCGCGCGACCGAAGGCGGGTGCTTGGGGGTCGTCTCGGTCGAGGTCGCCGACAACTGATCCGATCAAAAAAGCCCGCCTGGTGTTAGCCAGGCGGGCTCTTTCGATCGAATGAATCGACCGGGGCTCGAAGAGGTTCAGCTCTCTTCGATAATCATCAGGACTTCGTCCTCGTCGACCGCGTCGCCTTCTTCGACGTGGATCTCTTTGATGACGCCGTCGCAGGGCGCTTCGACGGGCATCTCCATCTTCATCGACTCGAGGATGACGACTTCATCGTCTTCTTCGACCTCGTCGCCGACTTCGACTTCGATCTTCCAGACAGTACCGGTGATATGAGCTTTGACTTCTTCGGCCATTGGGCTCTCCAGCGATTTTTGGGTGGTACGAATTGAATTTTCTAATGACTGGGTACGAAATTAGATACCACGTTAGCGGCTCTCGAGCCAGCCTGTGTGCACGCCACCGGACAAGAAGTCCTCGTCGCGCAGCACGTCGAGGTGCATGTCGATGTTGGTGGTCAGCTCCTTGATGACGTAGTTCTCGAGCGCCTCGCGCATGCGCTTGATCGCCTGGGTGCGGTCTTTGCCGTGGGCGATGACCTTGGCGACCATCGGGTCGTAATAGGGGGTGACGTCGAAATTGGCGGTCACGCCCGAGTCGACTCGGATGCCTTGGCCGGCGGGCTCGGAGTAGTCGCCAATCTTGCCGGGCGCGGGCATGAAGCGCTTGTCGGGGTTCTCGGCGTAGATGCGGCACTCGATGGCGTGTCCGTCGATGCTCAGGTCGTCCTGGGTGATTTCGAGCGACTCGCCGTAGGCGATGCGGATCTGCTGCTCGACCAGGTCGACGCCGGTGATCTCTTCGGTGACGCAGTGCTCGACCTGCAGGCGCGTGTTCATCTCGATGAAGTAGAAGTTGGCGTCCTTGTCGACGATGAACTCGACGGTGCCCGCGTTGGTGTAGTCGGCGCGCTCGACCAGCGCTAGGGCGGCGGTGGTCATGCGCTGGCGCAGCCCTTCGCCCTCGTGCTTCTCGACGAACGGGGAGGGCGCCTCCTCGATGACCTTCTGGTGGCGGCGCTGCACGCTGCACTCACGCTCGAAGAAGTGCAGCGAGTTGCCGTCGTTGTCGGCCAGGACCTGCACCTCGATGTGGCGCGGGTTCTCGATGTAGCGCTCGATGTAGACGGTGTCGTCGCCAAAGGCCGACTTGCCGCGGCGCTGACACGCCTTGACGGCCTTTCTGAGCTTCTTCTCGTTGGTGGCGACCTTCATGCCGATGCCACCGCCGCCGGCGGCCGCTTTGACGAGCACCGGGTAGCCGAACTCCTCGGCGAACGCGACCGCCTCGTCTTCGCCGGCGACCGGGCCGTCCGAGCCGGGCACGACGGGCACGTTGGCAGCCTGGGCGAACTCGCGGGCGTCGACCTTGTCGCCCATCAGCTGCATGACCTCCGAGCGCGGGCCGATGAAGACGATGTCGGCGTTCTCGACCTCTTCGACGAACTCGGCGTTCTCGCTGAGCAATCCGTAGCCCGGGTGGATCGCGTCGGCGCCGGTCTCCTCGGCGACCTCGATGATCTTCTGGATATTCAGGTAGCTCTCGGCGACGTGCGCCGGGCCGATCAGATGCGCCTCATCGGCGAGCTGCGTGTGCGGGGCACCCTCGTCAGCTTCGCTATAGACGGCGATCGTGTGGATCCCCATCTTCTTGCAGGTCCGGATGACCCGAGCGGCGATTTCTCCACGGTTGGCAACAAGAATTCGATCGAACATGGTTCGGTCCTCGAGGGCCTTGGTTAGTAAACACTAAGTTAGACAGGCGTGAATTAGCACACGCACGCGAGCAGCGTCAAATTGGGGACGGGATAGCAAACTTCAAATTTTGAATAAAGCAGCACCGGTTTCGTCGAACGCGCACGACTACCCGCTTCATTTGGTTTTGGGTTCACCGGGACATCTCCAAGCACAGGTGAATCCGTATTGTAAGCGCTCTCTTGCTCCCAGGATGGAAGTATGAAGTACGTCGACCCGCCCAGGCTGCGAAGCCTCCTCGTTTTACTCGTGATGGTCGTCGCCACTGCCTGCAGTGACGATGCCCCGAAGCAAAAAGACCCCCTTTCAGATGCCGGCAATGCGGACGCAGACATTGCGGATACCGAAGTTGCGGACGCCGACGCAGGCGGGTGCACCGACGGCGAAGAGCGAGCATGCGGCACCGACGAAGGCGCGTGCACGGCAGGCACGCAGACCTGCGCCGGAGGAGAGTGGAGCGCCTGCGAAGGCCAGGTCGAACCAGGCGAGGAGACCTGCTCGGGGATCGACGACAACTGCGACGGCCTGGTCGACAATATCGAGCCGTTGGGCTTCGAGGCGTTCTGGCTCGATGAATCGCATATTTTGGGGCTGCCACCGCTTTTGGCGGCCGATGGAGACCGTGTCTGGGCGGCCTGGGGTCAAATCTCGACCGTCAGCGAGCCAGGCGAAATGAAGGTGGCGCGACTCAATGCCGATGGCTCATTCGATCTCGAGCCGACGGTGATCCCAGTCAGCGCCGACGACCCACAGATCGTCGAGGCGCTGTTGCCCGTCGATGAGGGCTTGCTCATCGCCTACAGCTTCGGCCGTGTGCTGCACACGGTGGTCGTCTCTGACGAGGGCGCCGTGGTCGAGGGCCCCTACGAATTCGTGGGGAGCCGAAACTTCAGCGGCCGCATCGAGTTGCTGCCGGCGGCCGGCGGCGTGCTCATGGCGCGCATCTACGACGGTCGGATGAGCGGCACGCGTCTCGGCATGGACGGCGTGCCGCTCGACACCGCCGTTCATTGGGTGAGCGCCGGTGAGGGCGCCGACTTGAAACTTGCCACGCTGCCCGACCGATACGGCGTGTTGTCGAGCACGAACGCCGACGAAGCACCCAAGCTCCACCTGCACGACCACTACGGCCGCGAACTCGTCGAGCCGATCAGTGTGAGCGACCAACAGGAGAGCACCAAAGCGCTGGGGCTGTTCAGCGTCGACGCGGGGTTCTTGGCGGTGTGGGCGGCGGGCTCGTCGTTGTTTGGCCGCGAGTTCGACAAAGAGGGCGCGCCGCGCACCGACGTCATCGAGATGCCCATCGATACCTACGGGGCGCGCAACCTCGACGTCTTCTGGAACGGCCGAGGGATTACGGCGTTCGGCAACGACATGACCAAAGTCTACGCCTGGACGCGCGACGGTCAGCCCGGCATGCCGGACGTCGGCGCGGAGAGCGGGCTCGAGCTCCCGCAGTCGTCGGCCATCGAAGGCTGCGAGGAGTGTCGTATCGAGGGTATCGCGACGGCGCGTAGCAACGCCGGTTGGCTGTGGGCCACCTCGATCCGACAAGCCGACGGCAGCAAGCGCTATCAACTGCGCGGCGGACCGATTGCGTGTCCGGTACGAGAAGACAGCTGCGGAGAGCCGGCCACGCATTGCGACGGCTGGGACCGAGACTGCGACGGACTCATCGAGGACCGACCGGCGCCCGATGGCGAATGTGCCACCGGTCTTCCGGGCGTGTGCGGCGAGGGCTCGTACGCCTGCACGCAGACGGGGCCGACGTGCGTGCCGAATACCCTGGGCGACGTGCCGCAGTGCGACGGGCTGGACAACAACTGCAACGGCCTGGTCGACGACATGCCCCTCGTCGAGGAGTTGCGGATTCCGTTCGACGGCGAAGCCGCCTATCACCCGTACATCACGCCGGTCGACGGCGGGTGGCAGCTCTTCTGGAATCAGCGCACGCTCGGATCGAGCGGCGGCTCGCTGATGACGGTCCAGATCGACTCGAACTTCACGGTGCAGGGCACGCCCGTCAGGCTCGGCGCCTATGCCGAGCAGACGCCGGACACCGCGACCGACGGCCAAGCCACCTGGGTGGTCTGGGACAGCAGTGGACGGGTCTACATCCAGCGACTCGACGGAGGACAGCCGCGCACCGAGCCGCCCGTGGAAGTCGGACGCGGCGAGTTCCCCCGCGTCTTTCACCGCAACGGAGAGCTTACAGTGACCTGGGACGAGTACGACAGTGGCTACTACGCAGGCTTCCGCGTCTTCGACGAGGCCTTGCAGGCGCCCTCGGCGTCGGTGAAGGTAGGCGATCTGGACGCGAAAGCTCGCGGGCTGACGCTGGCGCCGTACGAAGACCGATGGCTCGGGGTGTGGTCGAGCCGCGCCAACCCCGACGACGGCAGCTCCTCGGGCGACAAGCGCTATTTGCTCGAGGCGGCGGTGATCGGCTTGGACGGCACCGTCGAAGGCACGCCCATCGAGATTGGCGCCAACAAGACGACGACGTTCAGCGTCGACGCGGACATCTATCACGCCGCGCACGCCAATATCGTTCAGCGGCCCGGCGGCGGCTATTGGGTCGTGTGGGGCGGCCAGTCGAGCAGTGATCGCCCGACAGTCGTCGCGTTGGACGCGTCGTTGCAGCTCGAGGGGAGTGCTCCGCTGGTCGAGTTCAGTCACGGCGGCAGCTACAACTACTGTGAGCGCATCGATGTGGAGGTCGTCGACGGAAGGCTGCGCACGCTCAACCGGGATCTCTACCGACACGACGCCGATGGGATGCCGACCGAGAAGCCGATGCGCTTCGATCAGTTCGGCATGACCAGCGGGTCGTCGAACTTCCCGCAGATGGCGAGCGGTCCGGAGGGGTTGGTGTTCTTCTGGAGTGAGAAGACGAGCGACGACCCCGAAGAATGGTCGCTCGTCGTCGGCAGCATGATCGAGTGCAGCCTGCAGTAGGCTGTGCTCAGTGGGCTGTGCTCAGTAGGCTGTACTTACAGGTAACCGAGCCGGAGCGCCGCGGCTTTTGCGGCGGTTGCTCCGGCGCCCACCGCGGTGGCGACCGAGCGCAGCAGGCAGTCAGTCACGTCGCCGGCGGCGAAGAGGCCGTCAGCCGAGGTCTGTTGGTGGGAGTCGACGACGACGAAGCCGCCGGAGGTTTCGAGCGACGGCATGATGGCCGGGAGCACCGGCTCGACGCCGATGCGCACGAACAGACACGCGACGTCCAAGAGTTGGCGTCGCCCGGCGACGTCGAGGATGAGCCGACAGGCGTCATCACCTTCGCCGGGGCGAATCTCGGTCACGGTCGTCGGAAAGGGGTAGAACTCGATATTCGGGTTCGCCTCCACACGCTCGACAAAATGGGGGCGGGCTTTGAACTGGTCGTTGCGCAGCAGCATCCACACGTTGCAGCCGTGCTCGGCCAGGCGAAGGGCGTTCTCGAAGCCGGCGTCGCCGCCGCCAACCACGGCGACGGTGCGGCCCGTGTAGTGCTCGCCGTCGGCGGTGGCCGACTGGCTGACGCAGTCGCCCATCGCCTCGTCTTCGCCGGGCACGCCCAGCGTGCGGTAGCGGGTGCCGGTGGCCAAAATGACCGAGTCGGCGCTCACAGGCGCGGCGTCGAGAAAGGTGGCGTGCCAGCGGCCGTCCGACAGGCGCAGTTGGCGGACGTGGGCGGCGACCGGGGATGTGTCGTCGAGGTCGGCGACGTCGGCGCGCAGCGCGTCGACGAGGTCGAGCCCCGAGCCGAAATGCCCGCCCGGATAGTTGTGGATGGCGTTGCTGACGCGGTGGAGGAGCCCGCCCACGTCGCCGTCGGTGCTAAACCAGCGAAAGGGGACGCCAAAGGAGAGCAGCCACTTGGCGGCGCTGATGCCGGCCGGTCCGGCGCCGACGATCACGCAGTCCGTATCGACTTTGTCGGTCTGAGCCTTGGGGGCGTTCATAGCGCGGAGTCAGCCTGGGCGAACTGGCGCATGATTTCGAGGCGACGCTCGCCGGAGCGAAGCGAGCCGCGCGAGGCGGTCGACACCAGCGTGCCGCGCTTTTTGGCGCCGCGCATCTCCATGCACAGCTGGCGGGCGCGACAGCGCACCAAGAGGCCCTCGGGCTCGAGGTGTCGCTCGATGAGGTCGGCGAGCTGCGTGACGATGCGCTCTTGGACCTGCGGGCGGGCGCACACGAAGTCGATGGCGCGTCCGATGCTGCCGAAGCCGACGATGCGGTCCCGCGGCACGTAGGCGACGTCGATGGAGCCGAACATCGGCACCAGGTGATGCACGCACATGCTCTGGAAGGGGAGGTCGAGCAGGACGACCGGCTCGAGCGCGGCGTCGTTGTCGGGGCGGCTCTCCGAGGAGGTGTCCGTCGCCTCGACCGGAAAGGTGCTCAGCACCGGCGGCTCGTCGGTCACCCCGGAGAACATGGTCTTCAAGAGCTCGGTGAATCGCTCCGGAGCGGTGCGTAGCTCCGGATCGACCGTCTCGTCGAGGCCCAACGCGTGGAGCAGGGCGCGTGCGTGTTCGACGGCTTCATCTGACATGAGTGACTCACTTAAAAGAGCTTGTTCTGGTTATTGGACCCATTCTGCGGGATCGGCACGTTCATGTGCTCGAAGGCCATGCGCGTGGCCATGCGTCCCTGGGGCGTGCGCTGGATGTAGCCCTGCTGGAGCAGATACGGCTCGATGACCGTCTCGATGGTATCCTTCTCTTCGTCGATCGCCGAGGCCAGGGTGCTCAGGCCGGCGGGGCCACCGCCAAATTTGGCCGTCAAAGCCTCGAGGTAAAGTCGATCGAGGTCGTCGAAGCCGGCGTCGTCGACCTTGAGCTTGGCCAGCGCGTAGTCGGCGAGGTCTCCGTCGATATGCCCGTCGCCGTCGACGATGGCGTAGTCGCGCACGCGGCGAAGCAGCCGGTTGGCGATACGCGGCGTGCCGCGGCTGCGCCGAGCGATTTCGTGGGCGCCGGTCTCGGTGATGCCGATCTCGAGCAGCTTGGCGCTGCGTCGGATGACGAGGCTGAGCTGGGAAAAGTCGTAGTACTGGAGGCGGGCGACCTGGCCGAAGCGGCTGCGAAGCGGCGCCGAGACGAGCCCTGCGCGGGTGGTCGCTCCCACCATCGTGAACGGCGGCAGCGACAGCTTCATGCTGCGCGCGTGCGGCCCGTTTCCGATGACGATGTCGAAGTAGTAGTCCTCCATCGCCGGATAGAGGTTCTCCTCGATGACCGGGTTGAGCCGGTGGCACTCGTCGATGAAGAGCATGTCGCCGTGGTCGAGCGAGCTCAAGATGCCGGCGAGGTCTTTTTTCTGCTCGAGCGCCGGGCCACTGGTGACGTGGATATTGGCGTTCATCTCGCGCGCCAGGATATGCGCCATGGTCGTCTTGCCCAGCCCGGGCGGGCCGCACAAGAGGACGTGGTCGAGGGTATCCTCGCGCATCTTGGCCGACTGGACCATCACGCCCAGGTTCTCCTTGATGGAGTCCTGGCCGACGAACTCGTCGAAAGATTGGGGCCGAAGCGAGCGATCGATCGACTCGTCGTCTTCGGTGGCCGCGCGCTCCAGGTTCGGATTGCGCTGGTTTGGACTATTCGGGGCATCCTCGGGCGCAGACGCGACCGCGTCGGGGCTTCGACGTACGTTGCTTCGTTCGATATTCGAGTCGTTCGACATCCGTGTGACTTCCTCGTGGAACCGGCGGGGGCGGTCAGCTTCGCATCGGGTCAGCTTAGCATTTTGATGGCGTCCATTAGAAGCGGCTCGAGGTCGGCGCCATCGTCGAGATCGTCGGCCATGACGCTGACGACGCTGTCGACCTCGGCGTCGGCGTAGCCCAGGTTGGCGAGCGCCGAGCGAAGATCGTCGGCGATGCCATCGGTCGCGCCTGGCGTGGCCGGAGCGAGCTCGGCGAACTCGAACTCGTCGACCGAGCTCTTCATCTCCAAGATCACCCGCTGGGCGGTCTTCTTGCCGATGCCGCTGACCTGCTTGAGGGCTTTGACGTCACTGTTGCGCACCGCGCGGATGAACTCCGAGGGGCTCAGGTCCGACAGCACGGCCAGGCCGAGCTTGGGGCCGATGCCCGAGACGGACGTGAGCTTGGTGAAGAGGCGCTTCTCCTCGGCGGTCGCAAACCCGTACAGCGTGATGGCGTCTTCGCGCACGCTGGTGTGGATTTGGATGCTGACCTCGCCGTCGTCGCCGGCCTTGATGCGCCCGGCGGTGCCGGTGGGCACCTGAACGTGGTAGCCCACGCCGTTGACGTCGACGATGATCGAGTTGAGCGAGAGGAGGTGGAGCTGGCCTTTGAGTCTGGCGATCATGGGGCGTCTCGAAGATACAACAACTGAACGAATGTATCAGTACCACCGGCGGGGCGAATCTGCAAATGTTGAGCAGCTTACTTCAGGCGGTCGGCAAAGCCGGCGGCTTGGCAGTGACAGATGGCCACGGCGAGGGCGTCGGCGGCGTCCTCGGCGAGCTCGCCCTCGAGGCGAAGCGTCATCTTGACCATGCGGTTGACCTCGTCCTTGGTGGCGCGGCCGTGGCCGGCCACCGCCTGTTTGACCGAGGCGGGAGGGTATTCGTGCAGGGGGACGTCGGCCATCTGCAGGGCGAGCAGGGAGACGCCGCGGGCGTGGCCGAGTTTGAGGCTCGACATGGCGTTCTTGGCGAAAAAGATCGACTCGACGGCCGACTGGGCCGGCTCGAACTCCTCGATGATCTCGCAGATGCCCTCGTAGATGACGGGCAAGCGCTCGGAGAGGTCGCCGGCGCGCGCGGCGTTGATGCGCCCGCTGGCGACATAGATGATTTCACTGCCCGATTTGCGGACGACTCCGTAGCCGGTGTAGCGGGAGCCCGGGTCGATACCCAGTATGAGCACAGAAGACCTCTCAGATGTCGAATCTTGCCGAATCTAGCCCGTGGCGGCCAAAACATCGTCGAGCTCGGCGTCGCCGTCGACCTCTAAGTTGACGTAGATCTCTTGGACGTCGTCGTGGTCGTCGAGCTCCTCGTAGAACGCCAAGAAGGCGTCGAGGGCGTCGTCGTCGAGCCCCATCGTCTGGTTGGCCACGCGCACCGGCGTTGCGTCGCGGATCCTGTACCCGGCAGCTTCGAGCTCATCAAGCACGTCGTGCAATGCCTCGAAGGCGGTGTAGACCGAGTAGACGGGCACTTCATCGGGTCCGTCCTCGTCGTCGCTCTCGTAGGTCGACTCTTCCATCTCTTGGCCGCCGTACTCGATGATCTCGAGCAAAAAGGCGTCCTTGTCGTCGACCGAGCCCGCGTCGACCTGGATGAGGCCCTTGCGCTCGAATTGCCAGGCCACGCAGCCGTCCTCGCCGAGGCTGGCGTCGTGCTCGTCGAAGATGTAGCGGAGTTCGGCGACGGTGCGATTGATGTTGTCGGTCATCGTCTCCACGAAGACCGCCACGCCGTTGGGGCCGTAGCCCTCGTAGGTCTTCTCCTCGTAGTCGACCCCCTCGAGCTCGCCGGTGCCGCGCTTGATGGCGTTCTCGATGTTGTCCTTGGGCATATTCGCGTCTTTGGCCCGCTCGATGGCCAGCCGAAGGCGCGGGTTGTACTCGGGGTCGCCGCCTTGCTCGCGCGCGGCGACGGTCAGCTCGCGGATGATCTTGTTCCAGACCTTGGCGCGCCGGCGGTCCTTCTTCTTCTTTTTATGCTTGATGTTGCTCCACTTACTGTGGCCTGCCATGGCTTGGTCCTCGTGTAGGTGGGCGTGTTTGTGAACACGCAAACCCATAACAACCCTCAATCAAAAATCAAAACCCCTACAACTTCCCAATCCACCGCTCCAACGCCTCCTGCACACGGTCCCGCATCACCCGAAACGTCTCTACATCCTGACCGACCGGATCGGGGATATGGTCCAGATCTTCGTCGAGATACTCCCACAGCCGGACAATCTTGCCGGTAAGCCCGCGGTCTTTGCCCACGAGCTCGGCCTCGTGGCGCGGCGCCATGACCACGATGTGGTCGGCCATGCGCATGAGCGGGATGGAGACGCCCTGGGAGCGATGCCCCTCGAGGTCGATGCCCACTTCGCCGGCGACGGTGACCGAGTTGGCCGCCGCCGAGCGCCCCTGCAGGCCGAGGGTGCCCGCCGAGATGACCACCGCGGGGATGCCGCGCTCTTCGAGCATCGGCTTGGCCATCGCCTCGGCGAGGGGGGAGCGACAGATATTGCCGCTGCAGACAAAGACGATGCGTCGGGTTTTGCTCTTGTTGGTCATGGTGCTCACGCGGATGTCTCGAAGAACTTCTGGTACTCGGAGGGAAGGTCGTGCTCGACGTCGGCCTGGGCGATGCGCTCGCTCAAATCGGCGCTGCTGAGCGTGTGCCAGTACAACACATTTTTGTTAGCAAGTTCAAGGTGTTCGCGCTCCCCGAGCAGCCCGGCGAAGGCTTTCCCCGTATAGGTCGGCTCGAGCTTCAGCCCCCCGTGGGCCTTGGCGAGCGCGATCGCCTCCATGCCGGCGTCGGTGGGCACGCCGTAGTCTTTGCCAAAATAGTCGTCGAGCATGGTCACCTCGGAGCTCGAGATGCGCGGGACGTCCTCGACGCCATGCTCGGTCAGAATCTTGCCGGCCTTGTTCGCAAGGTGTGCCGTCATCGTCGCGTTGGCCATAATCTTGTCGACCACGCGCACGCCGACGACGTCGGTCTTCATGCCGGCGAGGCGGCAGCCGAGCATCAGCCCGGCGAGGGTACCGCAGGTGCCGGCGGCCACGAAGATGACGTCCGGTTCGGGCAACTCGCCGGCGTCGATCTGTTGCTGGAGCTCGAGCGCGGCGTTGACGTAGCCGAGCACGCCGACCGGCGACGAGCCGCCACCGGGGATATAGTAGACGTCTTTGGCCGTCGACAGCCACTGCTTGACCTTCATCTTGCCCACCTCGACCGGCAGCTGGACCTTGTGGGTGGCCAGCTTGAGCTTGGGTTGGGTGGTGCTGATGGCGCGCAAGTTGTCGAGCACGTGGTCGGTCACCGGCTGGGGAAAGTGAAGCACCGAGGGGGTCAGACCGAGTTGACGAGCGTAGATGGACGTGGCCAGCGCGTGGTGGCTTCCGATGGCGCCTACCGTCCACACCTCGTCGTAGCCTTCGGCCCGCGCCTGACCCAACAGAAACTCCAGCTTGCGCACTTTATTGCCCCCGTAGACTGTGCCAGACTGGTCATCGCGCTTGACGTAGAGCGACTCAACCCCAACTTCATCGCCAAGCTCGTCGAGCTTTTCGACGGGCGTCGGAAACTGACCGAGCTCGGCGTGTGGAATCGTTTGGGTCGACGGCAGTGTTTCAAAGAGGGCTAGCATTGGGACTCTAGGGTCTCGGGTTTCGGGGTCTCGAGTCGCGGATGCGCTGATACGCGGATCGCTATCGTCGAGCAGTTTACTTACTTGAGGAGATATTGAAATGGCTGACAAAAAGACGCGCTACGATAAGAAGAACAAGACAATGTGGGTCTACCGCGAGTTCGACAAGTCCAAGACGTTGGTCCCCAGCGACGAGCTTCAAGGTTGGGTCAAGCAGAAGCAGTCGGGCGAGACCGACGACGGCGAGCCCCTCGAGCACGTCAACTACGTATTCGCCGACGAGCAGACGGCCGAGTATAACCATCAGCCGATGTCATTTTCGAATTTGGGCGTGTACGTGGGCGATCTCGACGACCACGAGAAGTACCAGTCCGAGGAGGGCGAGCCGGAGTTCTCGACGAAGAAGGATTTCGGGATCGAGTAGCCGCGCCCCAGTGGTGAGGTGCCGAGCTCAGTTTACGGTTTACGAGGCGGAGGGGCACCGGTGCTGCGGCCCCCTCCGGCGGCTCCGTTTCACTCCGCCGCCACCTCCCCGCCGCGGGGAGGAGTCTCGCTTGCACGCCTGCCTCCACGTGCGCTATAGCACGCACGGCTGACCAACGTAATCCTACCACCAACCCATCTGGAGGCATTATCATGGGCGAAAAAATCGAAAAGAAGGAAAACGGCGAGCTTCACGTGCCGAATAACCCGGTCATCCCTTTCATCGAGGGTGACGGTATTGGCCCGGACATCTGGGCGGCGGCGCAGCCGGTCTTCGACGCGGCGGTCGAGAAGGCCTACGGCGGTGAGCGTAAGATCGAGTGGAAAGAGATCTACGCCGGTGAGAAAGCCAAAGAAGTCAAAGGCGAGTGGCTCCCCCAGGACACCTTCGACGCCATCCGCGAGCATCTCGTGGCCATCAAAGGCCCGTTGACCACCCCGGTCGGCGGCGGCTTCCGCTCGCTAAACGTCGCGCTTCGCCAAGAGCTCGACCTGTACGCCTGCGTGCGCCCCGTGCGCTGGTTCCAAGGCGTGCCCAGCCCGGTCAAAGAGCCGAACAAAGTCGACATGGTCGTCTTCCGTGAGAACACCGAAGACATCTACGCCGGCATCGAGTGGAAGGCCAAGAGCGACGAAGCTCAGAAGCTCATCGGTCTTCTGCAGGACGAGTTCGGTGTCAGCACCATTCGCTTCCCGGAGACCTCCGGCATCGGCATCAAGCCGATCAGCGAAGAGGGCACCAAGCGCCTGGTTCGCTCGGCCATTGACTACGCTCTTGCCCGCGGCCGTCGCAACGTGACGTTCGTGCACAAGGGCAACATCATGAAGTTCACCGAGGGCGCCTTCAAAGATTGGGGCTACGAGGTGGCTGAAGAAGAGTACGGCGACAAGGTCTACACCTGGGCGCAGTGGGACAAGACCAACGAAGAGAAGGGCCGCGACGCCGCCAACGCCGAGCAGAAAGAGGCGATGGAAGCCGGCAAGATCATCGTCAAAGACGTCATCGCCGACGCCTTCTTGCAGCAGATCTTGACCCGCCCCGACGAGTACGACGTCATCGCCACGATGAACCTCAACGGCGACTACATCTCCGACGCGCTGGCCGCGCAGGTCGGCGGCATCGGCATCGCTCCGGGCGCCAACATCAACTACAACACCGGCCTGGCGCTCTTCGAGGCCACCCACGGCACCGCGCCCAAGTACGCCGGTCTCGACAAGGTCAACCCGAGCTCGGTCATCCTGTCGGGCGTCATGATGCTCGAATTCATGAACTGGGACGAGGCTGGCGAGCTCATCGTCAAGGGCATCGAAGGTGCCATCCAAGACAAGCGCGTCACCTACGACTTCGAGCGTCTGATGGAAGGCGCCACCAAGCTCAAGTGCAGCGAGTTCGGCGAAGAGATCATCAAGAACATGTGATCTCGGTCGACATGAGTTGACATAGAGCACAAGAAAAGCCCGGAGCGGTTCAAACGCTCCGGGCTTTTTTGTAGAGTGTCCCGCATACTGATGGCCTAATTGATACTGATTTGGATGAGGAACCGATGTCGACTCGATACCTGCTGACTTTGCTAGTTTCCGCAACACTTGTTTGCGCTTGCTCGACAAAGAAGGAAAACCAGACAGACGAGCAGACCGAGGCTGCCGAGGAGAGCTCGACGACAGAAGAGTCCACCACGGCTGCCGACGAGGCAGGCGAGCCGACTGCCGAGAATCAGGAAGCCGCCGAAGCTGAAACGAGCGAGGAAGATGCCGAGTATCTGCGCGTGCTGATTCGCAGCGACGACGCCCCTAAGCTGGCAAAGCTCGTCAACGCCGAACTCGCCGCCGAGGCTGGTGGGGTCATCAAGGGCGAGAATATGGGGTGTGTGGTCAGCAAAGACTCGAAGACGACGTGCGGACAAATCCTCGACGCCGAGGGCAAGGGCTACGATCTCGAACACCTGGGCTACGACGAAGCCGGCGGTGCCAGTGAGCAGGAGATCGTCGTGACCGAGACCACCGTCTCCGAAGAGGAAAGCGACGGCAAGAAGATGCTGCGCGTGCGTTTTACCGGCGAGCCCGCCGAGAGGGTCGCCGGGTTCCTGAACGCCGAACTCGCCCAGCAACCGGGCGCGGTGATCGACGGAGCCAATCACTCGTGCGTGGTCTCTAGCGAAGGCGAGACCACCTGCGGGTTCATCCTCGCCGCGGACGGCTCCGCCGCGGACCTCGAGGCGTTCGGCTACCAGTAAAACGCCCGCGCCATCGGCTCAGTAGCTGTGGCTGGCGTGTTATGAAAATTCTGGCGATAGGATACGTTTGCGCCGAGTCGCACGCGCTCGTGCAATCGCTGCGTCAGGTCGACGCCTAACTCCGCACCGACCCAAAGCCGAGACCTCTCGTGCAGGTTGGAGGTCGGCAACACGAAGGTCGCCGCAGGCGAGGCCGAAAAGCCCGCCTCGGGCGCTTCGTATCCCTTCCAACGCGCGTGCAGCAGAGTTTCACCGAGCTCGAACGCAGCCTCCGCGTTGGGCTGGTCGCTCATCCACTGCTCCAGGAGCAAGCTCGCGGCAAATTCGAATTCGCCGAACGTCGCCTTGGGCACGAACAGGTAGCTGACCGACCAATAACTCGGCCGATCGAATGCGGGGGAGCGGAGGTCCGCGCGCACTGAACTATCTTGGCCTTCTCGAACGTTCGACTGGCCGACTGAAACCCCGATGAGGGCGTCAACCGACAGCCACGACGGTGCGGGCGCTTCGGGCGTCTCGGCCGCGGCCGTTGCGAGATTGGCTGAGGAGATGGCGCATGCGCTCAGAAGCGCTACAACCATGCGACTGCTGCTGTACTTCACGTCCCGCCCTTCATTGATGGTGGGGTGCAATGGTGGACGGGAGGATACGCGACGCGCGTTCCGCTGTCGAACGACGCGGCGCGAGTAGACATCGACTCGCGCAGCAACCGTCACTCCATGTCGGTCAGCTCGTAGCGCTCGTCGCCGAACTCGACGTAGATCGTGCCGTTTTCCTCGACGAAATGGTCGGCGAGTGCGTAGTAGGCGGGCTTTTTGAAGCGCGCGCGGAACTCGCCGCCTTTGACTTCGCAGTAGAGCCGGCCTTCGGGCTTGTACTCCAGCGTGGTCGGGTCGAGTTCTTCGGTGGTCTCGTCGGACAGATGCAGCTTGGGCGGGGTTTCGTCGAGCTGGATGCGTTCGACGAAAAAGCCGGTGTCGTCGACCGTGATGGGATAGGTGAACCGTCCGATCTCGAGCACCCAGGTGCCCCCTTCGGTGCGGCCGACGTTTCGGCTGAAGAGGTCGGTGATCTTGGAGTTCTCGAAATCGAGCCCCTCGTGTGTCCACCTGCCGGTGGCGTCGAGGCGAATCTCCTCGAGCTCGTATCCCTGGCGCAGGAACTTCTTGACCGTCTCCGGCAGCGTCTCGTCGATCTCGATGTCGGTGTCTTGGCTAGCGTCGGCGTTCGGTTCGTCCGTCATTGCTTGGCCCTCGGTTCGGCGAGCACGGGTCGTCCAGTTTCGAATGCGTAGATCGAGCGGGTGAGCGGGTAGTCGGCTTTGGCGTAATGTGCGTCGGTGGCGGTGCGCAGCGCGTCGACCAACGCCTCGTCGTCGCCGCGGGTGAAGAGCAGGGCGTCTTGGGTCGGCATCGAGAAGCGGTAGCTGTCGTCGAAGTCGCCAAAGAAGAGGTCGGCGACCACGATGCAGCGCATGGCGTCGTAGCCGTCGCCGGTGTGGATCTTTTCGACGCCTTCAAAGTCGTCGAGCTTGCTCGTCTTCAAGCTGCGCGACTTGTGAAAGAGCAGGCTTCGCGCGGCCGACGTGACGCGGTTCTCGGTGGCCGACCAACCCTCGACCTGACTCTGGGTGAGCACGCGCATTCCCATATCCAAGTCGACGAAGTAGGCGAGCACCAGGTCCTCGTGGAAATCCATCGTCCAGGGGGACTCACCGGCGGCCGCCTCGGCGCCGAGCACAAAGGTGTGCACCTCGATGTTGGGCAAGAGCCGTCCGGCCGTCTTCACGTAATCCCATTCGCTCGCATCGGAGCGCCGGGGTTCCATGAGCACATGTTTGACGCCGCTGGCGTAACCGGCAATCAGGCGCTCTCTGCCTTCGGGGGCCGTGTCAGACAGCACCGCCCACAACGGCTTGGGGTCGATATTGGCCTTGGCCGCAATGACGCCCTTGCCGGCCTTGACGTTGAGGGTGCCCTCGACGTCTTCGACCTCCAGACGACGCTCGACGAGCTTGTCCTCGAGAGCCTCCAGCCAACTGTTTTCGTCTGCCATCACGCGTTCCTTGTGTTCTCGATTGTGGCGTCGTCGGGCAAAGAAACTGCCTCGCTCGACGCGGGGAGCTTGTCGTCACCTGCGAACTCGCCTGCAGACACGCCGTCGGTGTCCATCCGATGCACGTGCGAGCAGAGCGGGAGCGCCTCGGAGTCGAGCAGATCGACGGTGACCTCGCTTACGCGCTCGAACACCTCGTCGCTGTGCTCCTTCGAGGAGGGCCGACCGATGACCATCGTGTCGCGCGAGGGCATGGCAAAGCAGCCATGCGCTCGGGCGGCGTCGTAGTCGAAGTCGGGCAGCAACATCACACGACCAGCCGTGACGCCTTCCGCTGTACGAAAGATGCGAATCAGACCGCCGTCGGTGCGCTCTTTCTCGCGCGGCTTGAGCTTGTACGAGTCATAGAAGAGCGCGTGGCGCGCGTCGCGAATCAGCTTGTCGCGCCCGAGTTCCATCTTTTCGAGGTCGCTCTCGCAGAGCACGTGCAGGAACTTCCCCGTCTCCAAAATGTACACGAACTGCAAGCCGTCGATGATCCAGCCGGTCGACACCGGCTGCTCGCCGGTCAGCGCTTCGAACCACTCGAGCGTCAGCTGCGGCACCAACCGCGGCAAGCGGTCGCCGTAAATCGACGGGATTTCGTGGTGGTGGTAGACCTGCGCGGGCTTTTCGGGGCGCTCTTGGGCGACGTCGAATCCACATGCGGCCCGGTCGATCGCCAGACGCAGTCCAAAGAGGGCGCCGTACGCCAGGTGCCGCCCGAGCACGGTGGCGGGAGCAAAACGCTCCACGACGGGCCCGGGCACGGCGACCGAATGGCCGTGGCGCCCGAACGCAACGTGCGCGTCTCGCTCGTCGGTCTCCAGGCTGAGGATCGCTGCCAGATCAGAAATGGTGAAGCCGTCGGTCATCGGTTCGCCGCGTGGGTTCAGGAGGCCGCGATCTGCTGTTCGAATGCCTGCTCCTTCCACTGGACGAAGCCGACGTCGTGGCTCTCGAAGAGGTGCGTCTCAATTTTGAGGAGGCGGCCGTCTTCGATGTGATAGACGTTGAACTTGCCGCCGAAATACGGGTCTTCGTAGCTGCCGATGGACGTGCTTCCCGCCTCGCAGATACGCAGGGTGCCTTTGCCACGCAGGTGGGGAACCTCGATGGTGGCAAAGTGGTGGTTGTGCCCGTGAATGGCCAGGTCGACGTCGTGCCAGCGAAGCATCTCGAGCACCTCGTCGGCGTTGATCAGTCGGCGGCTGTACTCCACGCGGCTGTGCTCGAAGGGCACCAGATGGTGGTGGATCATGACGATTTTGAAGCGGTCGCGCACCTTCGGGTCGTCGAGCAGCGCGGCGGTCGCCTCGAGTTGCATGCGGTCGACCTCGCCGGTGGCAAAGAACCACGGCGTGGGCACCGCCGATTTCATTCCGATGATGGCAATGTCGTCGTTCTTGAACTGACAGAACGGATAGCCCGACTCGGTGCGGTACCCGGGCATATCCGACTGCATATACGGCGCGAAGTAGCGCTCGAAGCGTCGACTCGCCTCGGTCTCCCGGGTGTAATAGTCGTGGTTGCCCGGGATGACGCTGACGCGCTCCTCCGAGAAGGGGATCTCGGCCAGAATATCGGCAGCCTCGGCAAACTCGGAGGCGAGGGCGAGGTTCGATAGATCACCGGTGATGGCGATGTGATCGACCCCGCAATCCTCGTCGAGGTGGCGTAAGGCCTCGCGCACGACCCTCGACGAGTGGCTCTTCGAGCGCTTGAACAGCAGGTTTGCCCCACCGACCAGGCGCTTGTTCAAGAACTCCCACGGGCGAGGGTCGTCCAGCTTGAGGATATGGAGATCGGAGATGTGTCCGATTTTCATGGTGCACTTTTGGAGTTGGTCGACAGCTCAAACAACGAGATCAATTGGTCGACAAATCAATGGTAGTCGTCGTGGTGTTGTTGCCAGGGTTCGGGTCGGTCTGCCCATTGGCCTCGACGACCACGTGCAGATAACCTGTGCCATCCCACAGTCCGCTCGAGGGCAGGTCGACCCGGTCGGCGATACTCGTCGAGGAGTTGCCCGCCACATCGCTCGACAGGCTGAAGCTGCCCAGTTGGATGTCGGCGTTCGGGTCGTGGGCCTGCGCGGTTCCCAGCCACACCGTGTACGTCGGCGCCGTCGCCGGGTCGGACCGCAGGTTGGCGAGGTCGAACCCGAAGCGAACTTCATCATTGGCACGATACGTGCCGGGTCCAATCAACAGATTCGACGCCTCTAGATCGATACCGCCGATACCGTCGGCCTCCAAGGTATATGTCGCTCGGCGCTGCGTGCCGCTGAGCGTCACCTGCAGGTAATAGGTGCCGCTTGTGGGGGCGGTGTAATTGGCAATCTCGGCCACCGGAGCGCCTGGAGCGGTCTCCATATTCGGCCCGGGTGTGCCGTTGGGCTGATACAGCTGGATGCGAAGCGTGCCTGCCTGTGTGCTCGGCTCGAGGAGGCCGCGAAGCGACACCGTCTGCCCCGACGACAGCGAGACGTAGTAGTAGTCGGTGTCGCTGGCCGGGCAGCGGTCCAGGGTGTTGGTGTGCTGCAGGGCGGCCAGCAGGCTGGCGGCCGAGCTTGTGGTGTCGTTGGGCTCGAAGTAGCCGTCGCACTGCAATGACGGGTCGACGTTGGAGACGTTGATGCTCATGTCGTAGCTAGTCTGCAGGTCTTGCTGCAGCGTCAACAGGTAGACGCGGGCGTAGTAGCACTGGTCGCCGTTGACATAGTCGACCGACACCGACTCGGAATCGACGCCGGAGTTGGCCGAGCTGTCGATGATCTGGCGCTGCTGGTCGAATAGCTCGATGTCGATGTCGCCCTGTGAGTCGAAGAAGTCGGCGCGGAGGGTGAACTTCTTACCGTTCTGGACGCACAGCTTGTAGTAGTCGTCGGCCGCAGTGCAAGCCGTCAGGTTGCTGTACGAGCCAGCGCTCATCGATGGCGCGTCGGCGAAGCTGTCATTGGGCTCGAGCGGGTCGTAGCACAGCGTCTCGACGGTGATCATCTTCGAGGCGACCGCGTTGTTGGTCGTGTCACCGTCGGCGATATCGAGCTGCACGCCGATATAGTAGTCGCCGTCGTTGACCGAGGTCGGAATCTCGACCGTGGCGCTGACGTCTTTGCTGCCGCCGCCCGAGACCTGGCTTACGCTCACCGAGGTGGGCTGCAGCGGGATGTCGTCACCGTCACCAATCACGTCGTTCGGGCTGATCACGAGGTTGGCGTCGAAGGCGCCCGAGGTGGCCGTTTGGCCGATGTTGTAGACGCGGAACGAGATGTCGAGCTGGGCGCCAATCGAGAACGAGTCGCGCTGGGGCACCTCGAGCTCGCGGGGCAAGACGTCGACGCCCGGTGAGGGCGACAAAATCTCGACGTCGACGTCGTACAGATTCTGGATGTCGGGCGTCTCGCCGCACACCTTGAACAGATAGCGGCCCGCGCTGGGCACCAAGAAGGTGGCGACCTCTTGGCGTCCGTCGGCCACGCTGCTGTCGAGCTCGTTGCTGCCGCTCGAATCGTACAGGCGCGTCTCGAGCTGGCCCTGGTTGGCGTCGAAGGTCGTCGTCACCAGCAGGCTTTCGTTTTGCTGCAAGTCGGCGGCGTACCAGTCGCAGATCTCCGGGTCACACACTGCGTCGGAGAACTGGCCCGCGGTCAGGGGCAGCGGCTGGTTGGAGGCGTCGTTGGCATAGGCGTCGGCGGTGCACGAGCAGAATTCGCCGCTCACGTCGAGCAGGTTGCTGCCGGTGGCGGTGTTATTGTCCTCGTCGGACTCGGGGAGCCGGTCTTGGTAGTCGACCTCGATGGCGTAGCCGTACTCGGCGACGAAGTCTGCACACGAAGCGTCTGTCTGAATGGTGACGTCCTCGCAGCCTCCCGGGTTGATATTCGGAATGTCGAACTCAGCGATGGGGTCTTCGGTGAAGTCGGGCGCCGCGTTGGGGCTTCGCCACAGTCGGCCGCGAGTGGTGCCCGACGGGTTCGAGCCCGACACGCAGATCGTCGCCGTCAGGTCGACCGTGTCGCCTTCGTTGGCGGTGGAGGGCACCGTCAGCGAGTCGACATACAGGTCGACGTCGGCCTCGTCGGTGATGGTCACCGGCTCGAGGTACACCTTCTGGTTATTGCTGCGGTACGGCTCGGACAGCGCGCCGAGCGGGTCGCAGACCACGTACATGTAGTAGGTGCCCGGGTCATACAGCGCCGGCACCACGAAGCTCTGCTCGATGGTCTGCTCGGTGTCGCTGTCGATGCCGCTGATGTTGATGTTGCTCAGTCGCGGGTCCAAGTCGGTGTTCACCGCCGGCTCATCACCCAGGTAGATGCCGCAGAAGAATGAACTCGCGTCGAGGGTGCCTTCATTGGCCACGACGAGGGTCGCCTCGAGGGTACCGTCGAGGAACGTGCTGTTGGGCGTGACGCTGAAGTCGCGCACCACGATGTCGGTGCCGTCGACGCGCTCGTCGGAGACGACCGTCGGGTTGGGCGAGGCGCCCACGTTGTTGTCGAGGTTCGCCTCGGTCGAGTCGCCCTGAATGGCGACTTCGACGATCATGTAGACCTCGAGCTCTTCGCCCGGTGTCGGCGCGATTTCGTTGTCGAGGACGAACTCCTCGGGATCGAAGACGACTTTGTCATTCGGCGGAACGTTGAACGGGTCGGTCTTTTCGAGCAGCATGTCGGAGCTTTCGTCGAGCTCGGCGTCGCCTTGCGACAACCATACCTTGGCGACGACGTCGAAGGCCTCGACGTTGCCGCGGTTGGCGACCGTAAAGCTCCGAGTCAATTGGTTGAGCGTCGGGAAGGCGCGGTCGGGAATGATAAGAACGTCGGTGACGGCGAGGTCGGGGAGCACTTCGTCGGGGTTCTCCACGCGAACGATGCCCTGGGCGACGTCGAGGTTGTTGCCCGGCTCCGAATCGGCGAGCTGGCCCTCGGGGTTGATCCAGCTGACGAGGTGATAATCGCCGCTGCTCACGTCGGAGGGAACCTCGGCGGACAAGCCCGCGCTGACGGACTCACCGGCAGCGATGACCGGCTCACCCTCTTGGGAGGCGGATACCGTGGTGGTCGCCAAAAGGGGCAAACCCTCGAGGTCATCGACCGTCACGCTGGCCGAGGGAGAAAGATAGACGGAGACATCGAAAGGAGACTCGACGGCGCCGGCGACTTGGTTGGCCACCTCGAAGGAGACCGTCAGGGTGTCACCGGTTTGCACGTTCGCCGGCGAACCGCGTGTCTCGCTTATGGCCAGGTCGACCGGCGCGAGCACGCGCACCGTAGATGTGGCGCTGCCAACCTCGGACCCGCCGGCCAGAGCGACGACTTCGACGCGGTACTGCCCCGAGTTTTCGTAGACATGGGTGACCGTGTCTTCGAGTTCTTCGCCCGAGGCCGTTTGGTTGTCGCCAAAATCGACCGTCCAGCTCAACTCACTGGCACTGGTGCCTTCGCCGGGGGTGATCGTGAAGCTGATCGCCGTCTCGACGCCCGGATAGGAGCTTGCCGGCTCGATGGACGTGATTTCGACCTCGGCCGTCTTCTCCCCGTCGTCGCCGCCACAACTCGTGCTCACCAGGGCGAGCGGAAGCAACAGCAACACGAGCAACATCGCTCGTACCTTCGTCATCAAATGCCTCATCGTAAAATCGTGCGACAAGCACACTACTAATCGGTCTACCGATGACGGATTTTCCGCCAAACAGCGTGTGGGCACAAGCGCCCGAAATATCTATAAGCGTTAAGATACTTATAAAAGCCGCTTGCTAATGCAAGCAACCCCGCCGCAAGTACAAATTCTGTGGGTGAAAACGACGCATGAGGGTCCCTGAAGCAGGGTGCGCCACTCGGTGACCCGACCAGCCAGCTTGGGCCCAAGATAGCTTGACGCACGAGCGCGGGCTGCGATAGCTTGTAGCGGACATTCCTAGCTGAAACAACCGTAATTCGCGGCACCCGCGAAAGTCTCAAAACGCCGGTTTTTCGGCGTAATGACGACGGCTTGAGGAGGACTTGTTGGCACAGGGCAAGAATAAGCCAGATCTTTCTGACCTGAAGGCGCGCCTCGGCTTGAAAAAGCAGGGCGCGGCCAAAGAAACCGAAGAGGCGCAACCGGCGCCGGGTCAGCCGCAAGGCGGTCCGGCGGCAGCCGCGCCGGGGTCGCAGACGCCGGCCGACGGCCCGGGACCTGCTGGTCCGGCGCAGGCCGGCCCAGCGCAAGGTGGACCCGCTCAGGCAGGCCCGCCGCACGGCGGCCCCCAGGCTGGGCCGCCCCCCGGGGCATCCGGCCCGCCTCCTGGCTCACAGGGGCCGCCTCCCGGCGCGCAGTCGGCGCCGCCGCGTTCGGCTCAACCCGCCGCGCAGCGACCGCAACCGTCGAAGCCTTCCCAGCCGTCGGGTCCGTCGACGTCTTCGTCCGCGACTTCGAGCAGCTCGACTGCCTCGCGGAAACCCGCGGCTGATATCCAGCTGGACGACGAAGATCTCAAGGCCGCCGGTGGCTCGACGTTCTCGCCGGCCACCGTCATTCTGATGGTTGGCCTGCTGCTCGTCGGCGTGATCTTCGGCTGGGTCGCATCGAGTTCGATGCAGAACCGCGAGATCTACAACGCGCGCAGTGACGACGCGGCACGGATTCACGAGGCGCTCAAGCCCAAGGTGGCTACCCTCGACGAGGCCAAGAAGCTGATTGGTCAGTTCAAGCCGACCGAGCCCGATTACGAGCTCAACCAAAAGCTCGCCGACCTCGAGATTGCCCCCGACGGCAACCTTTTGGGCGGCAACCGCCTGCTCCTCGGCCCGGAAATCATCGACTACGTGACGAGCTACACCGTCGACGCCAGCATGCTCGAGCAGATGCTCGACGAGCACGCCAAGGCGACCAAGGCCGACAAGAAAGAGCTCGAGCAGTTGGTCAAGGGCAACGAAGTCGTCAAGAAGGACCGCTTCGCGGTGCTCTTTGACTACGACCACCTGGCCCAGCGCAGCGGCAGCGAAGACTACATGCCCAAGCAGGGGCGCCTGGTGACCGTTTCGGAGCTCGAAAAGGACGATGACGGCAAAATCGAGGTCGAGCTGCTCAACAGCGACCGCACCGTGAAGACCAACATTCAGGGCATCTTGCCGCTGCCCAAGGGAGACATCCTCGACACCGGCGGCCCGAATGCGCTGAAGCGCTACCAGCAGCGCGTGGCGCGTATCCAGCGCCAGTTGCTGAAGTTCGAGAACTACCGCGGTACCATGATGACGAAGCTCAAAGAGCTCGGCTCGCAAGATTCGGCGCCGTTGCTCAACTTCTAAACTCGACCGGGTATACCTGCCCGAGCCGCAAGATCGAGACCCACGTCGTAACTGGCGTGGGTCTTTGTTTGTGAGGAATGAAAAAGATGACTGAGACCATTCTCGAGCTGTTCAAACGCAGGGTCAACGAATTCGGACCGCGCGCAGCGCTGCTCCACAAGCAAAACGGCGAGTGGGAAGAGCAGTCATGGAAGGAGTGGTGGGAGCAGACCGAGCGTCTCGCCGCCGGACTCATCGACCTGGGCGTCGAGCCGGGTGACCGCATATGCGTGCTCTCCGACACGCGCATCGAGTGGGTGTGGATCGATATGGCGGTGGCCATGACGGGGGCCGTGATCGTGCCGATTTACCCGTCGACGCTCCCCGAGCAATGCGCCCACATCATTCGCGACAGCCAGGCGCAGGTGGCCTTCGTCCAAGATCCGAGCCAGCTCGACAAGCTGGTCCAGATGCGCGAGGCGCTCTCTTGCCTACGACATGTCGTCTACCTCGACCACGCCGCCGTGCTGGCCAATCCGGACTGGAAGGGCAGGCGACAGGTGCGGCTCGAGGAGGTCATCGACGCAGACGACGACTGGATCGCGAGTTTCGATGCGCTCGCAGCCGTCGGGCGGCGACGTGTGGCCGAGGACCATCGCTACGTGGCCGACCGACGCCAGGGCGTCGACGCCGCGGACCTGGCGACGATTATCTACACTTCGGGTACCGCCGGCACCCCCAAAGGGGTCGAGCATACCCACGCGAGCCTCGCCGCCGAGGTCGATGCCATCGCTCAACTGGGGGTGCTCACCCCCGACGATCGCCAGCTCCTCTTTTTACCCCTGGCTCATATCTTCGCGAAAATGCTCTTTTTGGCGGCCATTGGAACGGGCGTGCAAACGGCGTTCGCCGAGAACCTGCCGTCGGTCGTCACCAACCTTCGGGAGGTGCGCCCGACCTTTTTCGCCGGGGTGCCGCGAATCTTCGAGAAGATTCACGCCCAGCTTCTCTCGGAGCGTGACCGCATGGCCGGCCCGGACAGCTCGCTGTTCGAGCGGGCGATGCGCCGCGGCAAGGAGTTTAGCCGCCTGCGTCAGCAGGGCAGGGCGCTCGGCCCGCTCGACCGACTGGAAGACAAGCTGTACCGCACGGTCGTCTTCGACCGGATTCGAGAGTTGTTCGGCGGCAACGTGCGCTTTCTGTTCTGCGGCGGCGCGCCGCTTCGCGCCGACCTCGCCGAATTCTTTCACGCCGCCGGCATCCTCATCTTGGAGGGCTACGGGTTGACGGAGACCGCGGCGGTTTCCACGCTCAACCTGCCTGACGACTTTCGCTTCGGCAGTGTCGGAAAGCCGCTGCCGGGTGTCGACCTGACGATCGCCGAGGACGGCGAGGTGCTCGTGCGCGGGCCAATGGTCATGCGCCGGTACCACGGCCTCGAAGACCAGACCGCGGCTGCAGTCGACGCCGAGGAGGGGTGGTTCCACACCGGCGACCTCGGCCGCTTCGATCGCGACGGCTTCCTCTACATTACGGGGCGCAAGAAGCACCTCATCGTGACCTCCGGCGGTAAGAACGTCGCTCCCGAACAGCTCGAGACTCGTCTGAACGAGTGCCAGTTCATCCACCAGGCCGTCATCTGCGGCGACGACCGGCCGTTCATCTCCGCCATGATCACCCTCGACGAGACCGCTGAGACCTGGGCCATCCAGCACGGCATCAGCTTCGAGACGCGCGCCGAGCTCGCCGACCACCCTCAAATCCGCGAGCAGGTCGCTCGCGAGATCGCCAAACTGAACGAGGCGCTCCCTCACTTCGAGACCGTGCGTCGATTTCACATCCTCCCCGAGCCTCTCAGCGCCGAAGCTGGCGAGCTCACCCCGACAGGCAAAGTGCGCCGCCGCGCCGTCCTCCAGAAGTACCGTGACGTGGTCGATACCCTCTACAAGCCCGCTCAGGCCCCGCCCCAAAAAATTTGACGGCCCTCCAACGTGATGTACGGTGGATGTAGGTATTGCACCGAGGCGTTGCTTAGAACCGCTTGAAAGCATCGCGAGAAAGAGTCGGCAGGCTTGCCAAGGATGGCAAAGGGCGCACAAGGACGTGCGCCGCCTGTCGGCTCTCTCGGGCAACCCACGTGAACATCATTGGCTGTTTGAAATTGACGCGACACGGACGTCGCACCGCTCGAATGGATACGGAGGTCCCCATGTTCGGCTCACCCTACACGCATATTCGACGCTCGCCGCAAGCCAAGCCCTCCTTCGCTGGGCTTCGCCGCTACAACCGGCGCGAACTGGAGACGAACGTCGTCGTCCAGGACAGCGAGGGCTGGGAGATCCCGCTCGACAGCGTCGATATCAGCCCCACGGGCATCTTTGTGCGCTCGGACTTCCTCTTCGAGATCGGCGAGGAGCACACGCTCATCTTCGGTGTCGAGGACAAGGGGATCTTTCGCATTCGGGCGCGCGTCGCACGCGTCGAAGAGCCTCAGGACGATGATATGTTCGCCGGTGCCGACCTTCGACCCGGCATGGGATACGAGTTCGTCGACACCGAAGAAGAGACCTGGCACGAACTGTGTGCAGTGGTCGCCGGAGCTTAGCCGCGCGACCCGGCGGCGCCTCGGTCCGGGGTTTTTCCCGGCTAAATGCGCCTTTTGGGTTGAGTTTTTGGCACGTCCGGCATATGAAGTGGGCCGTTAAAACACACGCGTTGTAGAAGTGAGCCGTTTTCCACCGGTGAAGTCCTTTCCGATCTTCAAATACCACGGTCTTGGCAACGACTTTGTCGTGGTGCGCGAAGCCGACGCCCCCGACGTCGAAGCCCATGTCGAGGCGCTGTGCGACCGCAACCGCGGCGTCGGCGCCGACGGCGTGCTCGTGCTCTCCGAGTTCGAAGACGCTCAGGCGCGCATGGTCATCTTTAACCGCGATGGCTCGCGCCCCGAAATGTGTGGAAACGGCGTGCGCTGCGTGGTGCGCCACCTGGTGCAAGTCGAAGGTTTCTGTGCCGACGCGCTCACCATCGTGTCTGACGCCGGGCCGCGCCCGTGTCGCGTAGAAGAGCAGGGCGCAGGCACCTGGCAGGTCGCCGTCGAAATGGGCGAGGCCAAGCTCGATGCCGAGCCGGCACATGTCGACCACGACGGGTTCACAGCCGAATTGGTCAAGGTCGACATGGGAAACCCGCACGCGGTGACCTTTCAGGCAGCCCCCATCGAGACCATCGATGCGATCGGCGAGCTACTCAACGCAGCACACCCCGAGTTTCCCGAGGGTGTCAACGTCGAGTTCGTCGAGCAGACCGGCCCGCAGGCGATTCGCGTCGACGTCTACGAGCGCGGCGTGGGGCGCACCCAGGCATGCGGCACAGGCGCTTGCGCCGCGGCCGTGGCTGCCATCGACGCCGGTCTTTGCCACGCCGACGCCCCCGTCGAGGTCGAACTTCCCGGCGGCGTGTTGCGCATCGAGCTTCGCGACGGCGTCGTCTGGATGACGGGACCGGTCGAGTACGTCTTTTGCGGCGAAATCACCGACGACTGGCTGACTTCACAACGCTAACAAGTCTGCAATCAGCAACGAACCAGCAGGTAAGAAACGAGCAAGCATTGGCAGTGGACACGAGATTCGCCACGGGTGGCGACAAGAGCGGTCAAGGACGAGCGATGACAGGACGAACGATGTATAAAGTGTGGGCGTTGGCTCTGGTGGCGTTGACTCTGAGCGCGTGTGACGGACGCGCACTGGTCGCAGGCAACATGTTCTTTATGGGCATTACCTGCGCGATGCTCTGGTCGACCATTAACCTCAAGAAGAAAGACTAGACCATGAACCTCGAAGACGCGCTGGCCCCCGGAGTCGACACCGAGACCTTCTTCCTCGAGCACGTCCCCGCGCTCTTCGAGGCGCGCCGGGAACTGTTCGCCTCGGCCTACGACACGCCCGTCATCGTCTCGGTCCACCTGACCGACACGGACGAGAAGTACACCTACGAGTTCCGCCCCGACGGCTGCGAGGTCGAGGCCGACGAGATGATCGACTTTCCGGTGGTCACCGTCGCCGGGGAGGCAGCGCGCTGGGAAGACTTCAAGCGCCACGTGCTCGAGGTCGCCAAGCTCGCCGAAAAGCGCGCCAACGACACCGACGTGCCACGCAAGGTCACCCGCGAGTTTCTCGACGAGTTCGAGCGCTACGATGGCGAATTCGTCCTGGACCTGAGCGCCGACGACCTCGACCAGCCCATCGTCGTCCACCTCATCCTCAACGACTACGAGATGCCGGCCGGCGCCCCCAGCCTGCGCATCGGCGCCACCTTCGAGATGGGCGAGGAGCTCGCCCGCGGCGACGTGCGCCCCAAGGACTTGGAGAACCGGGTCAAGATCAAAGGGGATCTTTCGCTCGGGCTCGAGGTCGGTGGGCTACTCTTGAAGTATTTCCCGGAGTTGGAAGGCTAGAGCAGAGGGGCCCATCCGACAACAAAGTCTCGTTTTTTATTCCGACCCTTGCAGCAATTCGACTCGGCGACTAAAGATCAGCCGCGTCGAATTTGTGTAGTTGTCCCCCCGCCTCCGTGCGCCGCCGAACATGATTATTCAACCTCGCGATGTCGGTTGGATCGAGGTCATCTGCGGGCCGATGTTCTCCGGGAAGACCGAAGAGCTCATCCGTCGGCTCAAACGCGCCCAGTACGCGCGTCAGAATCTGCAGATCTTCAAGCCGAAAATCGACGACCGGTATGACGCCGAGTCGATCGTCAGCCACAGCAAACAAGCGCTACCGAGCTACCCGGTCGCCGATGTCGGCGAGATGCGTGAGCAGCTCGACGCGCACGTCGAGGTCATCGGGATCGACGAGGTCCAGTTCTTCGACCTCGACGTCATCGAGTTCTGCAACGAGATGGCTCAGAAGCAGTGCCGGGTGATCGTCGCCGGGCTCGACCAAGACTATCGCGCCGAGCCGTTCGGCCCGATGCCCCAGCTTCTGGCGGCCGCCGAGTACGTGACCAAACTGCACGCGATCTGCGTCAAGTGCGGCAACCCCGCACACCGAAGCTACCGGCTGGCGACCAACCCCCAGCAGGTCCTGGTGGGCTCCGACGAGCGGTATGAGGCGCGCTGCCGGCGCTGCTTCGCCCAGGGCTACAGCGAACAGCTATCCAACGAGGAGGCATGACCGTGGATTCTCAATACTCGAATCTGTCGTACAACCTCAACGAGATCGAGCACCGCTACGGCGACAACGTTCATATCCTGAACGATCCGTTTGCGCTGTCGCAGCTCGCCAAGCTGTGCTCGCCGGATGTGGGCCAGCCGCAGTTCAACCGGCTCATCGAGATTCTGTACCAGCGCCTGCTCATCTCGGTCATCAACACCGAGTTCCCCCGAAAAAAGGCGACCGTTCACAGCCGCATGAAGGAGCATACCCGCCGCGGGGTCTTTCGCGGCGAGCTCATCGACGACGAGACCGAGGTGGTCACCGTCGATATCGCTCGCGCCGGCATCTTGCCCTCGCAGGTCTGCTACACCTACCTCAACGAGCTGATGAACCCCGTCCGCGTCCGCCAAGACCACCTGATCATGAGCCGGGTGACCAACCCGCAAGACGAAGTGGTCGGCGCCAAGGTCTCGGGCGAAAAGATCGGCGGGCCGGTCGACGGGCGCATTGTGCTGTTCCCCGATCCGATGGGCGCGACCGGCTCGTCGCTGTCGACGGCGATCAGCTACTACAAGGAGACCTTCGGCGGCGAGCCGCTGCGTCTGATTACGCTGAACCTGATCTTTACCCCCGAGTTCGTCCGGCGCCTCAAGAATGACCACCCCGACGTGATCATGTACGCCTGCCGGCTCGACCGGGGTATGAGCCCCGACGAGGTGCTCGACACGGTGCCCGGCGAGCGCTGGGACGAGGAGAGCGGGTTGACCGACAAGCACTATATCGTGCCTGGCGGCGGCGGCTTCGGCGAATTGATGAATAACGCGTGGATTTAGCCCAGAGTTGCTCGCGGAGGGCTCGAGGCTTTCTCGAGCCGCTGTGGGTGGCGGGTTTATTGGAGACGTTAACTAAGAGAGGTACGCCATCGACAATCTGCTAGACGACATCGAAGTCCTCATCAGCGCCGAGGAACTCGACAAGCGCAACCGTGAACTCGCCGAGCAAATCACCGCCGACTTCGAAGGCGAGCAAGTCCACATCATCGGTGTGCTCAAGGGCTGCTTCATGTTCGTGACCGACCTGGTCCGCTACATCGACCTGGACCTGTCGGTCGACTTTCTGGGGCTGTCCAGCTACGGCGACAGCACCAAGTCGAGCGGCGTGGTGCGCATGACTCAGGACCTCTCCGATCCCATCGAAGGCAAGAACGTGTTGATCGTCGAGGACATCGTCGACACCGGCCTGACGATGAAGTACCTGCTCGAGAACCTGCAGACGCGTCATCCGAAGTCGCTGTCGGTGGTCACGCTGCTCGACAAGCCGGCCGGCCGAAAGGTCGAGGTGCCCATCGAGTACACCGGCTTCGAGATCCCCGACAAGTTCGTCATCGGCTACGGGCTCGACTACGCCGAGTTGTATCGCAACCTGCCGTATATCGGCTACGTGCCCCAGATCGAGGAAGAGGACCAAGCTGACGACGAGTAAGAGGACGCACAAGCGCCCCTTGACCTCGGCAGCGCTTCGCCGAACAATGCAGCAACTCGTTGAAAGTTGTTGATTACCAGCATGAAGTACCGCACCGGCCCCCCGACTCCCGGGGCGCCGGCGCGCTTCCATACGGATTCCGAAGAAGGAGGAGTCGATGAACCTCGCACTATTGAAAACGACCGCCGGGCGCAAACTCGCCGCCGCGCTGGTCGCCCTATGCCTCGTGCCGGCGCTCACCGCCTGTGAGCAGCCCGATTGGGAGAACCCCGACTACATCAGCAAGCGCCTGATGGAGGACGATCCGACCGGACGCACGCTGGCGCTGCAGAAGCTCGGCGAGCTCGACGAGGAGGCCAAGAAGAAGGTCGCTCCCGCGCTGGCTAAGGTCTACCTCGACGGTGGCCAGAACCAGAAGGACGCCATGCAGATCCTCGTGCAGCTTCGTGTGCCCGAGGCCAAAGACGCCTACATGAAAGAGGTGCAGGAGAACGCAACCGGCTACGCGTCGGCTGCCGCTTCGGCGCTCGGCGAAGCCGGTGTCAAAGAGGCGATCCCGGACATGATCGCGCTCTACAAGTCGAGCGACGACAACGAGCTCAAGCAGGGACTTCTGCAGGCGTTCGCGCACATGCCCGACCCGCAGATGGTCGGCCTGTTGACCGAGACGCTCAACCTCGACGTCGACAACTACCCGATCGCGCTGCACGCCTACAGCTGCGAGGTCATGGGTGAGATCGCCCAGAAGACCCCGCAGTCCATCGACGAGCCGGCCAAGCAAGCGCTCGTCAAGGGCCTGTTCTTGGGCAACATGAAGGGCCAGAACGTCTCCAAAGAGTGCGGCTTGGCCGTCCAACAGCTGGGCAGCCCGGCTGTCCCGCTGCTGATTCAGACCTTCAAAGGGGAGAACAAGGAGGTCCAAGACCTGCTCCTCAAGTACAACAAGCCGCCGAACTTCTCGTTCCCGGCCAACCGCACCAAGGCGGTCGCCGCGGTGCGTTTGGGCGGGCTGAAGACCTCCAAGGCCGTCGAGCCGTTTTTGGCCGACCTCAACTCGACCAAGGAAGCCCCCGAGCAGCTCTCCGGTCAGCACGCCATCCAGTGGCGCGTGACCGAGGCGCAGGCCACCAGCGAGATCATCAACGGCCTGGGCGATATCGGCGACAAGAAAGCCACCGAGGTGCTCGCCGGCATCGTCAAGAAGGAGAAGATCGAAGAAGAGTGGGACGAGATCACCGACTACCAGGTCGAGCTGCAGCTGCGCCAGGACGCCGCGTTCTCGCTGGTCCGCCTGGGTGACCGCGCGGGCACCGACGCGCTGCTCGAGATGGCCGAAAAGGGCGTGATCACCGACCTCGAGAAGCTCGCCGTTCAGGTGCAGGGCACCCCGCGCGAGATGCCGATCACGGACCGTTACCAGTTCAATTGGATGATGGCACAGGCCTACGCCTACCTGACCGACGCCGACGGCCTCGACGGGCTCGTGGCGCTGATCAAGAACACCAAGGAGAAGGAGCTCAAGAAGAAGTACGAGAGCTTCATCCCGGCCATCAAGGAGGGCGGCAAGTGCTTGGCCAAGGGCAAGCCCGCCGACCAGGCCGACTGCTTCGGTAAGCTGCTCGCCAGCAAGGACAAAGTCGTCGCCAAGAAGGCCGCCTACGAGCTGAGCCGTCTGCCGCCACAGGCAGCAGGCCCGGTCGTCGCCAAGAATCTGGCCCACGACAACCTCGAAGTGCGTGAAGTGCTCACCTTCGCCGCCTACCGCGTGCCGACCAAGAGTATGGTCGACACCATCGACAAACTTCTCGAAGACGAGAAGGACAAGGGCGGAGCTTACAAGCTCGACCACTACCGCATGAAGCTTCTGCGAGCGTGGCTTGAGAACAACGTGGCTGCCGTGGCTCAGAAGTAGCCTAATCGCCGCGATTGTGACACAGTAGAAACGGCCGGCACGAGTGTACGTGTCGGCCGTTTCTTTGTTCGGAGAGTGCACCGATGAGTGAGACGACAGCGCATCGAATCCAGCTGAGGGAGGGCAACGCCACCGTCCGGCGTTTGATGGCCGAAGCCCTCGAAGAATCGGGCTTTGAAGTCATGGGGGAGGCCGATGAAGAGCTCGCCGATTTGTTGATCGTCGACGTCGACAGCGGCCTCGAGGAGGTCGAACTGCTGCAGACGAGCTACACCGCCGAGGACCGTCCGGTGCTCGTATGCGGGTTGCGCCCGTCACGAGAGTCGCACGCGCAGGACAATTGGCTCGAGCGGCCGTTCTCGCCGAGCAGCTTCATCGCCCAGTGTCGCAATCTGCTCGGGCTCAACGAAGCCGCCCCAGCTTCCGGCTTGGACTCCGCGTATCCGGGGCTGCACGAAGATTCGACCCCGGAGACGCAGCGGTTGACCCTCGAAGACGCCGAAAAGCTCGAAGAGGAGCTCGGCCTCGAAAAAGGAGCCTTGAGCGCTCCTCCGAAATCCGAGGGACAGGACGACCAAGACGAGTTCGACGCTGCGCTCATGGACACCCACGACCTGAACGCAGAGGAGGGCGCCGAGTTTCTCGAGATCGACACCTCCAGCAGCATTGTGCTCGACGTCGAGGACCTGGAAGACGTCCACGAAGAGTTGGCGGCCGGAGGGTCGTTTATCGGCGAAGTGGAGCGGGCGAGTGTTGCTGAAGACGAGTTCGATTGGGAAGAGCCGATCGTCGAGGCGCCCGAGCAGCTTCGAAGCCCCACGTTGAGCCAAACGATGCCCGACGCGCCCGCGGTGATGGCGCCCGACAGTGTGCTCGACGAGGTCTCCGAGGAGGGCCCGTTTCCCGAGCCGCCGGTCGACGACGCTCCCTCCTCGCACGGCTCGGTGGCTCAACTTCCGCCGCAGCTCGAGCGACAAATCGAGAGCGTCGCCAAGTTGCTGGCGAATTCGTGGGGCCGCATCGGCCTGGCCGCTCGCCCGCGAGATCGGGCCGACCATATGCGACGAGTCCTGCGCGCGATCTTCACCGACGGGCTGAGCGCAGCCGCCGCCGAAGTCGAGCGAATTCCTGGCAGCCGGGGCTTCAGCGGTGACCTGAGCTCGCTCGATCTGGAGGCACTCTTGAATACGGTACGCGACCGTCAGTTGAGAGGCCGACTCGAACTTTCCGTTGGCGACGACGACTACGTGCTTTACCTCAATGGAGGGGTACTCGATGACATCGAGAATCTGTCGGGCGACGACGACGCGCTTCTTCTCGAGATTTTGCTCGAGCAGGGCCGCATTGCCCACGAGGTTTATGAGCGGCTCGCGCAGTCGTTGAACGACGAGCTGGGCGCGCCGATTCTCATGCAACTTCGCGAGGATCAGCTCGTCGGGGTGGACGACCTCGCACACGCGCGGCGTGAGCGTGCCGTACGCTTGATTCGTGGGCTCAGCGAAGCCCGCGGCGGCCGGTTCGCGTTTATGGACGTCGATAAGGGAAGTGGCCACGCGTGGCCCGTCGACGGAATCTCGGCCAACGTCGACGCGTTGCTCGACGATGCGCTACTTGGCGGCGCGTCGGAGTTCGCCGATGCTCTCGACGAGACTTTCGTGCCCGAGGGACTCGAGATCGATGAGCAGTTGCCCCAGACGGTGGAAGTGCCCGATCCGGATGAAGAATTGTGAGCGTAGCTGCGCTCGGCCGCACCGGCTGCTATCTTGACGATCTTATTCACGCAAGGGTAGGCTTACAAAGTGCTTAGACGCATTTTTCCAGACGAGTTTGTTGTCCTCGCGATGATGCTCGCCCTCGCGGTGAGCGTTGCGGGCTCCGGGTGCGAGAAAGAGAGCACCTGGGACGAGCCCGGCCCGGCCGCCTCCTTCGAGAATTTCTTGATGGATTGGTACCGCGGAGAATACGAAACTGCCTTCGAGACGATCACGCCGGAAGACCGTCAGGTGCTGACGAAGCCGCTCGATGAACTCGAGGGCAAACTCGACGCGCAGGACATGCCCGCCAAGGCCGACATGCTGGTGGTCGGGCGGGTCGATAACCCGTACGACATCAAGGATATCGATCTGGCAGAGCCGCTCGAGACCAAGCCTGACAAGGGTCAAAAAGTGACCCTCGAGCTTGTTTATCACGACGGCCGCGAAGGTGAGGCGACTATGATCTGGGGCGGCGACCGCTGGTATGTCGACCTGCCGCTCGAGCAAAAGGCATCGGAGCCGGCTCCGAAAGATGCACAAGAGCCAAAGCCGGAAGGGCAAGCGGCGGATAAGCCGGAGCAGCCCTCGGCTGACGAAGAGACAGACGCAGACGGCGGCAGCCTGCACGACCAGCAGCAGCACGACCAGCAGCAAGATGCTGGGCGGCAACAAGGCGAGCAGCAGTAGGACCTGAAGAGCTCATGAGTGACTCGAACAATAAAGGCGCTGACCAGCCGGTCGTCCCCAAGCCCACGCAGTCAAAGGCTGCGGGCCCGCCATCCAAGCGGCCCGCCGGTCCTCAGGGGGGGCCGCCGTCAGGGCCCCCGTCGGGCCCTCCCGGTCCACCGCCGAGCCCAGCGATGAGCAAACGCGCGCCGGGCGTGCGCAACGCCACCGAGGCGCCGGCCGAGCCGACCACGCTTCGCACCGGCGACACCGTCGGCGGCGCGTTCGTCGTCCAGCGCTACTTGGGAAGCTCCGATGGCGCCATCAGTTACCTGTGTGACGAAAAGGGCAAGGACAGCCAGGTCGTCATCAAGGTCTTGTCGATGCCCTATCCGGGGGATGAGGCCTTTGGAAAGCTCCGCGAGCGCATCAAGGTCGCCAGCTCCATCCGCCACCAAAATCTGACCAAGATTTTGGGCATGGGCAAGACGGGCAAAGACGAGATGTTCGTTGCCATGGAGTACGTGCGCGGCTCGAGCGTCTCGCGCGTGGTCGCTCAGCGACGTGAAGCCGGCGATACGCTGGCGCTGCGCGATGTCTTCACCATCTTGGCGCACGCCTGTGATGCCCTCGAAGAGGTCCACAAGCGCACCACCCACGGCGTGCTGACCCCGTACAACATCTACCTGAGCCACAAAGGCGTGGTGAAGGTCGGCAACCTGACCTTCGACCGCATCGCTGGAGAGTATCTTGCCCAGCAAAAGGGCACTGGCCCCTTTGTCGACAGCATCTACGTGGCTCCGGAAGCCGCGCAGAACCCGACCGACCTGAAGCCGTCGGCCGATCTGTTCAGCCTCGGCATGATCGCCGCTGAATTGTTGAGCGAAAATGGGCTGCCGAACGACCGCAAGCGCGCGCGACACTTGGCTCTCGACGGCATGGGCAAATACCCGCCTTCGCTGGTCAACCTGATCGCTTCGTGTATCGATTCGTCGCCGGCCAACCGGCCCGCTAGCGTGCGGGTCTTCCGCGACACCTTCGAAGACGCCGCTCGCGAAGCCGGTGAGACCCTGGGCGGACCGCCTCCCGAGGGATGCCTCCCGATCGAGCCGGCCGTCGAAGACGATAGCCCCAGCGCCGTGGGCGACGAGGACAGCGACCTGTTCGACATCGACTTGCCCGGCTTTGGCGACGACGAAGCCGACAGCGACGGCGAAGAGCGCTATCTCGTCCAAAAGGACGGCCTCGACTACGGTCCCTTCACAAAGCAGCAAGTTCTCGACCAGCTCTACGCCGACGACATCGACGAGTACACGCAGGTCCTCGACCGCGTCACCCAAGATCGCGTCGATCTGGGCGAAATGGACGAGTTCCGCGCCGAGGTCGAGGAGTATATCCCCAAGCGTGAAGAGCGCCGCCGCCGCGAAGCCGAGGCCCGCGCCGAGCTGGAGCGAAAGGTCAAGAAGGGCGCCTCCGTGGGCCTCATGATCGGCGTCGCCGTCGGCGTCGTCGTCCTCGTCGTGCAGGTGATCTGGTACCTCAATCTGCCGGACCCCGAGCCACTGCCGATGGAGAAGGCCTTCGCCTCGATGGACTACAAGTTCTTGCCGCCGCCCAAAGACTTTCAGACCGTCGCGGTGGACAAAGACCTGATGGCAAGTATCTTCAACCCCGAAGCAAGCGAGGAAGAAATCGCGCGCAAGATCAAGCGCCGCTCCAAAAAGCGCGGAGGCAAGCGCCGAAGCGGCTCTGGGGGCGGTAGCGGGGTCACCGAGGTCGACATGGGCAGCATGTCCGGCTCCTCGAAGCACCTGAGCGACTACGAGATCAACCAGATCATCATGTCGAACTTCGGCCAGCTTCGCGGCTGCATCATGCAGGAGCTCAAGAGCAACCGATCCTTCAAGGGTGTGACCGTGCAGTTCTTCATCCGTCCGTCGGGTACCACCGGTGGCGTGAAGATTCGCGAGGGCAAATACTCGAACCGCCCGGTCGGCCAGTGCCTCAAGCGTCGCTTCCGCTCGATGAAGTTCCCGGAGCATGGCGCTGTGAGCAACAAGGGCGTCACGTTCCCGCTTCGCGTACAATGACTCGAAATTTATAAAGGATAAAAAATGACTCCAGAAGTTCTCGAAGAAATTCTCGTCGAGCAATTCGACGCCGAAAAGGAAGGCGGCGATCTTCTCATCCCGACCGGCAAACGCGTCACGCTGCTTTTGCAGGCCGGCGACTCGTTGATGCCCGTCAACCGCGTGCGCCGCATCAGCTTTACGACCGACTACGTGTCGGTGACCACCGAGGAGGAGCGCTACTTCATCGACGTCGAGCGCCTCTTCGGCGTGCGCCAAGATGACTACGAGGCGCGTCCCGCCGACGCGCGTCCCGGCTTCCACCACGGCTAGTCGACCATTCTCATGGACGCTCCCCAATTTGACCCGCAGGCGTTCGGCCTGCCCGAAAGTCCGGCTCTGGTCCTCGACCTGAGCGACGAAGAAGTCACGCGTCGGCTGGGCAGGGCGCTCGCCCAGAGCCTGGACGCCGGCGCGTTTGTCGGGCTGATCGGCAACCTGGGCGCCGGCAAGACCACGCTGGTCCAGTCGCTGGTGCGCACGCTGGCCCCCGACGCCGAGGCGACCAGCCCCACCTACACACTCCTCAACGAGTACGAGACCGACCCGCCGGTGGTCCACGTCGACCTGTACAGGCTCGAGACCTACGACGAGCTCGAGTCGATCGGCTACTGGGACTACGCCGAATCGGGTTTCGCCATCACCTGTGTCGAGTGGCTCGACCGCATCCCCGAGGCGTGGCCTCGCGAGGGACTGATCCTCGAGATGGAGCGGGTCGACTCCCAGCGCACCGCGCGCCTGTGGGCGACCCCGGGCTTCGACACCGTGGCCGCCGATATCTCCGAACGCCTCACTTCTTGAGGCCCCTCGGAACACCCACGCCTCGACAGACGTTGCCCTTGACAGACTCCTTGCGGCGTGACAGCCGAGTCCACCGTGATTACATCTCGTTCAATGACGCGTTTACAAGCTCGACGACTATGACCAGCAGTAAGAACACCACATCGCAGGGCGAGCGCGAGGTCGAATTGCTCGCGCCGCGCCAAAAGCAGCTCATTCGTCAGGCGCTCACCGCCCGCTTCTCTGCGTTCTTGAAACCCGGCGAAAGCCTGGAGCTCGACGCCGAGCAGTCCGAGGACTACGTGTACGGCACCATCGCGGTGACCTCCGCCGACGAGTCGTTTCGCCTCGATCTCGAGGCGTCGATCTTGGCGGCCGACCAAAAGGCCGAGAAGCTCGACAGCCCGGAGCGGTTCTTGGAACTCGCCCTCGAGTTCTTGAAGCTGCAGCTCTACGAATTTTTCCGCCAGGACCGGCAGGAACGCTTTCATGTCGACTGGCGGCTCTATCCGGTCGAGAAGGCCACGATTCGCTTCCGCGGTCAGATCCGTAAGCCGAGCTTGGAACGTGAGGCTGACGCTTTGTTGGGCGAGGAAGACTCCGAGACGCCCGCCGACTGACCTCCGAAACGAGCCGCACCCATGAACAAAAGTATCACGGTAGGATTTGTCGTCGCGTTCTACGCCTTTTTGGGCGTGTTGGCCTGGGTGCTGGCGAGCATCTTCGGCGACATCAACCTACTCGTGTGGCACGACGCCAACGACACATCGGTCTACTTCGACGCCGTGCTCGGCGTCGCCGTCGGCATCGTCGTCGTTCTGGCGAGCAACGTGCTCGACCGTAAAGCCGAGTGGGCCAGGGAACTCGGGCGCGAGTTCGGACGCACCCTCGGGCCTCTGAGCACCGGTGACGCGTTCATCTTTGCGCTCGCCAGCGGCGTCGGCGAAGAATTGCTCTTTCGCGGATTCCTCCAGCAGATCCTTACCGAGGCCGTCTTCAGCGGCGCCTGGGCCGACTGGGCGGGTCTCATCGCAGCAAGCCTCATCTTCGGACTGATGCACGTCGGCCCGGACATCAAGAAGTTCTGGCCCTGGACGGCCATGGCGGTCGTACTCGGTGCTGGCTTTGGCTGGATGTACCTGTACACTGGAAACGTGCTCGCCCCGATACTGGCACACTTCACGATCAACTTCTTCAATTTGCAGTCGATCGGTCGCAAGTACGGACACCTGAAGGCCGGACATGAACAGCAGTAGTTTCGAACCCTATACCATCATCACCACGGTGCAGCCGCTGCTGATGCTCTGGGTCTTGGCGATCTCGTTCTTCACGACTCTCGCGGTGGTCGCCGTGCTCTCCAAAGGCCGAAGCTGGTACGAACTGGCCTGCTTCTTTCTGCTCATCTTCGTCGCCACGACCGTGCTCGGCCTCACGGGCGCTCACTTCGTCATGGGCGTGAAGTGGTTCGACGTGCAGGTGATCACGCTTCGGTAGTCACAGCGTGCAAACACTCTCGATCGGGCAGCTCGGACAATGCTCCTCGGAGCGCTTGTGGATGCAGCTTCCCGAAATCCCCAAATGACATAGCGCAAAGTCGTATTTGAGCGGGTCGTCGGCGTCCATCATGCGGAGCGACTCGGTAACTTCGAGTGCTGCTTTAAGATCTGTGCTCTTGCGATCGCATAGCCCGATGTAGCGACAGAGTCGACTGGTGTGCGTGTCGAGCGGCATGATCAGGTCGGCGGGGTCGAGCACCTCCCAGGTTCCCAAGTCGATGCCATCGGGCCCGCGCCCCATCCAGCGAAAGAAGAGATGCAGCCGCTTGCACGTGCTCCCGTCTGCCGGATCCGGCAAGAGGTAGCGCAGACCGCGCACGAATTCATCGCGGACGCGAGCGGCGCGTAGCTTCTGCACCAGAAAGCTCGCCCGCGACAAATGGTCATCTTCGGGCGCGCTCGCATACGCTGCTTCCAGCGAGCCGTACTCGCTTTGAACCTTCCGAATTGCGATCAGCAGATCGACGACGTCGGCTCCCTTCGTCATGCGATACACAAATTCACCGAGCTCGCCGGCGAGCGCGTCCGGCCCCATCTCGTCGACCGCCAGAGTAGGGCGAGGCCCCAAGAGTTCGAGTATCACTTTAACACCGGCTTTGAGCAGCTCGACACGACCGTAAGCCAGACAACTCGACAAAAGCGCGACCAGCTCACGGTCGAGGCGCTCCTTGTACTCCCACGCAAACTCGACGGGGTCGTGCCGACGGCGCTCGACGTAGTCGCACTCGCGCATCAACTCTTCGAGTAGCGGTTTAAGTTTTTGCGCCTGTTGTTCGTCCAGCATCTTTGCCTCAATTGCTTCCACTAATTTTTTGACGGTCGGCTCAGCTCACGTAAGGTGAGGACCGTGGTCGTCGTACAGTGTAGGACACGCGACGACAACCGCTTAGAAACACCGCTGTAAACCGATAGTAGTTGGTTCTGGAGACGCTCAATGGCTTCGAAGAAAAAGCTGACCCTGTACTTCCCCGAAAATCTGGTCAACGAAACCAAGCGAGAGGCGCTTCGCCACGATCGCTCGATGAGTTGGATCATCGAGATGGCCTGGCGCATCGCGCGTGAGCAAATCGAGTCGATGCCCGGCGTCGTCGAGCTCCAAGAGGGCAACTGGGAGGGCGCAGCCGAGTGACGCCTGTGGGTTTACCGAAGCCCCACAATCCGCTACAACCGACCCACCCAGAGCAACGATGTCTGCCCCGCCATGAAAGCGGCGGGGCGCCACACTTCTTCCATCGTGTAAGCCATGTCGGAGCCAACCCGTGAAGAGATCAAGGAGCGCACCGCCAAAATCGTGCGGCGGTTGGGCTACGTTGTCTTTATGGGAGGTGGACTTCTGATCTTCATCCCGATGCTCATCGGGGTAGGTTCGGGCATCAGCAACGACCGCATCTGGGATCCCGTCACCGGTCGACCCGTCACGCGCGACCAGCGCACCGTCGACTGTAAGGAAGAGGCGCGGCGCCTACTCGTCCAGGCCGGCGAGCAAGAGTCGCTCACTGGCAAATGGGACGAGCCGTACCGCGCTTGGCTGGTGCGCTGTCAGGAAGACCATCCCACGCTGTACGACATGTTGGCGGAGACCCGCCAAGATCTGCTCGAGAAATAGATTGTGTCGAAAACGGGGGGAGCTCAGAGTTCTGACGAGACGACCATTCGAAAGCGTCCGTCGGCATCTGTCCGCGCCTTGCCCAGGATGACGGTACGCCCGTCGATGACCCGGTAGGCTTCTACGCTCACGTCGCCGACCCCGGCGATATCGTCACCGTCAGAGCTTTCCGCGCCGAAGACTGAGCCGACGAGCACGGTCGGGCGGGGAAGCTCGATCTGCAGCGGTTCACCCGTGCGGAGCGCAGAGACGTCGGCCTGGGCGATCGTGCGCGGCTGGCCGGAGCTTTCTGGCGGCACCACGTGCACATCGTAACGCATCGGTTCGAGCCAGGCCTCGAAGCGGCCCTCCTCATCGGTCGTCACCGTGATGGCGCGTTCGTCGAGGTGCTCGTCTTCGGAGTACGCGTCGGAGTCGAGGCGGAATTCGAGTTCGGCCGAGGCCATGGGATTTCCCCCGGCATCGAGCACCGAGCCCGTCACGCGCTCTTTGAGATCGAGCTCGAAGCGGTGCGTGACGTCCGTGCCGATGGCGCCGGTCAGCTCGAAGGTCTTGCGCACGAATGGTGAGCGCGCCGGGGGGATGACCTCGAGGGTGTATTGCCGGAGCTCGTCGAAGGACCAATCGGCGGGAAAGAGCGTCAGCTCGAATTTGCCTTCGTTGTCTGCAGAGAACCTGCGCGCGAAATTGCCGCGTCCGAGCGGACCGCGGACGACGAGGCTCGTTCCCTGCCAGTTGTCCTCACTGCTGAATCCGTCCGGGGCTACGAGTTGGACGCTGACCGTGGCGGGCTCGGCAGGGTAGGCGCCGAGGCTTCCACTCCACGCGCACACCTCACCGCCACCTTGAGTGCTGCTGGTCACACATTTGGTCGCCAACGCGTCGAATGCGGCGTCGAAGCGAACGCTGGGAACCATCGACTCCGAGCTGGCGGGAACGACGTAGAGGTCATAGGTGCCGGTCTCGGGGGCGACGCGCAGGTCAAACTCGCCATTGGCCGTTGGGATGACTTCGGTGCTGCTATATTCGCCGGACGTCGACAGCGCATACACGCGCACGTTGTTCACCGACTCATCTGTTCCGGACGTGCCGTCAGGCCACACAATCTCGCGCGATAGGCGACCATCGACCACGAGATACTCGCTCGAAGGGAGCACGGAGAGCGAGAGCACCGTGTTGCTGTTGAACTCTCGTCTTCGCCAAGTCTTTTTGGGCAACTTGTCGCTCTCGTCAGGAACGAACGTCACCGTGTAGACGCCAGGATTGACGGTCGTGTCGAAGCGCCCGTCGTCGACGTGGGCCTGACGGATGAATAGCCCGTCGGAGGCGTCCTGGGGTCGGAAAAGAAGGGTGCCATCGGGACCGCCCGGGGTGGTGGAGTCAGCGTAGCGAATCCCGCCCGATTGCTCGGCGTTGCCGCTGGCCCCTCCGCTGCTGACGGTCACGCCGCGCTGCAACAGGAAATCGACCGAATCATCGGCCTGCACGCGCACGTTCTCACGGTACTGCGGCAGAAAGCCGGTCGTGTTGGACGGCAAGAAACGAAAGTTGATGTCGGTGGCTGCGCTGCCGCGCGTCGAACAGAATCCCGCACGGCACATTTGACCGCCGGGGCAATCGGAGTCGACTGCGCAATTATCCACTCCGCCGACCGTCGACGCGCCACTCGTCGCATTCTCTGCGCAACCGGTTAGCACCAGTCCCAGCGTGCCGATGACGGCGAGCATCGTGGTGTTTTGAAGCCTCGAATACATCATCTTCAGTTATCCAGGGGACAGAATCCGGCTTCGTAGTTCAACGTCCACGAATAAGTCACCATAATGGCGTCTGGCGCCTCCTCAATCATGCTCAGCAGCGGTGAGATGGTGCGAAACGGTCGATCGGAGACGACGAGTGTGATCACTTCGGTGCCCGGAATGGTCACTCCGCTGTCGCACGGGTTAACCGTATGGTCGACCACGCCGTAGCAGTACTCGTCAGCGTCGTCTTCGCTACTACAGGCGGCCGGCAATGCGATCGCGTTCTCGATGATGCCGTCGTGGTCGCTGACCAACAGGAAATGCAACTCGGACTCGTCGTTTCCGTCGAATAGCTTCGCTCTCAACTCGATACTCCCGTTGGCAAACTGGTCACGGGTCACGCGCACATACGGGTCGATCCCGTTGGGCCACAATGGCCCGATTCGCGGCGAGTAGTTCGGCTCATCGCGCGGCTCGATGGGCGGCGACAAAATGCAGCCGCTCAACACAGCAGCTACGAGCAACAAGGGCAGCTGTCGAGCCAACCCTTTGCTCGGCATGAGGTTTTGCAGAAGACGTGCCATGCGGGAGATACTGCTCAGGAGCCCGTGCGCGGTGGGTGTGTAGCCCCGGATATGACAGCGGTGTCATATCCGGGGCGCGTCGATGACGAAAATGTCAGAGCCCGGGCGAGGTTAGCCAAAAGGACTCACGCCTCGGGGGTCTCCTTTTCTAGATAGCGAAAAATGGTTCGCGGATCGACATCGAGCTCGCGGGCGGTCTGGGTGCGGTTGCCGTCGTTTCGCTCCAAGGCCTCCATGACGTAGCGCAGCGCGAAGCGCTCCTTGGCCTCGGACAGCGGCATGATCGGCTCGAGCACCTCAGGTGGCAGGTCGAGATCTTCGGGGGTGAGCACGCTGCCGTCGGCGAGCACGATCGCCTTTTTAAGGCGGTTTTCGAGCTGGCGGATATTGCCCGGCCAGGCGTATTTGCGAAGCGCCTGGATGGCCTCCTTGCTCAGCTCCTTGTGGCCCACGCCGATCTCGTCCGAGATCTCGTTGATGAGGTATTTGGCGATGAGCACCACGTCGTTCCCGCGGTCGCGAAGCGGCGGGAGCTTTAGCAGGACCACGTTGAGGCGGTAGAAGAGGTCTTCGCGGAAATCACCCTCTCGCACGGCCTTCTCGAGGTTCTTGTTGGTCGCGGCGACCACGCGGATGTCGATCTTCTCGGACTTGGTGGCGCCGACCTTGGTGACCGTGTGCTCCTGGAGCACGCGCAGCAGTTTGACCTGCAGGTTCAGCGGCATCTCGCCGATCTCGTCGAGAAAGATGGTACCGCCGTCGGCGGCCTGGAATTTACCCTCGCGGGTCTGATTCGCCCCCGTGAACGCCCCTTTGACGTGGCCGAACAGCTCGCTTTCGAGCAGGTTTTCGGGGATGGCGCCGCAGTTGATCGTCACGAACGGCCCCTTTACACGCGGCGAGCGCTGGTGAATCTCGTGGGCGATAAGCTCCTTGCCGGTGCCGGTCTCGCCGGTGACGAGCACGTTGACCGTGGTGGGCGCGACCTTCTCGACGGTGCGAAAGATCTCCTTCATCGCGTCGCAGGCGCCGATGATGCTGCCAAAGCGCATCTCGCTGAGGCGCTCGCTCAGAAGCTGCTTATCGAGCTTCAGGCCGCGCACCATGATCGCGTTGGCGATGATCAGGCTCGCCTGCGAGGCGAAGACCGTCAGCAGGTCGAGGTGGCGCTGCTCGAAGAGGTTGGCGATATTTTCGTTACCGACATAGAGCACGCCCAGAAGCTGGCCGCGGTCCAAGAGCGGCACGCACATCACGCTCGACAGGTTCAGGTTGATGACCGACTGCGAGCTGTTGAACTCGCTGTTGGAGAGCGCGTCGCTGACGATGAGCGGCTCTTTGCTCTCGATGACCTTGCGAATGATCGAGTCGGAGACCTGCTCGACGGCGCCCTCGATATTCTCGCGGTCGACGTTGCGCGCCACCTTGATGCGAAACTCCTCGTCCTCGAGCAGGATCAAAAAGCCCTTGTCGGCCGAGGTGATCGAAACGACCGCGTCGAGCAAGTTCTCGAGGAGGACCGGAAGCTCGTAGTCGCTCAACAGCTTTTGCGAGAACTCGTGTAGCTTGCGGTAGCCCTCGATCTCTTCTCCGGTGACGCTCTCTTCGGCAAGCCCGGCCGCCGGCGCGCCGTCGAAGATGGAGAAGCGCAGCACCACGTCGCCGATCTGGACCTCGTCGTCGTGCGACAGCTTGAGCTTTCGCTTCTTCTTGCCGTTGATGCGCACTTCGCACTTGCGGCTGACGGTCTGGATCTCGAAGACCCCGCCGTCGAGCTGGATCATGGCGTGGCTCGCCTCGACGCTCGGGTCGTCGAGCACGATGTCGTTGGTGCGCCCCGAACCGATCGAGGTCAGCGTCTTACGAAGCGGGTAATCACGGCTCGTCGAGCCGTCGGCCGATTGGACAATGAGGGTGGGCATGGTCGTCGTTCCCAGGTTCCCAAATAGGTCATTGGCGTTTCGCCTCGTTGTTACCACGTAACACCAAGGCCACCCAATCCTATTTGAAAAGTAGCCCCCTTGTCATCCGCCTCGCCGGCCGATAATTCCGGCGGAGGCTCGTCGAGGCTGCGGATGCGCACGTCGTACGGCTCGTAGTCTCGTAGCGCGTCGATGACCGACCAGGCATAGAAGCCTACGAAGAGGCCCAGGCCCACGTATTGAGCGGTACGCCATTGCAGCGCCTGTTCAGTGGTCCCGCCGGCGCCTCGGTCATAGTAGCCGTCATCACCGCGAAGGCTTTCGATCATCACGTAGCTCGCCACGTTCAACCCCAGCGCCGCGGTCTGCGCGCCGGCGAATAGCGTTCCCTGGACCTGCTCGCCGTTTTGGAACTGACCGAGGCCGAAGGGCAAGAAGTTGGCCGCGTACAGCCGGTGGTCGACCTCGCGCTGGATATAGATGCTCTTGAGGCCCTGAGCCGCCACGTCGCCGTTGGCGTCGTCGCGCTGGGCGCGAATCTTGTCGAGTTCCTCGGCGTTCTCCTCGCGAACCGCCTCGAAAAGCTCGACGACGCTGGCCGGGTAGAGCAGGGGGTTGAGCGAGTGGTCGGGCTCCTTGCGCAGGATCTCGAGGAAATGCCGGCGTGTCGTGTCGAGGAGCTCGCGCCGCTGCTCGGCGTCGGTGACTTTCTGGGCCTCGAAGTACAGCCCGACGCCCAGAAGCGTGCGCGCCTCGAGCTCCGACTCGGTCTGGGCGAATTGACTCGTGGGCGACAGCGTCGGTTCGAGCAGCGGTCTCAGCAGGTCGTACTCGGCGTCCTGGAATGCCTTCTGGGCGCGCTCGAGCCGTGCCTTGGGAGCTTCGGGAAAGTCGTGTTCGGCCGTGGGGGCTGTCTTGACGGGGGTGGTGCCTTCGTCGGGCGGCGGCGGTGTCTGCGCCAGCGACGGCGTCGCCCAGAGAGCGGCGCCGAGCACGAACAGCACAGAGGTGGACAGCCGTTGGAACATCGGAGGCTTCAGGGAAAGTAGACTTTGACCGTGCGACTGTCGCCGGCACGTACGACGACTTCGCGCTCCTCGACGCGTTGCAGGTTGGAGGCATCGGCGATGCGAAGCTTTACCGTCTTCGTCGGGTCGCCCATTTTGCGTCGAAACGGCACCGAAATCGAGCTGCGTCGCGCGTTCGAGCGTGGGTCGGACTCACCGGCGACGTAGACCAGCGCGTTCTTGTTCGACACGACGTTGATGGTCGCTCGTCTCCATTCGAGCACCACGGGAACCTTATTCTTATCGGTTCTGGGCTCGTTTACCACCAGAATCTCGCGATACGGCTTACAGCCGGGCGCGTTGGCGGTGATGACGTGCTTGCCGCGGGTGAGTTGAATGCTCTCGGTCTGCCAGAAGACCTTCTCTCCGTCGACCTCGAGGCGAGCCGAGCCGGGAAAGACCTTGAACTGCACCTCGAAGGTCTGTTCGGCCGCCTCGGGGGGCGAGGCATCGTTCCCCGTCTCCTCCGTCTCCTCTTTAGAGTTGCCGGACGTTTCGACGAGCTGGACCGAAGGAGCTTTGAGGCTGGCGATGTGCACCAACCGCTTTCCCTTCTTGGCGACGCGACGCGCCAGACCGACGACATCCTGCGCAATCGGCACCGCCGTCTGGGCTGCATGCTCGGCCTCCGAGGCGCCCTCGGCGACGCCATAAGCGCTACCGACGCGCGTCAGCGCCGCGCTCAAGCTCGCCTCCTTTGCCTGCGCCTCCTCTTCGGCGGCCGCGGCGATCTCATCCTCGACGTCCGCCTTCACCTTCGGTTGCGGCTCGTCGACGGTCATGTCGTACATCCACCAACCCGCCACGCCTACCAACAAGAGCACCGCGGCCGCCGCCACGAAGCGAGCCGCCTGCTGGTTGCGGTTGAGCTGATCGAGACACTCGCGCACCTCTTCGTTTTTCGGGTCGTAGGCGAGCACGCGGTTGAAGTGCGCGATGGCCACCGGGACGTTTTTGCGCTCCATCGCCTGCTTTCCGCGCGCGATGAGCTTGGGGACGATCAGCTCGGCGTAGGCTTCCGTGTACTTGCCCGGATCTGCGAAGTATTCGCGCACCGCCTTGTCGGTCTCCTCGATCCCCACCGAGTGGACCGCGGCAAAGAGCTCTCGCTTGACCGTCTCGACCGAGGCGAAGCGGTTTTCCGGCTCCTTGTTCAGGCATTTGCAGATGATGCGCGCTAGGTCGTGGCCGACGGTCGGTGCGACGACCTCGGGCTCCTCGTAGCGGCACTCCATGACGTTACGGAGCACCTGGGGGGCGTTGTCGCCGCAAAAGGGGAGCTGGCCGGTGCTCATCCAGTACAAAACCGTGCCCAGCGCAAAGACGTCGGCGCGCTCGTCGACTTTCTTGCCGTCGATGAGCTCGGGCGCCATGTGCGCGGGGCTGCCCAGCAGGCTGCCCGTCTTGGTCATCGTCTCGGCGTCGATGACGTGCGCGATGCCAAAGTCCATCAACTTGACGTCTCCATCGTCGGAGATCATCACGTTTTCGGGCTTCAAATCACGGTGAATGACGCCGTGGTTGTGAGCGTGGCCGAGCGCGTTGCAAATCTCGACGCCCAGCAGGGCGGCGATCTCGGGCGGGGGAGGGCCGTGGTGGTCGATGAACTGACGCAAGTTCATCCCCGGGATGTACTCCATGACGATGAACGAGCGCTCGTCGCTCTCGTCGGAGACATCGTACACGTCGAGGATATTGGGGTGGCGCAGCCGCGCGATCGCCTCGGCCTCGCGGCGAAATCGCTGGCGGTTTTCGAGCTTCTTGGCCAGGTGCTCGTGCAGCAACTTGATGGCGACTTCGCGGCCCAGAGCAGTGTCCTGAGCCAGATACACCACGGACATGCCCCCTTGGCCGAGTTCCTCCAAGATGTCGTAGCGCGAAATCGTGGTGCCGATCATGACTGGCCTGTAGAGCCGCACGAAAAAGTGGAAATGCCGTGGCCGCCCCGCACTGGCGTGGTTGCTAAGTACGGGCCGAGTCTAATCGACGGTGGCCCAAGTCACAACCATACAGCGAGGGCGCTCACTCGTCTCGACCACACAGGTCGGCTAAATGAGCGCCTCCGGCATTGGAACGCCACTTTTCGACGGTCTGTTCCTCCGAGTCGACGATCAACGAGGCCGCCAAGGCGGCGCGCTTCGCCTCATCGTCGAGCTGCGCACCGTCGACGGCCACCGCCGCCAGAATCTCACGGGCTTTGCCCGCCATGAGAGCGCGCGCCCATTCACCCGCGTCGAGTTTGTCGGGTGAATCGAGGCTTACGCTGCGCTCGGTCTTGTCCTCGCCTTCCAAATACGCCTCGAGATCGCCGCCGAAGATCACCGACTCCAAAAACGCGACGCGCCGAAGTCCGACCTTGTGGTCGATGCGCGCGAACGCCTGTCGGGACTCGGCGAGCGCCTTGGCCGCCAGACGCGGTCGTCCTTCGCCCAGATTGCGCCGGGCGACGAGCAACGAGGCGATTCCCCGGGACGCGCTCCTAGAGCTCGTCTCGAGCGCTAATTCGTCGGTCGGCAGCTCCGGCATCGCCACGGCGAGGGCGGCGATATTGGGGTGGACGTAGCGAGACAGATTGTACTCGAGCGGCAACAGACCGGTGCACACCTCGTCGACCCGGTCGACCACCGGCTCACGGCGCACGAGCGCGGCGAGCCGTGCGCGTGCCCCTGCAGACAGGTCGGAGGGCACGACCGCGCTGCGCTCGAACTGCAAGAAGCCGATGATCAGCAACTCGGTCGCCTCGTAGGCGTCCTCGCCCGTTGCTTCACAGTTGATGGCGCGCGTGAGCTCTTTTTCTGCCTCGTCGAGGCGCCCGGCGTTGGCGCTCGAGACGGCCAGGGCGAGATTCCAGCGCTTACAGGCCGCGCCTTTTTCGTGCTCGGCCGTGAAGTCGCCAAACTCGCGCAACAACACGAGTCGATCTTCTTTGCTCGCGCGGCTCGTCAGCGCCTCGAGCAATGGCGCGGCGTAGGTCGTGATCTTGGGATACCTAATCAAGCCTCGCTCGAGGCTCTGAATAAACTTTCGGGGTGATTCGCATGCGGAAGGAAGCGCGCCGGCGAGCAACCAGCGCGTGGCTGCGAGAGCCGCCTGGCCAGCGTGGTCGCGGCGCGCATCGCCGAGACGTGCGACCAACACGTCTGTTTGTTCGACCTCCAGGCAGCGCCCCGACTCACGCCAGGCGCCGGCGACATCCTCGACGAGCTCCCGAAAGCCATCTTCGCGCAGCCCCGGTGATAGCAGCGGCATCGCCGCGGCGCGCATGGCCACCGAGTCGGCGGCGCCGAGCTTGCCTGCATCGAGCGTCGAGAGGCGAAACCCGGGCCGAATCGCTGCAACGGCGGTGCTCTGCAGTTGTTCGACGAGCTGGGCGCCGTCGTCGGCGCTGCTCGCCTCGACGAGCGCCGCGAAGTTGCGCCCATAGACGTCGAGCTTGCACGTCGACACGTCCTCACAACCTGCGTCGAAAGGTTGGAAGGCCTCGCTCAATCGAGTCTTGGGCGCGGTCAACGTGTTTTGGCCGCTGGTGATCCAGCCGACGAGAAGCTCACCGGCTTCCAGCCACTTTGGCGCGTTCGACTTCTCGAGCACCGACATCGCGCGGGTGATCGATTGCTTGGCCGAGGTGCCCGCGTCGTCTCGTAACTGCGACCAGGCGAGCCACAAACGGGCCTGTCGGTTCGCGGGCTCTTTGGCGAGCTTGGACACTCGCGTCATCGCCTCGGCGTAGGACCTCGTTTGGCCGAGAGCTGCGAGCACCCACGCCTTGCCGAGCACGAAGGCCGGGCGATTCTGGCGGTGCCAAGCCTCACTGGTGGCCGCACGCCCGCCGCGAAGCGCCGCCTCGGGGCGTCCCGCTGCGGCGGCGACCTGCATCAATTCGAGCGCCAGCCGCCCGGCGGTTTTCGTCTCGGGCGCCGCCAAGAGCGTGCGCTCCAGATAGAAGTCCGCAGCAACCCCTGCGCCCGTGCTCAGGGACGCCGCCAACAAGACCGCCGACTCGACGGCCGCGCGGTTCTCCTTGGCGAAGCTCCACGGCCGCATCGCTCCGTAAGGCACCCCGCTCGCCGAGGTGTTGGTGACCTGCAGGCGAGGGCGGAAGAGCATCGGCACCTGCACGGTGACCTCTTCACTGGCGCACCGCACGAGCGCATCGGCGCCGGCGGCAATCGCCGCCTCTTCGATCTCGACCGGGTGCTCGGACGCATCCACGGTGCCCCGAAGGATCTCGATGGGCTGGATGCTTCGCGTTAGATCGATGTCCGGACACTGCGTATCGAGCAGCACCCGCGCGTGGGGCACGGTCGCGCGGTTGGCCCGCACGGGGACTGCGACCCAGCCGCGTTCGAGAGAATCGGCGCGAACGACGGCCCGTCCGGCGTGTACGACGCCGTCGGTGCGAATCGGCAAGACGAGCGCATTATCATCCTCGGCGACGGAGAGGCGGTGCTTGGCGTTGGCGCCGTACACCCGCCAGGCGACTGTGCGACCCGCCGCGCCCAGGCAGGCGTCGTCAGCCAGATTCCCCCCGGCACCATGACAGATCCCCCAGCGCTCGAGCTGCGCCTCGGAGCGCACCGGAACGAGGTCGCCACGCACCGTGTCGAAGGCGATGGTGCGCCCGTCGAGGCGCTGCAGCATCACGCCCCAGGAGCGCTCGGCGACCACGCCGAACAGGTGGGCCGGGGCATTTCCTTCGTGGGGCAAAAAGGCGACGAGTTCGCCGCGCGAGAATGTCGGCGCTTCTTTAGCCGCGCGAGCATGCACGAAGCCCCACAAGCCCTGCTCGGTGAGCAAGAGCTTGCCGAGGCTCGGCTTCTTGGCGTCCGTCGAGATCTCGTAGGAAGCTGCCAGCGCCTGATGTTCGGCAGGGGGCTGGGACCACGCGCAGCCGGAGAAAACGGCGGCGGCGAGGCCAAAGAGCACTAATTGGCGTAGGGTGACCATCGGTATGTCGACCGCCTCGTGTCTGGGGGCGTCTCAGGCGAACGTCAGGCGGATACGCGTGCGGCCCACCAAAAAGCAGTCTCCGTCGATCAGTTCGACGGCGTCCGCGATACGAATAAAGGTGCCCGACTCGCTCTCGAGATCGCGAAGGAGGTAACGATCTCCGTCGCGGTGGATGACCGCGTGAGGAGAAGACAGGATCGAATCTTCCGGAAAACACAAGTCGGCGTTGGCTCCGCCGATGGTCATGCGTTGTCCCAGCGGATAGACCCCGCCGATGTGGTCGCCCTCCATATACCGAATGAGCCGCACGGGGTTTCCGGCCCAGGAGGCGCCCAGGGCGTCGGTGTCTGCCTTGTTTTGTTGAGTCTGATTCTGGTGAGTCGGATTCTGCTGGGCAGGGGAGTCCCAGCTCGTGCGAAACTCGAAGCGTTGGTCGCCCACGACGATCTGGTCGCCGTCTTCGAGGGCGAGGTCGTCGGCGATACGCAGATAGACGCCGTTGCGGCTGTTCAAGTCCTGCAAGATCAGCGCACCGTCGCGCTGAAAGAGCTGGATATGCCAACGCGCGACGAATCGATCGTCGAGTTCGAGGTCACAGTTCTCGCGCCCCACCAAAAAGCGCGGCGCGTCGATGGTGTGCCGGGTCTCCATCGTCCCGCCGGGGCTGCGCACTACCAGCGTCGGCCGGGGGCCTGTCTGTGTCCCCGCCTGCATGGACGGGCTCGACTGAGGCGCGGCGGCATGGGCCGCCGGGCGCGCCGAACCGCTCGCCATCACCCGCACGAGCCGGTCGGCGGTCTCGACGAGTTCGGCGCGCGCATCGAGGCTCGAGACGACCGCATCTTGGGCGGTGCGCTCGGTGCGAAACGGAAAATCAGTCGGCTCGTCGAGTACGTCGACGGCGTCGGTCATGTCTTCGATTTTCGAGTCGGTGCTTGGGGCCATGAACAGCGGCTGCGGTGGAATACTTGGAAGAACCCGTGGTTTGTCAAACAATAGCACAGTGGGCCATCCTGCGACAATCGACGGAGGCCCTCAGCGTGGTTATAACTCCCGTGATTGAGAGTGAGGTTACGCCCTTATTTGGGCTGTGCTATGGTCGGCGTCGCGCGGTGTTTGCTTCGAGTAAACTCCGCGGGCAACACGCGCAGAGCGCATTCCCCCTGCTACAGACTGCTCGAGCATGAACCGAAGAGAGCGAAAACTTGTTTTGATCGTTACTGGATGCATCTTGGTCACCGCCCTGGTGGTGGGGTGTGAGGAGTCGCCTCAGCCCGAAAGGGCGACCGCGGTGCAGGCCAACGCCGAAGTGGCCAGGAATTACCACGAGGACAAGTGGAACGAGCGCTCGGCCCAGGAGCCGGTGCCGGTGGGCAAGAAGGCCAAGGTCGAACTCGCCGTGACTCCCGATGGGGAGTTCAAGATCAACGACGAGTTCAGCTGGAAGATCGAATTTGCCGACTCGCCCGACGTCCAACTGGCGCAGAAGACGGTCACCTCCGATCAGATCGAGTTTTCGGAGATGGAGGCCACGTTCCCGCTTCTGCTGGAGGCCAAGGCCGCCGGGGTGCACAAACTCGAGGCGACGGGCAACTTCAGCGTCTGCCGAGACACCCTGTGTGTTCCGATCATGGAGGCGCCGCTGAGCTTCGAGATCGAGGCGGCCGGCGCGGCGCCCGCAGCCGAGGCAGGCGAGCAAGAAAAGGCTGGAGAGCAAGAAGAAGCTGGAGAGCAGCAAGAGCAGAAGGCGCAAGAACAGTAATATAGTTCGCAATGAATACTTGGAGAGCCGAGCGCTACGCGGCTTGCATCATCGGGCCTGGCGCGGCTTGTACTCGAAGGAAACTAAAACGTCATGAATGACGGTCAGAAGATTCTCTCGTCGCTGGCATCCAAAGTTCGAGAAGATTACGGGCGCGACCAGCGCATCATGAGCTTTGCGGAGTTTCTGGATCTGTTCGCCGAGCATCCGCGACGCCACGCCAGAAACGCGGTCCAGTACCTGCGCGATTGCTACCTGCACTACGGCACCGAGCAGAAGCCGGCGGTCTGGGGTGACGTGACTCACTACCGGATGTTCGACGCGCCGTTCGACGGGGGCAAAGACCGCCTCGTCGGCCAAGAGCGCGCCCAGCAGCGTGTCTTCCGACTGCTCGACAACTTCGTGCGCCAGGGCGAGGTCAACAAGCTCGTGTTGCTGCACGGGCCCAACGGCAGCGCCAAGAGCACCTTCGTCAACATGCTCATGCGCGCGATGGAATCGTACTCGTGCACCGAAGAGGGCGCGCTCTTTCGGTTCAACTGGGTCTTCCCGAACAAGCGGCTCGCCTCGGGCTCGTCGATCGGCTTCGAGGGCTTCAGCGCCCGCGCCGTCGAGGAGACCGACCTCGATTCGTTCGCCTACTTGGACGAAGACCAGATCGACGCCAAGATCCCGGCGGACATGAAGGACCACCCGCTGATGCTGCTCCCCACCGAGCAGCGCCGCACTCTGCTCAAAGAGTTCATCCCGGATGCGATTTTGCCGGGCTACGAGCAAGAAGACGGTGAGCGCCTGCGCACCCGCTACAGCGAAGCGCAGGACGATGACGAGACCGAGCCGCCGTTCGTGCTCAGTAAATACATCTACGACGGCGATCTGAGCCACACTAGCCGCCAGATCTTCGACGCGCTGATGACCGCCTACAAAGGCGACATCGAGAAGGTCTTCAAGCATATCCAGGTCGAGCGTTTCTTCATCAGTCGGCGCTACCGCGTCGGCGCAGTCGTCGTCGAGCCGCAGATGCGCGTCGACGCCAACCTGCGCCAGCTCACCGTCGACCGCAGCCTCTCGGCGCTGCCGTCGAGCCTGCAAAACCAGACGATGTTCGAGCCATTCGGCGACCTGGTCGACGCCAACCGCGGCATCGTCGAGTACGACGACCTGCTCAAGCGCCAGCCCGAGCTCAACAAGTACCTGCTCGCCACCAGCGAGAAGGGCACCGTGTCGTTGGAGAATCGCATCCTGCACCTCGACCAGGTGCTCACCGCGACGGCCAACGAGGATTACCTCGACGCGTTCAAGCAGACCCCCGACTACTCGTCGTTCAAGGGTCGCATCGAGCTCGTCCGGCTGCCGTACCTGCTCGACTACAATATCGAGGAGCTCGTGTACGACGAGCAGATCTCGTCGGTCGACTTCATCAAGCACCTCGCCCCGCACACCACTTTCGTGGCCGCGCTGTGGGCGACCCTGACCCGCCTCAAGCGCCCCGATCCGGACAATTATCCGAACACCGTGCGCGAGATCATCAGCGGGCTGACCCCGCTCGAGAAGGCCGACCTGTACTCGCGCGGCAAGGTGCCCGAGGGCATCGGCGCCGAGAACGCCCGCGAGCTCAAAAAAGTCATCCCCGACATGATGAGCGAGGGCGAGGGGTCGAGCAATTACGAGGGCCGCTACGGTGCGAGCCCGCGTGAGATGAAGATGATTCTGCTCAACGCCAGCCAGAACGACGACTTCCCGTGCCTATCCCCCCTGGCGGTGTTCAAAGAGCTTCGCCAGCTGGTCAAAGACCCGTCGGTCTTCCCGTTCCTGCAGATGAAGTCCGACGGCGACTATCATCGCCACGACGACTTCATCGACGTGGTCACCGATCGCTACCTCGACCTGATCGACAGCGAGATCCGCAGCGCCATGGGACTCGTCGAAGAGAAGCAGTACGAAGACCTCTTTGCTCGCTATATCGAGCACGTCAGCCAGTGGCTCAAAGGTGAGAAGGTCTACAACCGCATCACCGGCCGCAGCGAGGAGCCCGACGTAGAGTTGATGAACAACGTCGAGGAGATGCTCGACATCGAAGAGGATATCGAGGACTTCCGCCACAGCCTCATCTCGACCATCGCCGCCTACTCGATCGACCACCCCGGCGAGCAGATCGACTATCGCAAGACGTTCCCCAATTTCTTCGACGCGCTGCAGCGCAAGTTCTTCGAGGAGCGCCAACAGCAGATCCGTCGCATCCAGGAGAGCCTGCTGCGCTACTTCGAGGACGAGAAGAAGAAGATGGACGCCGACGAGATCGAGTCGGTCGAGACGACTCTGGACAACCTCAAGAACCGCTACGGCTATTGCGACCAGTGCGCCAGAGAGGCGGTGGCGTTCTTGTTGTCGAATCGGTATAACGAGTGAGAGTGACAATGATGCTGGTGTGACGCCGCCGCAGGCCTCGTCGAGGCCGACGGCGGCGCTCAGCGTGTTCTAAGACGGAGATTTCCGTATGCGTTTCAGCGGGTCTTCCCGATGGTTGATGTCCCTGTTGCTGTTCTGCTTTCTTTCAGTCGGCGTCGCATCCCCTGCGTTCGCCAGCGCCAATGAGCGCTACAAAGAGCAGGCCGCTCAGTTCGAAAAGATGCTCGACAAACAGGCTGGCGCCCCCGGCGCCGATGCCGCTGCCAAGGATATCGAGCGCACCCGCCAGTGGCTCGAGAATGCCAACGTGCTCTTGGCCAAGGGCAACGAAGAGGCGGCCGCCAAATACCTGCGCCGCGTCAAGTTCAGCCTCGATCTGATCACCGCACTGGTCCAAGCCGGCAACATCCAGAAGGCCGCCGACGACCAGGAAGAGGCGTTCTATAAGGCCAAAGAAAAGCAGATCCCCGAGCTCGAAGCCGACGTCCAAAAGCTCAAGGACAAGAAAAAAGAGCTGCAGCAAGAGCTGAGCAAGCTTCGCTGATTTGTGTTTTTTCCGGCTTCCGCTGGTTCGTAGATGTCTATCGGAGTTGATCGATGGTGAAGCAAACCCCCCTGAGGTTGGTTCTCGCAGCGTTTCTGGTCTTTGGTCTGACGACCATGTTCGCCAGCGGCTGCTCGACGCCTCCCAAACCCAAAGAGCTGGTCGAACTCGAGGCCATCCTCAAAGATCCCGACGCCCGCACGGTCAAAGAGGCGCCGGGCGCGGCCAAATTCTACCGCGAGTCGCGCCAGTATCGGCGCGTCTCGCTCGAGGCTTATGAGGAAGGCGAGCTCGAGCGCGCCAAGGAGTACGCCATCCTGGGCAAGCTTCGCTACCGCACCGCGGCGGCGATCAAAAAGCAGCTCGAGGCCAAGGAGCGCCTCGACGCTGCCAACGCCAAGGTCGGCGAGGTCAACCCCAAGATTCAGGCGTTGAGCCAGGAGCGTAACAAGCTCCAGAAGGAAGTCGGCGAGGTCGAGCGTCAGGTCGCCCGCGCCCGCAACGAAAAGGCTCAAGAGGAGCGCCGACAGCAGGCGCTTCAAAACGCCGCGCTCCAGCGCAACAGCGACACGAGCGGCGCCAAAGAGATGGCCGTCAAGAACAAGCTCGACGCCGCCAAGAAGGCGCGCGACGAGGCGCTGGCCGTCCAGGCCAACGAGTTCGCCAAGGGCACGTTCAACCGCGCCAACAACCAGCTCAAGTCGGCCATCTCGATGCAGCAGAGCCAGGCCGGCAGCGCCGACACCATCATGGACGCCGCCGACCAGGCTGCCCAGTTCTTCCGCAAGGCCGCCGACGAGGCGCGCCCGAAATACGAAGAGCATCTGTCCAACATGAAGGCCCCGGCTCGCCGCGAAGCGCTTCGTAAAGAAGCGCAGAACAACTTCGGCGGCCCCTTCACCGTCGCCGAGCCCACCGGCGTTCGCGTGGTGCTGGCGATGCTGTTCGACGAAGGCTCGGCCTCGGTCAAGCCTTCGAGCCAGGCGCTGGTCAAAGCCGCCGCCGACATCGCCAAGAAGTACAAGGAAGCCAATATCGTCATCGAGGGCTACACCCGTAAGGGCGACGCCACCGAGAACCTGGCGACCTCGTCGCTGCGCGCCAAGGCGGTCAAGATCTACTTCGAAGGCCAGGGCGTCAAGGCCGGCCGCATCAGCACCAACGGGTACGGCCAGGACAACCGACGCTACCAGGACGACCCGTCCAAAAACGACCGCGTCGAGATCATCTTCCGCATCCCGAACGACTGATTGACGTGGCCGAAGAGCTGTACGGCTTTGACGCAAGCCCCGTCGACGTCGCGCGAGGTCTCCACCTCGCCGGCGTCGCGGGGCTTGTGCTTTTCGACTCCGGCCGCGCCACGGGCGCGCGCTGGTCGATCCTCGCCTGCGAGCCGACGAAGGTGCTCACCGAGAGGGAAGGGCGCTTCGTCGAGCTTCCCGGCGAGCGCGAGGTCGACGACCCGGTCGAGTGGCTCACTTTAGGTGCGGGGGCATCTTGCCCTCGTTCACGAGTGCTAGAAGCACTCGCACCGAAACGAGGGCAAGATGCCCTCGCACCGAAAAGCCTCCCGTTCCACGGCGGCCTCGCCGGCCTCCTCGGCTTCGAATTCGCCTGGCAACTCGATGACATCCACGCCCCGCGCAAACCCGCGCCCACGCCTGACCTCTGGGTCGGCGACTACCCCTGCGCGCTTGTCTACTCCCACGCCGAAGGCCGATGGTGGCTCACAGGCGACGCCGACTCGCCCGCGGCAGACAAGTTGCGCGAGGCCGTTCGTCGCCCGCAGACCGCGACCCCGTCGACGGCCGAAGGCGCGCGCTTCCGATTGACCATCACCGCCGACGAATACGCCGCGCGCGTCCAACGCGCCATCGACGCGATCTACGCGGGCGAACTCTTCGAAGTGAACTACACCGAACGCTTCTGCGCCGACTGGCGAGGCGATGGCTTCGCGCTCTTCGACGCGCTGCGCCAGACGAGCAGCGGCGCCTATGGCGCCTACCTCGACGCGGGCGATTTCCAACTCGCCTCGGTCAGCCCCGAGCAGTTCTTGGCGGTGCGCGACGGCCACGTCATCACGCGCCCCATCAAAGGCACCCGCCGCCGCGGCGACACGCCCGAAGAGGACGCGAGCCTCGCCGAGGACCTCGTCACGAGCGCCAAAGACCGCGCCGAAAACGTCATGATCGTCGACCTGATGCGAAACGACCTCACGCGGGTCTGCAAGCTCGGCAGCGTCGAGGCGACCGAGGTCTGCGGGCTCTACAGCTTCGAGGGCGTCCACCACCTAATCTCGACGGTCGAAGGCGACCTCGAAGAAGGCCTGAGCTCGATGGACGCGCTCCTTGCCTCGTTCCCTCCCGGCAGCATCACCGGCGCGCCCAAGCTTCGCTCCATCGAGCTCATCGCCGAGCTCGAAGAGACCGCCCGCGGCCCGTACACCGGCACGCTCTTTTTCGCGTCGGCAGACGGCACCCTCGACAGCAGCGTGCTCATTCGCACCGCGGTTCTGTGCGACGAGACCGTCTGGTACGGCGCAGGCGGCGCGGTGGTCGCCGATTCCGACCCAATGGGCGAGTACGAGGAGGCGTGCGTGAAGGCGCGGCCGCTGCAAACGGTGGTCGAAGGGGAGGGCGACGATGCAGAGTGACGACCGAAGCTTTCTGTACGGCGACGGGCTCTTCGAAACGGTGCGCGTGCGCGAGGACGGCCAGATTCGCTGGCTCGAGCGCCACGTCGCTCGCCTGCGGCGCTCCGGCGAGGCGCTCGGCTTTCCCGACACGTCCATCGACGCCGCCGTCGCCGAACTCGAGACCCTTGCGGGCCGCGACCCGGGCCTGTGGCGCGTCACCGTGAGCCGTGCCCCCGACGGCGCGCCGTTTGGCGGCTCCGGCACGATGGCGACGCGTTTTCGGTCTTTCGCAATCCCCACGAGACCCCACCTCGGCCTCGCCGAGGGCTTCTACCTGCCCGACGACCTCCTCGCCGAGCACAAGACGACGAGCTACCTGCGCTCGGTCGAGGTGCGCCGCCGCGCACAGGCTGCGGGCTTCGACGACGCCGTCATGACCTCCCGAAGCGGCCTCGTCGGCGAGGCGAGCTGCGCGAACGTGGTGGTCGTGAAGTCTGGAGAGGCCGCGACGCCGCCCATCCGCGGCATCTTGCCCGGGGTGACCCGCGAAGGCCTCCTCGACCTCGCCGACGCCCACCGCCGGCCCATCGACGTGCGCGAGGTCACCGTCGACGAGCTTCGAGGGGCCGACGAAGTCGTGCTGCTCTCCGCCGGCGTCGGTCTGCTCGCCGCCGCCTCGCTCGAGGGCAGGACGCTCGACGACACGTGGTCGAAGGTTGCCCGGGAGTGGTTGCCATGACGTACCTGCCGAGCCTCCAGACACGCTGGACCCACAAGACGACCGGCGAGATCGTGCTGCTCGACAACCGCGACTCGTTCGTCTTCAACCTCGCGCACCGCTTCGCCGAGCTGGGCGCCGAGGTCGTCGTCCACCGCAGCGACGAGCTCACAGTCGACGAACTCACAAGCTGGGAGCCGCGCGCGCTGGTCATCTCACCGGGCCCCGGCCACCCCGACGCCGCCGGCATCTCGGTCGCAGCCATCCGCCGATTCTCCGGCGAGCTCCCGATTCTGGGCATTTGTCTGGGCCACCAGGCCATCGTCACGGCCTTCGGCGGCGACGTCGGCCCCAACGACGCCCCGATGCACGGCAAGCCGAGCATGGTGGAACACGACGGGCAGGGCGTCTTCGAGGGGCTGGATAGTCCGTTCGAGGCGGGGCGGTATCATTCGCTCGTCGCCCGCGAGCCGCTTCCGCGCGAGCTCGAGGTGAGCGCCCGCGCCGACGGGTTTGTCATGGGCGTGCAGCACCGCGAGCATGCGACGTTCGGGGTGCAGTTTCATCCGGAGAGCGTGTTGACGCCGCGTGGCTACGGGCTGCTCGAGAACTTCTTACGTCGCTGCTGATGTCTTTCGGTGCGCTTGTCTCGGCGCGGGGGGCATCTCGCCCTCGTCTCGGCGCGGGGGCATCTCGCCCTCGATTCGGTGCGTGGGCATCTTGCCCTCGATTCGGTGCGTGGGCATCTTGCCCTCGATTCGGTGCGTGGGCATCTTGCCCTCGATTCGGTGCGTGGGCATCTTGCCCTCGATTCGGTGCGTGGGCATCTTGCCCTCGATTCGGTGCGTGGGCATCTTGCCCTCGATTCGGTGCGTGGGCATCTTGCCCTCGATTCGGTGCGTGGGCATCTTGCCCTCGATTCGGTGCGTGGGCATCTTGCCCTCGATTCGGTGCGTGGGCATCTTGCCCTCGTTCACGAGAGCTAGAAGCAGTCGCACCGAAGAGGCGGCGAGTGCAGGAATGCGCTCGCTCCAATTTATGCAGGTTCGGGCTCTCCAGCCCCTTTCAGGCCGTCCAACTTCAGGTCGACGGCTTCGCGTTGCTTGGGCATCTCCAAACGCGTGAAGATGTCGCGGGCGCGCTCGAGTTTTTGTCTCGCGTCGCTCGCGTCGCCGCGTCCCGCCAGGTACTCGCCGTAGCTCGACAGGCAGCGGGCGAGTTGCGACTCGTTGCCGACGTCTTCGAGGACGTCGATCGCCTCGTCGAAGCACGCGGGCGCCTTGTCCTTCGCCTCGTCGCCGTGTGTCGGGTGGTCGACGTAGCGGGCGTGGATCTCGGCCAGGGAGTGCTTGCCGATGCCGTGCAGGGCCGTCGAGTCGAGCTGATCGGCCAAAGCGAGGGCTTCGTCGATGCGCTCGAGGGCGAGCTTGCGCTCGCCGTTTTCGACGGCGAGGGCGGCCAGGTTGCGCAGCACGTCGAAGAGGACGCGCTTGTCGCCCGACTCCTCGGCGACCTCCATCGCCTCGTCGAGGCAGGCCTGGGCGGCTTCGAGCTCCTCGTCCTTCAGGTAGGTCTCGCCCAGGTTGTTCAACACCACCATCTCCAGGGAGCGGTAGCCAATGGAGCGGCCGCGCTGCAGCGCCTCGCGGAACAGCGCGATGGCCTTGGCGTTTTCGCCTCGCTCCAGGCAGAGCGCGGCGAGATTATTGAAGCTGTCGGCCACGCCCTGGCGGTCGCCGATCTCTTTTCGCAGCTCGAGGGCCTCGCGGTAGTAGACCATCGCCTCTTTGAGCTCGCCGCGGGCTAAGCGCACGGTGCCGATATGGTTGAGGCTGAGCGCGACCGAGCGCTCGTCGCCCAGCTCGCGGCGAAGCTGCAGGCCGGCCGAATAGTATTTGAGGGCGGCGTCGTAGTGGCCGCGGACCCATTTGATCTGGCCGATATCGTCGAGGGTGCTCGCCACGCCGCGGGTGTCGTCGGCGTCGCGGAAGAGCACCAGCGCCTTCTCGAACGCCTCGAGCGCCTCGTCGTACTCGCCCATGCTGCGGTAGGCGCGGCCGATCTTGTTGTAGGCCGCGCCGCCCTTGGCGATGTCGTCGACGAGCCACGAGTAGCGGAGCATCTCGCGGAAATAGGCCAGTGACTGGTCGTACTCGCCGAGCAGGTCGTAGACGCTTCCCAGGTCGTGGAACGCCTCGAGCTTCAGGTCGATATCGGCGTCGGACAGATACGCCAGCCCCTTCGTGTACAGCTTGACGGCCTTGCGGTTGGCGTAGTGGCGCGCGGCGCGGTGGGCGGCGTGCAGGTAGTGGCCGGCGGCGTGCTCCAGGCAGCGCGCCTCGTCGAAGTGGCGCGCGACCATCTCGGCCAGGCGCACCTCGCCGTCGTCGGAGGCCTCGCGCTCGAGCCACTGCGCGATCATGCGGTGGTAGCGCTGCTTGTCCTGGGCGGGGATATCCTCGTAGACGGCCACGCGCTCGATGCGGTGCTTGAAGTAGAGCTCCTCGTAAGGGGCAATCAGCGTGTCGTCGCGGCGGCGGACCATGTCCTTGCGCTCGAGACTCTCGATGAGCTCGTCGACCCGGCCGTCGATCTCGTCGTCGCTCCAGAACTCCTGGAGGTGCTCTTCGTGGTCGACGTGCATGCGGTACAGGCAGCGCACGAGCTCGGACCAGAAGGCGTCGCCGATGCAGGCGGCCATTTCGAGCACGCGGCGCTCGTCGTCGGCCAGGGTGGCCAGACGCGCGCGCACCGTCGCCTCGACGGTCGTCGGAAGGTCGACCTCGTCGATGCGCTCGGCGCCCACCCGCCAGGTCTGCTCGCGGGTGTCGATGACGCCCTGGCTGATGAGGATACGCAGCATCTCTTCGACCGACAGCGGATTGCCGTGGGCGGCGTCGACGATCTTTTCGACGAGCGCCTCGGGGATCTCGTCGGCCTTGTGCAGCGTGTCGCGCACGAAGTCGCGCACCTCGCGGTCCGACAGCGGCTTGAGCTCGATGAGCTCGTCGATGGGCATCTCGTCGAGCACATCCTCCATGAACACCTCGTCGGGGTTCCACGACAGGACGAAGAGCACGGGGTGCTCGACGAGGTTTTTGGTCAGGTAGTCGATGAGCGCGCCCGACTGGGTAGTGGCGTACTGCAGGTCCTCGAGCGCGATGACCAGCGGGTTTTGCGCGGCGTCGGCGGCCAGCAGGTCGAGCACGGCGTCGAAGCTTCGCTGGTCGAGCTGGTAGGCGCCCTCCGAGTCGCGAATATCGGGCACGTACGGCGAATCCTCGAACTGCATGCCGATGAGGTGGCCCACCAGGTGGCCGATGCGCTCAGCCTCGTCATCGTCGGCGACGATGGCGTCGACGGCCTCCAAGAGCTTGCGGCGCGCCGAGTCGGGGTGGTCCTTCTCGCCGATATAGAAGCGATTCTTGAGCAGGCGGCCGAACATCGAGTACGGCCCGCCCGACTCGTCGCGGCTGGCGGCTTGCACGAAGACCGCCTCGGAGAACGACTTGTCGAGGGTGCGGTTGAACTCAGCGACGAGCCGGCTCTTGCCCAGGCCGGTCGAGCCGGTCAGGCCGACCACGCGCACCGAGCTCTCCTCGGTCGCCTCCTCGAGCCAGCCCTCGAGGCGGGCCATCTCGTCGTCGCGGCCGACCATGGAGGTCTCGATACCGTAGACGCGCCAGGTCTCCAGCGGCTCGCGGTCCTTGGCGCGGCTGAGCGTCATCACACGCGTGATCACCGCCATGGGCGTGCCGCAGGTGGTGCAATACTCCGCCGAGACGGTGTTGAACGCACTACACGACGGGCAGGGCGTCTTGTCGGCCGAGCGCGTCAGCTTCTCGCACTGCTCGCACAACGCGTCGCCCCAATCGACGTCCACGCCGCACTGTCCGCAGCTCGGCTCGGGGATGTCGGCGCCACAGCGCCCGCAAATCTCGGTCGGTTCTTCGTTAAAATAGCCGCAGTAGGCGCAATTCATGGCGCACACCTCAGTCCAATTGTTCGAAACGGGAGGCTTTCTTACGCGCGATTGGCAAGGATTTCAAGGCCTTCGTGCAGAGTATTTCCAGACTCGGGCATTGTCCGGCGCGCCCGTGCGCGCTATCGTTGCGGCCACAAGAAGCACCCCACCCACCACATCCCGGGGGATGCGACGCACCGAACGGAGCACGAATGTATCTTCGACTGTTTAGAGCCGCACTTTCGTCCATCACGCTACTGATCTGTTTAGGCGCGCTCGGCGCGTGCGGCGGGCCGACCATGTTTACCGTCGACGATAAGAGTTCGTGGGAGGAGTTGTGCCCGCGCGAGTCGTCGAACCCCAACGGCTTGATGGTCGAGCGCGATTGCAACTATCGGATTACCACGCTGACCGCCGAGGCGGCGTGCTCGACGGGCGACAACGTCGGCTGCTTCTTGGCGTCGGTGCTCTACGAGGACGAAGACTCGCCGATTCGCGACCACGAACGCGCGGTCGAGATCGGGGAGTGGGCGTGCGAGAAGGGCGACCCGGCGGCGTGTCAGGCCTTCGCCTACGTGCTCTTCCAAGGCGATATCTACGAGAAGGGACGCGCCTACAACTTGATGCGCCAGACCTGCCTCGATGGGATGGGGCTGAGTTGCTACTCCATCGGCGAGTGGTACGCCGACGAGCCCGAGACCGCCAAGGAGAAGCGCTTGGCCGCGGGCTTCTTCAAGCGGAGCTGCGACCTGGGCTACGCGCCAGGATGTCGTGAATTCGCCGAGGTCTACGACGAGGGGTTCGGGATCGCGCGCAACAAAAAGCGCGCCCGCCAGCTCTACACGAAGGCGTGCGAGATGGGCGAGCGACAGTCTTGCCTCGCGGTCGACCGTGACCCGCCGCATAACAAAGAGGATATGTGGATCGAGGAGCTCGGCATGACGAGCGAGGACTACCTGGCGATCTACGAGACCGCCTGCAAGAAGGGCTTCAAGCACGCCTGCACGCTCGCCGGGTTGCGCATCGAGATCGGCGATATTCGCGGCCGGTACATCACCCTCAACTACGACCGCGCCGCCAACTTCTACCGCGAGGGGTGCAAACGCGGCGCGCTGCCCGCTTGCTGGGGCCTCGCAATCCTCGTACGCGAGGGCGCCGGGACCATCGACGCGAACACCAAGGAGGCCGTCCGACTCGCCAAGAAGTCGTGCGACGGCGGCTACGAGTTGGGCTGCAAGCAATACCGCGACTATCGCTACCGCCTGTGGGACGAGCCCGAAGCTGCCGAGTGGGCCGCCAAATGCGACAGCGGCGACGGCGAGGCGTGCTACTTGGCCGGGCGGGCCTACAACTACGACGTCAACTTCACCCGCGACGGATCACGTGCGCTCGGGCTGCTCGAGAAGGGCTGTGAGCTCGACTACTTCCCGGCCTGCGAGGTCGCCGGCAAGTACTACGCCGAAGGGTGGGGCACGCGCTCGAACGCCGCCGAGGCCGCCAAATACTACACGAAGGCCTGCGAGGGCGGTACCGGCTACGCGTGCTATGCGCTGGCGATGGCCTACGCCAACGGTGAAGGCGTCGAAGAGAACGTCGAGTTCGCGTTGTCCAACGCCGAGTTGGCGTGCGAGCGTGACGAGGGCGAGGCGTGCGTGTTCGCCGGCCTGCGCCACGAGGCAGGTCTCGGCGTCGACCGCGACTACGAGAAGGCGCGCAGCTACTACGACGACGGCTGCTCCTGGCGCATCGTCGGTGCCTGCACTCGCTACGGCATTTTGATGAAAGACGGCAAGGGCGGCGAGGAAAACGACGAATACGCTCGCGACCTGCTGGCGCGCTCGTGCGCCAACGACCACGGACTGGCCTGCTTCGAGCTCGCCAAGATGTACGAGAGCGGCGAGGGCGACGGGGATCTGGCCGAAGGCGAGGACCCCGCCAACGAAGCGAGCCCCATCGAGGCCGCCGACCACTTCGAGATGGGCTGCCTCGCCGGCCACGCCGAAGCCTGCGCGGAGCTCGCCCGCCTGCACGAGGTGGGCAAGGGCGTCAAAAAGGACGCCGGCAAGGCGAAGATGCTGCGCCAGAAGGCGTGCATGGAGGGGCACGAAGCGTCGTGTCCTGCCGAGGACGGAGAAGAGTCTGCGGACGCGAGCCGATGAGTTGTAGAGAGATGATGCCAAGACCGACGATGTCCCGAATCGCCCCCGTGTTGTTGCTGTCCGTTTGCGTCTTCGCGAGCGCGTGCAGCCACAGCGGCGCCTATCGCGAAGCCGACGCGCAGTCGTGGCTCGAGTTTTGCCCGCCACACCACGAGGAGGCTCACGAACTTCGCTTCTGGGACGATTGCGCGATGCGCGCCCGCACGCTGGGGGCGCACGCCGCCTGCGACGCCGGGGACGACCTGGGGTGCGCGGTCGCGGCCCTCGAGTATATCGACGACGACTCCGAGCTGCACGACGTCAGCCTGGCCATCGATCTGGGCGAGGACGGGTGCAGCCGCGGCGACAAGACCGCGTGCATCGGCCAGGCCACGGCGATGGGGCAGGGGACCCAGAAGCAAATCAACGCCGCCTACAGCCTGCTGCGCAAGCTGTGCAGGGAGGACGTCGCCGAGGCGTGCCAGCGCCTGGGCGGCTGGTACGAGTACCACGCCGAGAAGAAGGACGAGCGCAGGTTGGCGGCCGGGCTCTACAAGCGAAGCTGCGACCTGGAACACGGCCCCGGCTGCCGCGACTTCGCCAGGGTCTACGAGAAGGGGTTGGGCGTGCCCAAAAGTGATAAGCGCGCCCATGATCTCCGAGAGCGCGCCTGCGTCCTCGGCGACAAGTTCGCGTGCAAAAAGGTAGGCAAGCATGTCGAAGAGACGATCGACAACGACAAGTGGCACACCAACCTGAGCATTTCGTATCGGGACTGGGTCGCCTTGCACTTCGAAGCCTGCGAGAGCGGCTTTCGACACGCCTGCACCTATATCGGGCGTACCCTTCACTCCAAGGCCACGGTTGCCGAGCCCGACGATTGGTATGTCGAGCGCGAGATCGCAGCCTATCGGCTCGGCTGCCGGCTCGGGTCTCCCGAGAACTGCTATTTCCTCGCCAAGGTCTACCGCAAGGGACGAGGCGAGGTGGAAGCCGACGCCCAGAAGGCGGTCGCGACCGCAGCGAAAGCGTGTCAGGGAGGGCTGGTGGACGGGTGTGAGCGGTATTGGCTCTACCTGAGCGAGACCATCGACCGTGCCGGCGCGCTGGACTACGCGAACAAATGCAATGGAGGCGACGCCGATGCCTGCTACGTGTCGGGGCGCGCCTTTGTGGTCGGCGAGTCCATCGAGGCGGAGGTCGACCGCGGCCGTGCGCTCCTCGAGAAGGGGTGCAGCGCGGGCTCAGCGCTCTCGTGCGAACGACTCGCCATCACCTACTGCAACAGCGACGACCCGAAGGGCGCCGAGCTTGCTGGCAAATACTTCGAAAGGGCGTGTTCGAAGGGCGCCGAGTATTCGTGCTACGCGCTGGGCGATTTGTACGACGAGGGCGAAGGCGTCGGCGCGGACGAATCGCGCGCCATCGAATACTGGGTCGAAGCCTGCCACCGCGGGTGGGGCAAAGGCTGCGCCAAAGCCGGCTATCGGCTGCGACAAGTCGAAAGCCGCCTCCACGACAAGCGCGCACGTTCGGTCCTCGCCATCGGCTGCGAGTACGGAAATACCTGGGCATGCGTCAACTACGCCCACATGAACCGGTCGGGAAGCGGCGGCGAAAAGGATCTTTCCGAGGCGCGCTTTCACTTTCGCAAGGCGTGCCACGAGGACTTCGGGGCCGCGTGCTACTTCTACGCCAAGATGCTCGAGGATGAAGACGAGGCTCCCGACGGCATCGCCGAGCCGGTCGAGGCCGTCAAATACTATGAGATGGGCTGTGAGGGGGGCTACGGCTCTTCCTGCGCCGTGATCGGCGTGTGGTACCGCAGAGGTGAGAACGTCGAGAAGGATTGCCAGAAGGCATTGGAGTTCGCGCGACGCGGTTGCGAGGGCGATAGCGCCTGGGCGTGCAGTCAGCTCGGCACCGCTTTGCTGACCGGGCGCGGGACCGAGCGAGACCCGAAGCGGGCGCGGAAGGTTCTGAAGAAGGCGTGCGAGCTTACCGACTCGAAGGGCTGGGTTTGTGCGAACTACGCGCATGCGCTCCGAGAGGGTATAGGAGGTCCGAAGGACATCGACAAAGCCTACAAGCTCGCCAAGTCCGGATGCGAAGCGGACATCGGGCCGACCTGCGGACAAGCTGCGTTGATGCTCCGGCGGGAGGAGGTGGAGGCGAGCAGTGAGCGGGAGGCCGGGATGATCTTCAGCAAGGTGTGCGAGCTGGGCTCAGCGCGATGGTGTAGGCTAGCTTCACTGAACTTCCGATTCGGGCGCAAGGGGGTCGCCAAAAACCTCGAGCGCGCCGACCGCTTCCTCGACCGCGCGATCGAGATGGAGCGTAAAGCGTGTGTCGAAGGCGACTCCCAGTGGAGCTGTTATATCGCCGCACATATGATCGCCCACTATCGCGGTACCGACACCGATTTTCCGGGGGCGCGCACGTTCCTGAACGAGGCGTGCGACGCGGGTGTCCAAAACGCCTGTGCGGTCATTGCGCGGGAGCGAGTCAGCGGCGAGCTCTTCCCCAGGAATCCTCAAAAGGCCGAAGCCGGCCTCGCCAAAAGCTGCAAGGACAACAAGAACAGCGATTGCCGCCTGCTCGCGCTGTATCACCTTCGCGGCGACGGCGACCCTGCGCCGGCCAAAGCGGCCAAGATCTACGAGAAGGTGTGTCATCCCAAAGAACGGCCCGATGAGTGCATCTGGCTCGGCTCCTTGTATGCTCGGGGGGACGGCGTGAAGCGCAACGCGGGGACGGCGCTGCGGCTCTTGCGGACGTACTGCAAGAAGAATGATGACGACAGTATCTGCTCGAAAGCCCTCGGGAGCATGTTCTACCTGCGCCGCAAGGAGTTGGGTGAGTTCGACGTGTACGAGGACGCCAAACGTCGCTGCGAGAACGAGGAAGAGGCTGGCGTCGCGTGTTTGATGCAGGCCAGAGCGCTGCAGCACGGCTTTGGGGTCGAGCGTGACGTCGAGGCGGCCAAGTTGCTCTACACGAAGGTGTGCACGAGCGGCGACCCGAGAGCCTGCAGCCGATTGGGCGCGCTGGCGAAGAAGGAGCAGTTCGAAGCGGACTCGCCGGACATGGAGGCGAAAGCAGCGTGCGAGAAGGGCGACAAGGTCGGGTGTTTGGCCGCGGCGGTCGCGGTCGAATTCGGCAGCTACGAGCCGGGGCGGTTCGCGAAGGCGGGTGATTTGTATGCCAAGGCATGTGCGTTGCGCGACGCCGATGCGTGTACGCTGTACGCGGCCACCGGGCGTGACTCGTCGGGCCTGTTGACCGGAAAGCGCTACTGGAACGCGTTGGTGAGTTCCTGCGATCTGGGGACCGCGAAGCAATGCAAAGATGCCGGCGAAATCATCGACGCCTACAACTGGAGTCTCGGCATCGAGCAGTACAAGAAGGCGTGCCAGAAAGGGGACGAGGACGCTTGCCGTCATCTCGAGACGAACGGCTACGAGCGCCCTGCGTCCTCGAAGGCGGCTACGAATTGAGTGAGTCGGGCTCGACGAGGGTAACTCGGCCGCCGGCGCGTTCGATGACGCGCTTGAACTCCTGGGCGCGCTCTTGGCTGATGCCCCAGGCAATGACGCAAGGCGCCTGCTTGGCGAGCTTGCCGGCTTCGAAGTAGTCGACGTCGAGCAGGATGCTCAAGACCTGGCGCATGCTCTTGTCGGAGTAGCCCGGGTGGCGAAGGACCACGTCGACCAGGGGCGTGGTGGCGTCCTCGCGTTTGACGCGCGGGTCTGTGTAGTCGCCGGCGGCGACCACGTCGGTGCTCGCCTCTTCGAGGTCGTCGGCGCCGAACGAGAAGACGACGCCGCTCGAATCGCTCTCGGCGGCGCGGTGGTCTTCGCGGCGGCGCACGCGCGGCTCTTCCTGCCTTGCTGTTCTGTCTTGTTGGGCTTTTCTGCCTTCATCTTTGGAGCGCCGGCGCTCCGAGCGCTCACGACGGCTCGGCGAGGGCGACTCGCGGCGCGCGGGCTCGTTGGGGCGCGAGGCGCCCGGCGCGAGCACGTCGATGAGCGACAGGCCCATGGCGTTGAACTTCTTGAGCCGCTCGAAGTAGCGGCCGAGGTCGTGGCTCAGATCGCCCAGCGACACCTCGGACGCTGCGCCCAGTGAGGCGGGCTCGAGGGCGAGCTTGACGACCGGCTGGCCGTCCTTTTCGGTCAGCGATCGCGCCAGGAGCTTGATGTCGAAGCGTGCGCGAAGTGTGCGGGCGAGGGCGGAGAGGAGCTCCTTTTCGGCCCGCTCGCTCGGCTGCTCGGCGAGCTCGAGTTCGGCGCGGATCGTTCCATCGACCACGCGCACCCGAAACTTGCCGAGGTTCGCATCGCCGGTGTCGGGCGAGGTCTCGGCTTCTTCTCGAGTCTCGGAGTCGCTGGCCGACTCACCGCCGCCGATCGATTCGAACACACCGCCCGACGCGGCCGGCTGCGCTTTGGTCTGCTCGTCAGCCTCCTCGTCAGTCTCAGGCTCGGCTTCGTCCGCCTTTTCGTTCTCCTCAGGCTTTTCGGTCTCCTCTGCAGCTTCTTTCGGTGCACGCCCGAAGTCGTCGGCCAGCTCGGCGGGATCTTCGCCGGACTCGGCGAGACCGATATGCTCGGCGACGCGCTCGAAGGCGTCGAAGACGGGGGCGACCTTTTCTTCGGGCAACTCGTCGACCTCGAGCACCCACGGGCGCTCCTCGGAGGCCATCTCCCAGTCCGAACCGGAGACGAGCTTCAAGTGCTGCTTCAATCGGTCGAGGTATCCGTCCTCGGAGCCGGGAACGGCGAGTTGCGCGTGAATCGACAGGGCTTCGTCGCCCGGCGACAGTGTCACGCGCAGGAAGCCACGCTTCGTAAAGCGCGTGATGGTCTGGAACCAACTCCCGCCCGATGCGTCGGGGGCCTCGGTCTCCTCGACATCGATGCCACGGGACTCGATGACACTTCGCCAGCTATCCACTTGTTCGGTCACGGTCATGTGTCTTTGTCTTCAGTAGAGTCAAATACGTCGTCGCCTGAAATGTCGTCGAATCGCTCGTCGTCAGCCACGTCCGAGACGTGGTCGTTTTCCAGACCTGGAAGGTCTGCCTCCAAGGGGGCGTCTGCCTCCGAGGTCTGGTCGTTTTCCAGACCTGGAAGGTCTGCCTCCAAGGGGGCGTCTGCCTCCGAAGGTTCAGTGCCGAGCACCTCGTCGACGGTCATAATATTCGGGTACTCGACGGGCAGCAGCTCTTCGATGGTCGTGTGCTTGTCGAAGCGCACCGGCCCAGACCTCGGTCCGCACGGCTGCTCGGCACCTGGGCCACGTGCAGCAAACGACGGATTGGCCGCCTTGTCTTTCTTCTCTTTTTCGCCGGGAATCTCGTCGATCATGCCCATCTCGACTGCGTAGTACACAAAGAGGGCGCCGTAGAAGGCTACGGCGATGGCGCCGGTGGTCACAAAGAGGACGACTTCGCCTACAAGACGCAACATGCCGGTCAAGGGCGCCAATTCCGGCATGTCGAGCGTCAGGTTCTGAAAGATGAGCACGCCCCAGTAGAAGAACAGCGGCACGAGCAAGAGCCCGGCGGCGACGATGACCAGGCGGTAGACCTGAGCAAAGCGGCGCGTGACGAGCTCGGCGGCGGTGGCGATGGCGTCTCCGAGGGCGCGTCGCTCCATGATGAGCGGGGCGGCGGCGACCTCCATGGTCAGGCGAACGAGCGCGGCGAAGCCGGCCATTATGGTGAGCGGCGTCGCCCACAACAGCGCGCGCACCCACACCGACGAGTCGGCGAAGGTTCCGTCGCCGGTCGTCGCACCCCAGATGCCCACGAGCACCATCAAGCCGAGAAGCCCGACGATGCCCTGCGCGGCGAGTGTGGTGATGCGCAGGCTCAGGACCGCCGGGAAGCGTGTGGTCAGGTTCGCGAAGAAGGTGCGAAAGCGCCGAATCGGTTTTCCGCGCGCGCCCTGGGCGAAGGTGCCCCAGATGCCCGACAGCGCGAGCACGTCGAGGGTCAGCCCGATGAGCCAGGCGCAAAAGAGCAGTCCGGCCGCGCCAATGACGAATTGCGGGGTCGCCAGGTCGGCCACGAAGCGTTCGAAGCCGACGATCGGCCCGGCCTTGGTCGCCATCGCGCCGGTGAGGCTCACGAAGAGCACCACGCCGATGGCGAGCAGCGTCGCGATCGAGACGACCGCGCGGGCGCCGTCGGCGAGCAACTTCCAGGCGAAGATGAACAGATCTTGCTTGATGAGATGCCAAGCGCCCCAAAAATACGCCTTCGGCTCGAATGTGTCGTCCGATGGGTCTTCTTGTTGGGCCTCCACTGGCCCCGTGGATGGGGCGTCGAGGTGGTCTTGGGGCTTGTCGATCATGGGTTGCGATGCTTCGTTTTGGGTTCTCTGTTTGCTACATGTGTTGTGTTGAAATGTAAACTGGTGGGTTTGTATGGCCCGCGAGAAGAGAGGCCTAGCTTGTTGGCGCCCCCCATCCGTCTCGCGCTAAACTGCGCGCGAGCCACCTTCCCCCAGGGGAAGGGATGCTGTTGCGAGAAGCTACGTGGTTCAAATGAGCGAAGGCAACCCTTCTCCCCGTGGGGAAGGTGCCCGTAGCGAAGCGAAGGGCGGATGGGGGGCATCGGAAACCCAAACTTTCATGAAAGCAAAATAAACGATGTCTGAATTTACGAACAAAGTCGTCTGGATCACCGGCGGCGGCAGCGGCATCGGCCGCGCGCTGGCGCACGAATTCGCCCGTCAGGGCGCCAAGGTCGCTGTCTCCGGCCGCCGCGTCGAGCGGCTCGAAGAGACCGTGCGCCACGTCGAGAATCTCGGCGGCGAGGGACTCGCGGTGCAGTGTGATGTGACTGACGAGGAGCAGGTAATCATCGCCATCCAGAAGGTCGTCGACCACTTCGGTGGGCTCGATGTGTCCATCGCCAACGCCGGCTTCGGCGTGGGCGGCAAGGTCGAGGACCTGTCGGCAGACGACTGGCGCCGTCAATTCGACGTCAACGTCGTCGGCGCGGCGATCACTGCGCGCCACTCCTTGCAGCATCTGCGCAAGACCGACGGGCGCGTGGTGCTCATGGGGAGCGTCGCCGGCACGGTCACCCAGCCGGGCAACGGCGCCTATTCGGCCTCCAAATACGCCGTGCGCGCCATCGGCCAGACCCTGGCGATGGAGCTCGCCGACGAAAAGGTCAGCTGTACGCTCGTCCAACCGGGCTTCGTCTCCAGCGAAATCGGCCAAGTCGACAACGAGGGTAACTTCCACGACGAGTGGGAAGACAAACGCCCCCAGCAGCTCATGTGGTCGGCCGAAAAAGCCGCCAAGACGATCGTCAAGGCGATCGAGAAGCGCAAACGCGAGTTCACCTTCACCGGCCACGGCAAAGTAGCGGCGTTCTTCGGCAAGCATGCGCCGGGCGTGGTGCATCATGCCATTACTAAGTTTGGCGGTTAGGTGTCACCACGGGGAGCACGGGGGAAAACAAAAGAAGCCTTTCTCCGTGTCCCCAGTGTCCCCGTGGTGAAGAAAGCGTCGCTATTCGGTGCGGATACCTTCCGAGCCGCCCAGTTGCAGGCCGTGGTCGTGAGGCAGGCTGCCGCGGGGGGCGCGGAAGTACATGAACGGGGTGTAGCGCAGGAAGTTGGACACCCGTGAGGTGTAAATGTCCGCGTAGCGCTCGACTTGGCGAGTGAAGTGGCTTTTGTCGTTGCCCGCGCGCATCAGGTAGCCCCAGAACTCGTTGAAGTCTTGGCCGTCCTCGATGGCCAGCGGCTTGATCTGATTGTCGAGTTCGACGAGCTCCTGGCGGATCTTGACCATCAGCTCTTTGAGCGCCTCGGGGGCGCGGTCGGTCTGCTGGGCGTAACCGCGTTTGTTGCGCTGGCGCTCGAGGCGAAGCTGCGAGTAGCGGTCCTCGAGGCGTTTTTTCTGATCCATCAGCTCGGCGATCTTGATCTGGCCGTCGCGATTCTGTTGGACGGCGCGCAGCTCGCGCTCGAACTCGCGCACGATCAGCGCGGTGCGCCAGCGAAGCACGCTCTTGGTGACGTTGACGTCGGCGAAGAGGTGGTCGCCCACGTACAGAATCTGGTCGCCGGACACCCCCAGGTAGTCCTCGATGAACGAGGCGTTTCCGCCCAGGTAGATGCCGTGCTGCTTGAGCGGGCCGACGCACGGCTCGAGCAGTCCCTCCTCGTTGACGACCTCGAAGATCGGGTTGTTGCCCTCGAAGAAGTCGGGCTTGCGCGCCGAGACGATGACCAGGTCGAAGAGGTCCTTCCAGCTCATCCCGTCGGGCAAGTATTGCTCGATGGCATACGTCATCATGAACTGGGTGTATTTCCACTCCGAGTTGGTGATGAGCATGAGCTTTTTGCCCGACTCGCGCTGGTCCATCAGCGCCAGGGGAAGCTCGGGGTCCGGCTCGACGTAGCGCTCCGGGTCGCTCATGATCTCGTCTTTGAGCACGCCCTCGAGGTGGGCGGCGTCGAGCGTCTTTTGGACGCGGTCGTACAGCGCCTCGTAGCTCAAGATTTCGGGGAGGCGGCCGGCGTCGAGCAGGTCGACGAGCTGGCAGTAGATGGTCGCCGCCGAGATCGAGAAGAGGGTGTTCAAGAAGCGCCAGCGCGGCTCGCTCAAGGCGACGAGGGTGCGCGTGTACTCGTCGCGCATCTTGCCGTACTCCATCGGCTTCGTGCCGTGCATCGCCTGCTTGATGTAGCCGAAGCGGTTGGCCTTGACGACGTTGCCGCCTTCCTTGTCGATGACTAGGCCACGGGTGACCTGCTCGGCGTTGAACTCGAGGTCATCGACCGGCCAGCCCTCTTGTTTGAGGCGAGCTTTGACGTGCGAGTAGGCGCGCGCCTCCCACTGGTCCACGTTGTAGTGAACCAGGGTGTAGTCCATGTCGTAGCCGATGGCCTTGATGGAGCGAAGGTTGAGCGTTCGGTTGCAGTAAATGCCCCGGGTGCAGTCGAGTTCGTCGTAAGCGTTGTAAAGGGTGTCTGCGGTGGTCTTACTCATATAACGTCTTTCAATGTGGTTCTTAGTCGGAGGTGCGCAGCTCGGGACGCGCGAACGATTCGGCGTCGAAGAACTCACACTCCTCCATGAAGAGCGATTCCATGCACGGGTTGTCGGACATCTGTTGGCCGTAATTGGCCAGATACCAGCCGACCTGGTTGGTCATGAACGTCGCGATGCCAAACCCGCGGTCGGTGCGCGGCACGTTGAAGGTGTGCTCACCGTGGGTGTTCAGGTAGGGCAGGCGAAGAGCGCTGATGCCGTGGTCTGTCTCGATCTGTGCGCGCAAGGGATGCTCTGCGTCGGGGTTCGGATCAGTGTTGTCAGGTTGCCGCGGCGAGATGAACTGGCCGAGGTCGAGATCATCGGGATCAAAGAGCGTGTTCGGGTACTCCGGGAAGCGGTCGAGCCACCAGAGGCCCTCGTAGACATAGTTCTCAACAAGAAACTGGTTCTCAGTTGTTCCGTACTCGTCGACCTCGATAAACGAGTCCAAGATGCCCGCGGCGCGAGCCAGCGAAATCCCGGTGTTGATCGGTACGGTCTGGTCCCCAAGGGTGCCCACGACAAGCATGTTCGTCCAGCCGCTCTTGTAGCTACCCCGCTCGTACGGGTACGACAGCGGCTTATCGAAGTAATGTTGCGCGTAAACCGCTGGATCGGCCACCTCGAGCAACATCTGCGAGACGGCCATGAACTTGCGGAAACGCGGGGTCTGGCGCTTCAAGCCCCAGCCCAGGTGAAGCGCGGCCAAAGGCGCGCCTTTGGGGTACAGAATATTCTCGAAGATAAGGTCTTTGGGGAAGGTGTCGATGGTCTTTTTGAGCGTCCCGTCGGCGGCGCGAATTTCGATGACGAGCGCGTCGCCAAACTCGGTCGGATTGTCGGCGACGTGTCGGGCGAAGCGCTTGGCGTCTTCCTCCGAGAGCTGCGACGGGTCGAAGTTCGGTCGGCATTCCGATCTGGGCTGGCAGCTTCCGTCCGGAGCGCAGTAGCTGCCGTCGGCGCATTCTTCTTCGCCGCACACTGCTTCTTCGCGACAGCCCATGACATCGTCGACGAGGTCGAGCGACGGGTCGAAGCCGAGCTTGGCCCGCCTGGTCATCGCGCTGTCGGCGTCGGCGGCAAGGCCCACGCGAAAGCGTCCGTTGCGCACGTGGACGACCGCGTGGCGCTCCTCCTCGGGGATATGCTCGCGGGTCTCGCGCACCAGGTTTCGCAGCACGATCATATCGCCATTCTCGACGCCCTCGATGGTGCCGAACGGCACGTAGCGGTCGTCGATGCCGCTGGGCAGAATCCACTCGAGGCGCATCGCGCCGGTGATATTGCCTTCGTCGTCGGTCTGCGCGGTGCCCGAAAGCAGCGGACCGAACATGGGCAGCAAGGCGCCTACCTGCACGTTTCGGATGTCGGTGCGCGTGGCGATGTCGCCCAGCCCGCCGCCGCCGGCGTTGGAGGCCGCCGCCCGAATCGTCGGCTCGATGCCGGCCAAAATGCCCGTCTGCAGCCCGCCGAGCGAGGTTCCCCACGCCACGTAGGGCTGATCGCCGCCGAAGTCGACGACGCCGTCGCCGTTGAAGTCGCCGCGAATCTCGCCTTTGCCGTCGCCGTTTTGGTCCCAGCCGGCCACGAACTCGCGCTTGTCGGCGATCCGAGGGTCCTCTTCGTCGATGGTGTTCTCCCAGCGGCTCTGGCCGTCGAAGCTTCGCAGGATGCGAATGAGCTGCATCTGGTCGATGGTCGTCTGGCGCATCATGTCGCGCGAGTGGAGCAGGTCGGAGACGAAATAATCCTCGCCGGTCTCCACCTCGCCGTCGTTGTCGAGGTCGCGGGCCCGGTCGTGCTGGAGGACGTCGGGCAGAAGCGGCATGTTCAGGTTCTGGGCGATGCGGTCGAGCGTGTTGCCGATGCCCGCCGGGATGCTCAGGCCGTGGCCGGCCGCGTCAATGGTGCAGGTGGCCAGGCCGAATTTGGCCATGTGGCCGGCGAACGCGATCATCTCGAGGCGCGTCGAGCCGATGGCGTGGCTGTAAATGATCGTCGGGTAGGGCGGCTTGCGGCCTTCTTGCTCGGCGGGCACCGCGCAGTGGAAGGTGACCTCGCCGGGACGCACACGAGCGGTGCCGGCGGCGATGTCGATGTCGAAGGTCTCGTCGTCGTCGCCGGGGTTGGTCACCTTGAGCGTCGCGTCGGCGCCGGCGTCGGCCAGCCCGTCGCTATCCGCCAGAAAATACGGCGAGATGAAGCTTCCCGAGACCATGTAGTCGATCTCGCTGATGGCGTCCTCGAGCGCGTTCATGTCGCCGCCCGAGCCGAGCGCCTCGGAGGCGACCGGAGCGAGCAGCGGGATGAGTCGGTCGAGGTTGAAGGTGAGCGGTTTCTGGTCGCCTTCACCGCTGGGGTTGTGCAGCATCTTGAACTCGGCCGGAAAATCGTCGCCGAGCCAACCCAAGCTTCCGTGGCCGTACAGGCCGGCGCGCACCGCCTCGAGCTCGCGCGTCGGCGAGCCGGTCGTCAGCGTCCAGGCAAACTGCACGTTGTCGAGGTCTTTGGTGAATCGATCGGGCGCAATCTGCGGCAGAATTTCGGCCAGCGGCTCGAGGTCCTCGCTCTGACGCGTGTGGTTGATCGAGGCGAACGGGCTCTGGACGGGGTTGCCGTCTTCGCCGATGAGATCGCTGGTGAGCACCACCGCGTAGGTCGTCTCGGGCGCCAGCGGGTAGACCGGGCGCATGAGCAGCGTGTTGGTCTCGCGCTCATAGAAGTCGAGCAGGTTTCCGGGCGCGTAGGGGCTCTGGGTGTCGTCGAGGGTGTTCGGTTTGTCCCACACGCCGTCGTCGTCGGTGTCCTCGATGGGGTCGAGCTCACCGTCGCCGTCGAGGTCTTCCTCGGCGTAGGTCTCGACGAGCAGCGAGATGCCCTCGGAGCGTGGGTCGTTGCGGAAGTACCCGTCGGGCTCGGCCGCCGTGATAGGGAAGTTGCCACGGCCCATGTCGATGAGCTCGGCCGTGCCGTACTCGGGGCTGTCCGGGTCGACGTTGATCAGATAGACGACGTCGTCGCTGAAGTCGGGCACGCGCTCTCGGTGGCGCTCGATGATGCGTTGGAGGTCGAGCGGGGCGTCGAAGCGCACCGAAAAGGGCATGAACACGCCAAAGCCGGTGGCCCGGTTGAGGTAGCGGCGCACCTTCGACTCCGCCTCGGTCGCGCCCAACATCGACACGTTGATGCGCCTGCCCGTCGGGCTCGTCTCGTCGGCGACCGTCGCCAAATCGTTGGGGAACGGGATGTCGGGGAACGGCCAGTCGTCGAGGTTGAAGACGACCGTCGGCCCGGCGGCCTTCTGGGTCTGTCGAAGCCCTTCGGGAGGCTTGTTGTCTTCAAAACAACTTGTGGTGAGGAGGGCGGTGCTCAGAAGGCAGAGCCAGATGAGGCGGCTGGGGTGTGTACGCACAATAATCTCCGGAAACATCCGTCAGACAAGGTGATGTTTCCAGGAGTGTACGTTGTGGGGGGAGGGGAGGTAAAGTTGAGATCCCTTGCTTCTTGTGGCGGCCCCTTCGACTCGCAGAAAGCGCTCGGCTCCTCCCCGGCGTGTTCAGCGCGGGGGAGGTGGCGGCGGAGCGTAGCGAGAGCCGCCGGAGGGGCCCCGCCACCAAGCAATGGAACTCGAACTCTTACTCGCCGAACTGATCGCCGTAATCTTTCAGCGATGCCTCGATGACCTCGTAGGCGTGCTCGGCGCCGTAGATCTCGTCGACCTCAATATGACGCTCCTGCTCTTGGCCCGGAGCGGTCTTGTAGGTCGAGAAGTAGTGGCGCAGACGCTCGACGAGCACCTCGGGCAGGTCGGTGATGTCCTCGACGTGCGAATAGAACGAGTCGTTGTCCAACACGCCCACGATCTTGTCGTCGGCCTCGCCCTGGTCGATCATGCGCAGTCCGCCGACGATGCGCGCGTTGAGCAGCACTTCGGCGCGGTTGATGGCGCGCTCGCTGATCACGCAGATGTCGAGCGGGTCACGGTCGGCGCGCTCGGCGTGGTCGCTCGACAGGTCGGCGACGCGCGGGCCGCAGAAGGTGCGCGGGATGAACCCGTACAGCGCAGGCGGCTGCGAGGAGTAGCGCTGCGGGCGGTCGACGCGCAGGTAGCCCGTCTCTTTGTCGATCTCGTACTTCACCGAGTCGAACGGTGTGAGCTCGATGTAGGCGTGGACGACTTTGGGCATGTCGGGCCCGGCCGACAGGCCGTGCCAGGGGTGCGGACGCCAACGATAAAAGGGACTCGGAAATGCCATGATACTTCCTACTAGGTAATTACACCGGGAAAAGTCACCGCAGAGGACGCAGAGAGGGCAGAGAAAAACCGACATGGCCTTTCTCGGCTCTCACTGGGTCCTATGCAGCATGTACATCGTTTATCTCAGGTCTGTTCTTCCCACTCCAGAGCAGTTCGAACAATTTCGTCGAGGTCGTCGTGAGCGGGCTGCCAGCCGAACTGCTCGCGCAGCTTCGTCGAGTCGGCGATGAGCTCGGGCGGGTCTCCGGCGCGGCGAGGGGCCTCGACCACGTCGAAGTCGACCTCGCTGACGCGCTTGACCGCGTCGATAACCTCCCGAACCGTATAGCCGTGACCGTAGCCGCAATTCAAGACGCGACTTTCTTCACCACGCTCCAGCGCCTCCAGCGCGAGGATATGCACCCGCGCCAGATCGGTGACGTGAATGTAGTCGCGGATGCAGGTGCCATCGCGCGTCTCGTAGTCGGTGCCGAAGATCGACAGCTCGTCGCGCATGCCCAGAGCGGTCTGCGAGCAGACCTTGATAAGGTGCGTCGCCTGCGGGGTCGACTGGCCGGTGCGACCTTTCGGGTCGGCGCCGGCGACGTTGAAGTAGCGAAGCGCCACGTAGCGAAAGTCGTGGGCGTGGTCGACGTCGCGCAGCATCCACTCGGTCATCAGCTTCGAGGCACCGTAAGGGTTGATGGGCGCCGTGGGCGTCTCTTCGGTGACCGGGAGCTCCTCGGCGCTCGGCATCCCATAGACGGCCGCCGTGCTCGAGAAGACGAATTGCCCCACACCGGTCGCCACACACGCCGACAGGAGCTCTCGCGTGGCCGCCGTGTTGTTCCGATAGTACTTGAGCGGGTTCTCCACCGACTCGGGCACCACGATATTGCCGGCGAAATGCATCACCGCGGCGACGTCGTGCTCGGCCAGAAGCCGCACCACGAGCTCGTAGTCGCCCACGTCGCCGTGCACGAAGGTGGCCTCGTCGGGCATATTCTCACGCACGCCCGTCGACAGGTTGTCGAGGATGACCACTTGGCGGCCGTCGTCGACCAGCTCGTGGGCGACGTGGCTTCCGATATATCCGGCTCCGCCGGTGACGAGGATGCTGCTCATGAGGGGCTCCAAATTGGCTGCGTGAGATTCGCCTTGTGACCGTGCTGCACAAATTCATGCGCAGATGAAGACTCATACGCAGGTGAAGAGAGTACGTCAAAAGGATCGTGGGAGTGTCTCTTCGATTCTGTCGACGAGCGCTGCTTTCAGGGGTGTGCTCCATGGTGATCGGTTAAGCGGCACGAGCCGCGTGTTCAGATTGCCAGAAGTCGTCCCATCATCCGTTGGCGCGGGCGACTCGTAGCGCGAGCATCGGATTGAGCGTTTCTTCGCGCCAGCATGCGCCGGAGATCTTGAGTCTCTCCTGCGGGATGTAGCGGTGTGCGGCCTCTGCTTCGCCCGAGCCGATGGGCCACTCTTTCTTGCGGTACTCTTTGTAGTGCACGCAGTTGATGAAGCGGCGAAGGTACTCGACGAGCCGGTCGACTCGCTCGCTGGCTGGGGTCGGTCCGTCGGTCGAGCGCCGGTCGCTCTCAGACTGTAGTTCGGCCACGACTTTAAGCCCGTGACTATGAGCGATCTACTCGAAATGGTCGTCAATCCACTGCTCGCCGACTTCTTCGGTTTGTCCCATCGCTTTGCTGGTCTCCCAGAAGTGGTGGCGCAGGTGGCTGGGCTCGAGGATGACCTGGAGGTCAGCAAACGACATCTCCATGGCTTCTTTGAGCCCATTTGCCCCGTCGATCAAGCCGAGCGCCTTCGTGTCATAACCCAGCCCCTCCAAGCCCGCAGCTCCAAAGAGTTGTCGACAGCCCTCGTCGTAGCTTCCCCGCCGACACACGTAGGTCGGCTCGACTTGGCCGGGTTTTCGCGCCAGACCGGTTCGCACTTCCTTCCAGGCCTCGGTACGCACGACTTTGTCAGGCTCGAGAGAAGCATTATACCGAGCAACGGCTTCTTCCTCGGCCTGCTGGGCGGCTTGTTTGGCGGTCATCATCTTCCCGGTTCGAATCATGCAGCCGTCAAGGCTGGTGACCATCGTGGCTGCCTTGTTTGCGGTCGCATCGGGGCTCAAATAGCGTGTTTCGCCTTGCTTACACCGTTGTTGAAGGTACACCTCGGCACGCTCACCGAGCTTCTCGGTCAATCTGAGCACCCTGGTGCGCCCAACTTCCCAGCCGTAATGCTCTTCAAATTGCGCGGCTGCTCGTCCGAAAGACTTCTCGATGCCAAACTCGGTGAGCGCTCGTTCGACGCCGTCGCTGTAGCCGCGTCCGACCACGCCAAAGTGCTCCTTGAGAGGCCGATAGCCTTCGTTGCTGTCGCGGTCGTACATATAGACCGACTCGACGGGAATGGGGCCAAACAAAATCTTGAAACAAACTTCTCGGCGCCTCTCGACGGTCAAACCTCTTTGCTTCGCCTCCTTGATAAGCTTGGCCTTCAATTGTCGAAGCAGCGTGCGAACCAACACGCATCCGAGCGGCCACAACACCCTCTTGACCTTCAGAACCAGCTTTCTTCCTTGCGCAATGAGTGTGTCTGAGTCCTCCAACATGGCGCCTGCCAAAATAGCGCTGGCCTCTGCGATCGCCTCTCGATATTGTCCGTCCATGGCAGCATCTCCTTAGAGCGCGTGCTGGTAACACCGCTCTTGAGTTTCGTGAATTCGGCAAGGAGATGCTGCCATTTTTTCTTGCTCAAGAAAATATCCCTTCTACCGATGGTCTCCGATTATACCCTGCTTTCAGAAGAGCCTTGACTTCTCGCTGCCAGCCTGCAAGCTTGGACTACAAATGACGACACCCTGTGGGGGCGTTGCCATCCGGTTTGCATCGGAGCGCAAGGAGCCTAAAACCCTCAATCAGGGCCAAAGAGTGCTCTCTGTCTGGCCTGGTTTCGGGCGTAGGCCAAGCGCTCACGGGATCCCTCTGTCTAAAAACGCACGACAACGTCATGCATTGTCGGACAGAGCAGAGCCAGGCAGGGCGTTCGTCGAGATGGAAGTTTTCTCTTGATGGAGCACCAAAATGCAACAGTTTATCCGACGCCGAATCTTGACCCGAGCCTCGAGCAGCACGTTGATTGCCGGGGCGCTGCTTCTGACGCTCGGCTCGGCCGCTTGCGGCGAAGCCGTTGACTCAGGCCAAGGCGAAGCCGGCGACCCAAGCCTACAGGACGCGCAGGCCAAGCCAGCCCCCGCGCAGCGAGCCAGCAACTCGGCATCTGAAGAACAGCGACCCGGGCCTGCACGTGAGGAGTATCAGGAACGAGAGTCGGGGATAATAATTGGAAGCGAGGACTGGTGGGCTGTGGATATGGAGGACCCTACGGATACAGGGTTGCCGAGAATCGAGCATTCCGCTCGTAGCGTCTTCGATTTGGGGGGATGTACAGGATTCTTGGTCGCCGACAATTACGCAGCAACTGCCGATCATTGTTGGGATTCTAGGTCCAACTCGACACAGTATTCGGTCCAGTTTGCCCCAGGCGATTACCCTCCGAATTTCCTAGACCGGCGCACCAAACAACTCGGCCTGACTGCCCCGATCGGCGGTTGGGATGATGCATTCGACTGCCGATCGTACGAGAGCTTCAATACTAGTCAACATGGAGATCGCGACATCCTGATGCTGCGCTGCGACAGCGAAGCGGCTACCGACCAGTGGAACTATTCGGTAAGTGTTCCGCCGGCGGCAATCTGGGGGCATAGTCGGGTCACCTACGACTACTTCGAGAACTCTGAGGATCTAGCCGTACTATCGGTCAATGAGACCTCATGGGACACAACGGACAAGGTCCTTTGGTCATCCGGCATGACGACCGACAAGGATAATGGCTGGTGGAATGGGCACCAAGGAACCTTCGAGCATAATGCCGATACACTCGGAGGCTCATCTGGCGGGGCAGTATTCAGTCGCTGGAATCAAAAGGTGCACGGAGTTAACATCGGCCACACGTGGAATACCAACGTTGGCTCGTATTTCCCCTCACGCATCAAGGACTACCGCGGCCATACCAACGGGAACCGACCAGATTCCCTGCCTTATGATAGCTCTTGGTACTATGGAGCCTGGCTGGGAGGCAGTGGCGGAAACTACTACAACCTCTCCTGTCCTCCAGACTTTGCGGCTGTAGGAATCATCGGGCGCACGTCTGGGTGGAACGATACGGGTAATTTTGGAATTATCTGTGGCCCCTATGACGACACATTGACGTTCACCAAGATCAGGACCGAGGATTACGTCGTCAGAGTCGGAGGAGACTACTGGACGTCAATGTCAATTCACGAATACTACTACAACCGGTATGTGCAGCGCTTTCCCGACAACGAAGAGTTGCACTGCAAGCCCGGAAGCTACATTACGCATATCTACGCTGATGAAGCCAACAATCGAATTGGCAATGTGAGTGCGATTGTATGTACGGCGCCTGGAGACACGGTGGGGACGTGGACCCGCTCAGTTAGCGCTGTACCTGGGGCCGCAATGGGCACTATTGATGGAACTTGGGGTTATTCATCTTGCCCCAGTGGCGATGCTGTTCAGGGGATTCGAATTCGCGCCGGCTATGTTACGGACGGGTTCGGCGTAAAGTGCAAGGAGATCTGAACCTGAACGGGTAGCTTTCCGCTTGCCAACAGCCCTGCTCCTTTCGTCCAGAGAAGGGGAGCAGGGCTCTTCTTCATTGCACAAATGTAAGGCTGTCGAAGTTAGCATGGCCTTTCTCGGAACACTGTTGGCAGGCAGGTCTGCGGAAAAAATCATCCCCGCAGAACTCGACTGGGACCGGCCCACGCCCGACGCGTTCGACCGCCTCGATTACCTCGCGTACCGAATCGCAATGACCCACTCGTGCTCAGATTCATGCTACAACGTCACAGTGTGTGTTTCCGCCCACCGTGTTTGGTGTCCTGAGCTAGTATTTCGAGCAGGCTATTTGAGGGACAGCCAGATCCCGGCTGTCTCCACTACGCTAGACCTTGGTGGAGTGACTTCGGGCGAGCTACTGTTCGCGAGCCTCCGTCGGCTTTGCCCGACGGAGGCTTTTCGATTCTATCGCGATTGCAGTGAACGTCTGCAATCTACCGGTTTCGTAGGCAAGGGACCGAAGAGAATGCATCGCCACGGATGACAAGAGCGCTTACGATGGAAGAGAAAGACCGAGGCGCCGCAACTCAGCCGTCCGGATGGTTGCGACACAATAGTTTGATGAGTTCCCACTCCTTGGTCGCCATTACTAGGGTATGGACGAGCGCATAGCGGCCGCGCGTCGCCGGACTCCCCGACGCGGTCGCTAGTATCCAAGCGGCACGCGGAACTGGCGTGGCCAGTCGAAAGCAGGCTTCTGCGAAGCGCGTCGCGCGCCGAAAAGGCGACCAGTTGCCGTGCTGTTGCTGTCGCTGAAAGTCTCCACGCGTCGTGCGAAGGGTCTTTCTTAGCAACGCGCCCAAGGTGCGTCGCGCCGGGTGTCGCACGCGCACGCCGGCGGCGTAAACCACTTTCCATCCATCGGCGGCGACGCGCTCGCCCCACTCGCGGTCACCACCCGAGTAAAACTCGAGGTTGAAGGGGCCCACGTCCTCGACCACCTCGCGGCGGGTAAAGACGTTGGCCGTGGCTCCGAAATTATACTCCTCGACGTATTTTTCCTGCGGGAACCCGTCGAGCATCTCCCAAGTCTCGGCGAGCGTCATCTCGTCTTCGTTGTTGGCGAAGAGCAGGATCTGACCGCCCACGAGTCCAATCTCGGGGTCGCGCTCCAGCGCTTCGACTCCACGCTCGAGCCAGTCCCATGCGGGCAGGCAATCGGCGTCGGTGAAGGCGAAGACGTCCCCGGTGGCCGCGGCGATGCCCGCGTTTCGCGCGGCGTACGAGCCGGGCGTCTCCTCGCGGATGGCGCGAACGTTCGAGAACGTCTCCTCGATGTCCGGCACGCGCTCTTCGGGCGTGCCGTTGTCGACGACGATGATTTCGTAGCGGTCGTTCGGATAGGTCTGGCCTTCGAGGGCGTACAGGCACCGTTCGAGGCGCTTGTAGTCATCGTAGACCGGGATTATGACCGAGACGCTTGGTAGGGCTTGTGTCATGGTGTACGAAGTGACGGGACGCACGTGCTCTCAGACAGCAGCGAGACTATGCGCATTGCTTTTGTAACAGGGAAGTTCCCTCAGCTCTCCCAGACGTTCATCCTCCAGCAGATCACCGGGTTGATCGACCTGGGCGCCGACGTCGAGATCTTCGCCTCGCCGGTCGTTGATACCGTCATGCACCGGGCTTTTCAACACTACGATCTGGGCGCGAAGACCCACTACCGCCCCGAAATCCCCCCGGCGGGGCTGGGGCGGTGGCGCCGCATGCTCGCCCACCTGCGCGGGCACAGCCGCCGAGCCCAGTTCGACACCCTGCGCGCGCTCAACAAGTGCGGAGCGAGCCGGCTCGAGATCTCGCCGCTGCCCGGCTATTTTTTGCCGCAACTCATCGACGCCGGCCCCTTCGACGTGATCCACTGTCATTTCGGCGACTACGGCCGCTACGCCTCGGCGCTTCGTCGCCTGGGTTACGACACGAAGGTGATCACGACCTTCCACGGCTACGGCGCCAACGTCTATCCCAGACAGCAGGGGGCCGACAGCTACCGCAGCATGTTTCGGTGGGGCGACCTCTTTACCGTCAACTCGCAGTTCCTGAAGAGGCGGCTCATCGAGCTCGGCTGCCCCGCCGAGCGCATCCGCGTGCTGCCGATGGGCGTCGACCTGAGCAGTTTCGAGTATCGCGAGCCGACCCACGAACCCGGCGAGCCGGTGCGTCTGGTCTCGGTGGCGCGTCTGGTGCCCGCAAAGGGGCTCTCGTACGCGATTCGGGCGGTACGGGAACTCGTCGACCGAGGCTTCGACGTCGTCTACCGCATCGCGGGCGGCGGCGAGCTCGAGGCCGAGCTGCAGGCCCTCATTGACGAACTCGACCTGGGCGGGCGCGTCGAGCTTCTCGGGCCGAAGACGCACGATGAGGTCCGCGAGCTGTACGCCGACTCCGATATCTTCGTGTTGCCGAGCGTGCGCACCGCCCGCGGCGACGAGGAGACGCAGGGCGTGGTCGTCCAGGAGGCCCACGCGACCGGGCTTCCGGTGGTCGTGACCGATATCGGCGGGATTTCCGAGGGCATGATCCACGGCGAGACGGGCTACGTCTGCACGTCGCGCGACGCCACCGCGCTGGCCGACGCCCTCGCCAAGCTCATCGAACGCGAGCAGGACTGGCGGAAGATGTCCCGGCGAGCGCGTGCGCTCGTCGAGGGGCGGTACGACCTGCAGAAGCTCAATCGAGCGCTTTTGGCTCTTTACGAAGAGGCGATCTCCTCCGCGTAATCTCTCCGGCTCGCGCGTAATCTCCCCAGCGTACGCGTAGGTGCCCCGGCGTGCGCCGACGCGCCCCGGCGTTCTCGCAATAGCCCCGGCGCTCTTGGATTCATCGTTGGACAACGAGGGAAGAGTCTCGGGCGTTTTCGGAACGCTCTTGGGAGGGTGTGGAACGCGTTCCACGCATGCCAGGGAGATTTCCAAAGGGGCCGGAGCAGATTCCAGAGCCGTGCTCAGGCGTACCGAGCGCGAGCATGCTCGTACAGCTCGATGTCGGGCTCGCAGAGCTCTTCGATGCGCGCGCGCAGCTCCGGGGTGAGTTCCTCGCGAAGCGCAGCCTTCGGCGCGGGGTTCTTGTTGCGTTTAAAGGTAGTGAGGTCGGCTCCGAATCGCTTCTCGAACTTCGCGCGGAAATCATCGAGTTCACCGAGGAACCCGACGAGCTCGAATCGCTCCAAATTGCGTCGCGCGCGGTCGCGGACGTCCTTGTCTTCGCCCACCGACCCCTCCACCTGTCCGGTGCCGCTGAAATAGCGCAGGTACATCTGCCCCAGGTCACGGGCGCGCTCCGTCTCCACAAACTCCTCGAGCCCTATCTCGATACGAAAGTGGTCGTCCTTCTTGTAGCGGTTGAAGAAGTAGTGCGAGATCCAGCGCTTTACCGGCTCGCGCATCACCGTGACGAAGGCGAACTCACCGGCGTAGCGTTCCATGAGGTCTTCGCGCACCTGGAAGTGACCCCTCAGGTAATGCACGTCGTCTTGACTCAGGTAGAAGGCCTGAAGGTGGTCGCGCACGTCCCAAACCGATACGCCCATGGCGTCGGCGGCCCTGGTGGTCGCCGGCTCGTCGAGCGACACGATGCGCCCGCGGCGGCGGCCCGGCACCGCGCGCACCACCCGACGGATGGCCTTGTCGATCGACTTGCCGCCGCACTTGGGCAGGTGGACGAAGAAGATCCGGTCCTCGACCGGCCGGGTGACCGACTGGCGAATGAAGGAGCCGACGTTGGCGACGGTGGCTTGCAGATCAGTCTTGGTGGGCATATGGCGTTGCGCAGGGTTGATGGGGGTCAAAGCTATTTTGTGGCGCCACGGATTTCGTGGGCCCGTTTGATCGGCTCGGGGATGGAGAAGGGCGGCGCGTCGATCGGCTCGCCCTTCTCGCGCATCATCGCGCTCAACTTGCAATACATGGCGTGGACCGCCTCGGGGCGGCGATCGGCGATATTCTTCTGTTCGCTCGGATCGGCGTAAAGGTCGTACAGCTCCAGAATCCCCGCCGGGCGATTGACGATGAGCTTGGCGGCGCCGTCGACGAGCCCGACGCTGTTCTTGCGCGCGCTCATCAAAAAGACGGGCGGCTCGTCGGTGTTGTCGAGCAGCGAGCGGCCCTCCATCGACTCCACGTCGCCCGGCACGTCCAATAGCTCGAGCAGCGTCGGCGCCACGTCGGCCGTGCTGACCAGGCGGCGCAGCGGGGCGCCGGGGCTGACTCCCGGCGCGCGCAGCATCATCAGCACGCGCGTCGACTCGTCGTAGAGCCGCAGCGAGTGGTAGCGGTAGCCGTGATCCCAGAACTCCTCGCCGTGGTCGGACAGCACCAACACCGCCACGTCCTCGCCGAAGCGCTCGTCGACGCCGGCCAGAAGCTCGCCGACCCAATGGTCCGTGTTGGCGATCTCGGCGTCGTAGCGGGCCTGCATGTCGTCGCCGAACTTAAAGTGTTCGTTGAGCTCGTAGGGGGCGTGCGGGCCGTAATAGTGCACGAGCGTGAAGAAGCGCTGCTCCTTGCCGGTGTCGTCGTCCCGTTGGGCGATATCGTCCAACAGGGCGAGACCTGCGCGCGTCGTCTGCTCGGCGGCAGGTTCGTGCTCGGGCTTGTTGTCGCCGTAGGCGTCGAGCGACATCTGCTCGAAGTCGGCCACGAGATGGCGCATATAGCGGTGCGTGGGCACCGCGGCGGTGTGCACTCCGGCGGCGTGCAGGTCGTCGACGATCATGCGCTCGTGAATGCTCTCGAGCGGTGCGTTCTGGAGGCCCGGCGCAGTCCCCGTGAGCAGCGCGCCGACCGAGTGCCAGGTCTTTGGCGTCGAGGCGTAAGCCGCGTTGAACGTGTGCGCCGTCTTTCGAAACGCGTCGAGGTTCGGCGTCAGGGGCGTACCGTCGCGCCAGGAGCCGAAGCGATCGATGCGAAAGGTGTCGACGACGACCACCACGACCCCGCGTACGGGCTCGGGCCCTTCGAAGGCTGCGCGCGCCACCGGAGGCTGCGTGGGTGTATCCGTCGCGCATTCGAATTTGGAGGCGAGGTTTGCGAGCTGTTTGGCGGTCGCGTCGCGCGAGAGGGGCTCGAAATGGGGCAGGGCGCTCAAAGCTCGATACGTGACCGCCGTGCGAAGGTAGGCGACCGTCTTGAGGCTATGCCAGCCGCGCGTCGCCAGCGCCCACGGGACCATCACGGTCGCCACGAGCGCCATGGCGAGCACGGCTGCGAGCATCGTGGGCGAGGTGAGTGATGTGCTGGCGAGCTTTTTGCGGATGAGCGCGTACACGCCCAGGGTGGCCACCGCCCAGTAGCCGAGCACCACGAGGCCGTGCAGGCGCGCGCCGGAGCCCGAGCCGTGGCGCGAGAACTCGTAGACGCCGACCTCGGCGAGTGCGCCCATGGCGACGACAAGTACGCCCCAGACGACCCAGCGGGCCACGGCGGCCGTGCGATGGACGAATAAAAAGGGCGCGAGCACCCCGGCCACGGCCAGCGGCGGAATCGACAGATACGGAAAGACCGCGTCCATCCGAAAGAGCAGGGCGGCGACGACCAAACCGGCGGTGAGGCACGCACCCAGGATATTCTTCGTCGACAGCAGGCCACTCTCGGCGGGCTGCAGCGCGCGGGCTTTCGAAAGGCCCCAGGCGAGCAGGCCGAGCAGCGCCCCGAGCCAGCCGCCGAGCCCGCCGGAGAGCAGCGCGGAGACGCCCACGAGCCCGGCTAGCCCCGGCCCGTCGAGGGTGGCCGCGAAGCCCGACACAATCGACCACGCCGCGTCGACGCCGCCCAGAAAAAGCCCAGCCGCCGCGCCTGCGACCGCCAGGGGCATCACCGCCGACGAGAGCGTACGGCTCGATTTGGCGTCGGAGCTCATCTACTGCGCCCCCTCGTCCTTATCGGCGTCGCCCCTATCGATGTCGTCTGTTTTGCCACGCTTTTTGGCCAACTGCTCACGGATGAAGTCGCGAAGCTCGACGTACGCCGCGATCTTCAGGGTATGGATGATCCCGAGATAGAGCAGGATACCCGAGACGGCCTGCGTGACAAACTGCGCCCAGGCGGGCCACGTCTCGGGGAGCTGCGTGCCCAGCCCCCAGATGGCGGCCGCGGCGAGCGCCGCACAGCCGAAGATGCTGGCCACGGCGCCGATCACCTCGCGAAAGCGCATCCCGACGAGCTTTCCGGGGATCATGAACTGCGGATAGATGAGCACGCCGCCGGTCATGATGGCGTACGAAATCGCGACCGCCTCGACGGTGCCGATATACACGCCGATGAGGATGCTCACGATGATCAGAATGCTGGCCACCAACCCGTACTTGAACATCAGGTCGGTGCGGCCCTGCGACTTGTAGAGCCAGCCCACCGAGGTGCCGATCGACTGGTAGAGGCCCACGAAGCAGTAGATCTCGAGGATGCTGATCGCGCCCGCCCATTTCTCGCCGTAGACGGTCAGGATGAACACGTCGGCGCTCGCCCACAGCAGGAGCATCATCGGGAAGGTGATAAGCGCGATCATTGAAATCGCGCGCAAATAGATCCCTTTGACCCGGGCGGGGTCGTCTTGAATCTTGGACAACGCCGGGAACATCACGCCGCTCAACACGTGGGTGACCTCTTTGAGAGGCACCATCATCGTCGAGTAGGCCAGGGTGTAGACGCCGAGCGCCGAGGCGCCCATTACTTTGCCGATGAGGACGTCGTCGACCTGGCGCGCCCAGTAGTTGATGGTCTTGAAGCCGAACAGGTTGGCGCTGAAGCCGAGCAGGTCGCCCAGCGCGTGGCGGTCGAACGTGAAGCTCGGCCGCCAATCGGAGGCGAACCACAACGCGATGGCGCTCACGACGGTGATGGTGACCGATTGGCCGACCAGACTCCACACGCCCCAGCCGGTCAGCGCCATGCCCACGGCGACGCAGCCGGCGATGACGACCTTGACCGAATCGACCACGGCGAGCTGCTTGAACCACATCTCGCGGTTGAAGATGGCGCGCTGGACCATGTTGAGCGGCGCGACCAAGAAGTTGAGCGCGACGATGCGGGTCAGGTCGACGAGCAGGGGTTGCTCGTAGAACTCGGCGATAGCTGGCGCGCTCAGCGCGAGCAGGGCGGCCAGGACGACGCCGACGACGACGTTGAGCCAGAAGACCGAGGAGAGGTGGCGCTCGTCGATTTCCTTGCGCTGGATGAGCGCCGCGCCAAAGCCAAGTTCACCAAAGAGGGTGATGAAGTTGACGATGACGACGATCATCCCCCACAGACCGTAGTCCTCGGGGACGAGCAGGCGCGCCAACACGATCGACAGCACAAAACCGAACACCTGGGCAAAGATCTTGCCGGCGGTGCTCCAGGCGATCCCCCGGATGGTTTTGTCGATGAGAGACATGAAGCGTGCTTCGGAATCGGGTACTGCAACTACAACGGCCTGCGCGCGGCAGGAACGAGCGAGCACTTTCTATGCTGCACGAGTGATTTGCAAGCGGCGCTGACTCGTGCCAGAGTCCGACGCCGAGACTGGCTCTAACCTCGAGTAGTACTTCATGCCCGACACGACCCACGACATCATCTGCCTGTCTTCCCAGAGCTGGGACGACGGGATGTGGACCAATAAGCAGCACATCATGAGCCGGCTGGCGAAGAAGCACCGGGTCATCCACGTCGACTACGGGCTCAAGCCGCTGCCGCTATATGCCTTTCGTCGGCTGCGCCAAAAACCCTCCGACTTGCTGCGCCCCCTGCGCATGCTCGTCGACGGGGTCCAGCACCGCGAGGGCGGCCTGCACGTCGCCGACTCCTATAACCCGATTTGGGCGGGGATCTTTCCTCACGGCAACCCGATTCGCGACTTCGCGAGCTTCGATCTGAAGACGCTTTTCTTAAAGCGATTCATGAAGCGTGAGGGCATCACCGATCCCATCGTGTGGGTCTATCACCCGGGATACGCCAGGGCGGTCGACAGGCTCCCCAAGAAGCTTTTGGTCTACGATTGCGTCGACAACTACGAGGCATTTCCCACCTACAAGGGCCACGAAGACTGGATTCGCGACCGTGAGCGCGAGCTGTGCGAGAAGGCCGACTTGGTCTTTACGACGAGCCAGGAGCTCTATGACTTAAAGTCACCCTTTAACCCTGACGATACCCACCTCGTGCACAACGTGGGCGACGCCGAGCACTTCAAGACGGCGCTCGAGCCGTCGACGCCGGTCGCCGACGATATCGAGGATCTGGAGGGGCCGGTCATCGGATTCGTGGGCGCCGTGAGCGACTACAAGCTCGACGCCGAGTGGCTCGTGCGCGCTGCTGAGCGCCACCCGGAGTGGAATATCGTGGTCGTCGGGCCTATCGGTCGCGCCGACCCGTCGACCGATGTCACCACGCTCAAGAACACGGCGAACGTCCACCTGTTGGGCCTTCGCGACTACGAAGTCTTGCCGTCATACCTCAAGCGCTTCGACGTGGCGGTCATCCCGTACCGCATCAACGAGGCGACGCGGTCGGTCTTTCCGATCAAGTTCTTCGAGTTCTTGGCCACCGGCACTCCCACGGTCATCTCAAACCTGCCCGCACTCGCCGAATTCTACGACGCGGTGCTCGTCGCCGAGACCGCCGACGAATTCGTCCAGAAATGTGAAGAGGCGCTCGAGCTGGGCGAGCAGGGCCAAGAAACGCGAATCGCGCTGGCAGAAGAGCACTCCTGGCCAGCGCGAATCGCGAAGATCATGTCGCTAATCGACGATAAGCTTTAATCACTCCTTTTCGGCCGTGGGTTCAGCTTGCGTGGGCGTTCCATTCAGGAACAGCCCCTCGTCGATCTGCGACTTCTTGCCGACGATGCCGAACTGATAGTTCTTCATGTACTTCTCGGCCACACGCTGCACGTCCTCGGGCGAGACCGCCTGAAAACGCTCGATGGCGTCGGCGTGCTCCTTCCAGTCGCCCGCGATGAGCTCGGAGCGAGCCAGGAGCGACGCCTGGCTGCCGTTGGTCTCCAATCCCATATAATGCTCGGTGATGAAGACGTTTCGCGACTGCTCGAGCTGCTCGTCGGTCAACTCGCCGTCCTTGAGCTTTTGGACCTCCGAGAAGATGACTGGCATCGTTTTGGCCGGGTCGACCGCGGTCACGTATAGGTACCCGTAGTTGACGCGTCGGTCGGACAGCCCCGAGGAGACGGCGTAGGTGAGGTTGCGCTTGGTGCGAACCTCCTCGAAGAGCCGGTCGCGCAGGTACTCGACGGCCACCAGCATCGCCTCGTAGTCCTCGTCACCCGGCGAGGGGGCGGGGAAGAGCCCGAAGATGTAGTTCGTCGGGATATCCTTCTCCTCGACCTTCAGCTTCGCCTTCTCGACGTTGTAGGGCGTGAGCTGCTGGTCGGGCAGGCTCGCCTGGGGCTGAATCTTGGCGAGCTTTTGCACCTGGCTGAGGATCTTCTCGTCGGAGACGTTGCCGACGACCACGACGGTCATCTTCTCCGGGCGGAGCATGGCGCGCTGATAGGCAGCGGTTTGCTTCTGCGTGAACGCCTCGACGTTCTCCTCGGTGCCCAGTTGCAGCGTGTGGTACGGGTGCCCCTCGAACAGGAGCTTCGTGGCCACGTGGCCCACGAGCCGGTCGGGGTTCTCGTTCAGGCTGCGAATATCGGCCAGATGCCGCTGGCGCTGCAGCTCGAGCTCCTCCTGCGGGAGCTTCGGCTCGAGCATCGACTCGAGCATAAGCTCCCAGGTCTTGTCGAAATTATCGACGACCGACTTCATCGTGTAGCCCGAGAAGTCACGGTCGCTGAACGCGGCCACACTGCTGCCCATCGAGTCGAGCAGGGCGTTGAACTCGTCCTTGGGGTGCGACTCGGTGCCGCCGCTCACCGCGGTGTTGAGCGCGAGGCGCTCGATGCCCGAGGTCTTCTCGGTCAGGTGCGTCGCGCCGCCCGAGATGTAGACTCGGGCAGCGACGACCGAGTTGGCCGGTGTCTCTTTGTGCAGCACGGTCACGTCGCCCACCTTATAGGCGGTGGTGCCGTTGACCTCGCCGAGCTTTTTGATTTCGGCGTCCTTGTCGGCCATCTGCAGCGGTGCGAGCTCGGGGATGCCGCGCTCGTCGACCTTCTGGTCGGCCTGGTCGCCTTTCTGGACCTTCTCTTCGGTTTGCTTTTCGTCAGGCTTGGTGTCGCCACCGGTGCAGCCCGCCGAGACGGCGAGGGCACCGGAGAATAGCAGTGCAAAAATCGTTTTAGCTTTCATTGGCTTCCCCGCTGTCTTCAACGTTCGCTTTATCCTTCGACTTCTCGCCGGCGCGCTCGGCCTCGAGCTCCTTCTCGATCTCTTTGACCATCTCGGCCAGCTTCTCGTCGGTCAGCCCGAGCTGCTCCTTTTGTTCTTTCGACAGGAGCACGCCCATCACGTACGGATCGTCGCCGATATACTCTTTGACGTAGCGAGCGATATCCGCGCGGGTCACGGCTTTGAGGTTCTCGACGTAGTCCAAGTAGTAGTCGAGCCCGGCGGTCGCCCACCAGAAGCTGACGGTATGTGCGAACGAGCTCGTCTTCTCGCGGTCGTAGGTATCTTGGACGGCGAGGATCGTCTTGGCCGACTCGAGCTGCTCGTCGGTGTAGTAGTCGGGGTCTTCGAGGCGGTGAATCTCCTCGAGCACCGCGCGAATCGCCTTTTTGAGGTTCTGCGGGGCGACCTGCGCGTTGACGTTGATGGGGCCGGTGCGCGCTTGGGTGTAGTAGCTGATTCCCGCGCCAAGGGTCAGGCCCGACTCGACCAGGCGCTTCTGGAAGCGACTGGTAGGCTGGCTCAAGATGAAGCTCAGCACGTCGGCGGCATACGTCGCCTTCGGGTCTTCGGTCACGCTTGGCCCGTGCCAGCTAAACTGCACGTAGGGCACCTTCACGTCGCGCTCGACGGTCAGGTAGCTCTTTTCTTTGAGCTCGGGATGCTCGGGCACCGGCCACTTCTCGAAGGGATCGGGGCCTTTCTCCCATTCGCCGTACATCTCTTTGGCGATCTCGAACGCCTTTTCGGGCTCGACGTCGCCGGCGATGAGCAGCGCCGAGTTATTCGGCACGTAGTAGCGCTCCTGCATGGTGTTCATCTGGTCGACGGTCGCGCCGAGCACGCTCTTTCGGTCACCCAGCGGGTCTTTGCGACTCGGGTGGGCGTACCAGAGCTTCTCTTCGATCGCCTGGCCGAACCAGTAGTAGGGGTTCGACTCGTTGCGGTCGACCTCGCCGATGACGACCTTCTTCTCTTTTTCGAACTCCTCTTCGTCGAACTTCGGCGAGGTGATGGCGTTGTACATGAACTCCATGCCCTCCTCGAAGTTGTCCTTGGGGAGGGTAAAGAAGTAGTTCACCCGCTCGGTGCTCGTGGTCCCGTTGAACACGATTCCCAGCTCGCGCATGCGCTCGAGGTAGGCCTCTTGGTTGGGGATGACGGCGTTGCCCTTGAAGAACATGTGCTCGTACAGGTGGCTCAAGCCATTGTACTTGGGCGGCTCGGTGAACGCGCCGTTTTTGACCGCCATTTCGATGGTCACGATCGGCAGCGACGGGTCGGGAAGCACGATTACTTCCAGCCCGTTGTCGAGAGTCTTGGTCTTGATCAGGTCGCGCGGCTCTTTGGCCTCGGCGCCGTTGGGCACGGCGACCAAGGTCGACGCAGCGACAAGCGCCACGACGAGCGCCGCGATGATGCGACGCACGGCTGCGCGCCCATCGGCGAGGCGAAGGGTATTCGGCGTCATGAGATTCTCCGCAAGAGAGGAGTCCACATAAGAAGTATTATTCATGCCTGCAATGTACTGCTTTGTTGTTGGATGCATAGCACAAGAGCAGGGTGCCACCAACATGCGGCGGTGAGTCGCAAAAGCAACAAGGCAAGGCGGGGAACTATTCGCGGTGTCGCAGGCGCACCGCCACTAAACCGACCACAAAGAGCAGGGCGCTCGCCCCGTTGGCTCTCCTCGCATCGAATGTGCGCTATTTCTCTCGGCACTCAGTTTCGCCCACGTTCCTCTTCGCCGCTTGTGAACTCAGCTTTCGACAATTAACACTTTTGTCACCCCAACAATCACTTCTGCCCGAATCCTGTATGAAATTGGACAATCAACTGCTCGTCCTCGCCCTGGGCGCCTCTTTTTTGGTGTCCGCCTGCGCGACTGCTCGTGTTGCAGAGCCAGGAAGCTCCGCCGCCCAGCAGCACTTCGAGCGAGGCAAGCAGCTCTTCAATGACGAGGCTTACGATAAGGCAGCACCACTGCTCCGTGAGGCCTGCGAGGGAGGAAGCGCTCGCGGCTGCTATTTCCTCGCCTACAGCTACGCAGCCGGCCTGGGCGTAAAAAGGGTCCCCGAACGTGCTGTCTCGCTCTACAACAAGGCCTGTGATGCTGGCGAGACCGAGGCCTGTCACAACTTGGCCAGCATGTACGCCGAAGGAACCGACGTGCCGCGAGATACCGAGCGCGCGCTCGAAATCTTCGAAGATCTCTGTGAGCGAGGGCGTGCACTGAGTTGCCGCAATGCAGCGCAACTCTACCATCGGGGAGAGCGCGGGCGTGCAGATAACGAGCGTGCCCGCTCACTATTCGAAGACGGGTGTGACGGCGGCAACATGAATAGCTGCTTTTGGCTTGGTGTGATGCACTACATGGGCGAGGGCGGCGACCGAGACCACGAACGCGCCCACGAGCTCTACAAGGAGGCTTGCGACGGTGGTGATATGCTGGGTTGCCACAACTTGGGAATGACCTACGTAGAGGGCGCTGGCGTCGAGTATGACGGCGCTCGCGCACACACCTTGTTCGAACGTGTGTGTGACGAGGGAGTCGCTCGAGGGTGCCACAGTCTGGCCCTGACATATATTCACGGTCACGGCGTCCCCCAGGCCCCCGAACGCGCCGCAAAGTTGTTCGCAAGGGCTTGCACGGAAGGCATTCCTGACAGCTGTTACAATGCAGGCAACCTCTACGCGCTTGGAAAGCTCGGCGAAGCAGACCACGCACGCGCGGTGCCGTTTTTCGAGAAAGCGTGCGATGGCGATTTGATTGAGGCGTGTCACAACGCGGGTCACATTTACGACAAAGGGATGAACGGCGAAGAAACCCCCAAGAAGGCGCTTCCGTTGTTCCTGAAGGCCTGCGATGCCGGTACCGTCCGCGCCTGCTTCCGCGCCGGGGCGCTTTATCATCAGGGGCGCGGTGTGACGAAAGATGTCGAACGCGCCCGTTCGCTCTACAAGAAGGCATGTGACGAACAGCATGAGGGAGCATGCTTGAACCTCGGGTCCCTCGCTGGCGTCGATGCGGACGGTGAGCCCGATCCCAAACAAGCCCGACCCTACTTCGAGCGCGCCTGTGACGGCGGCAGTGGGATGGGTTGCTTTCTCTTGGGAAGGATGCACCTGGAGGGACATGGTGTGGAGCGTGATGTCACACGCGCCCGGGAACTGTTCGAGCGTGCGTGCGCCGAGAACGTCGCTCGAGCGTGCTTCGAGGCCGGTTCGAAATACGTCTTCGCCAAGGGCGTAAACCAAGACTTCGATCGCGCCCGCGAATTATTCGAAAGGGCATGCGAAAACAAACAGGCAAAGGCGTGTCACAACCTGGGCATGCTGTACGTGCATGGATGGGGAGTCACTGCCGATCTTTCGCGCGCCCGGTCGCTATTCCAGAAGGCCTGTAGTGCGGGAAACTTCGTCGCCTGCGATTACGAAGGCCAAATGCAGAACCAAGGCTGGGGCGGCGCCAAAGCCCCCAAGAGAGCGCGCGAGCTCTTCAAGAAGGCATGCAACGGCGACCACGCCGAAGGCTGCTACAACCTGGGGCTTTCCTACGAGCGTGACGAAGGCGGCCCGCAGGACATAGAGGCCGCTCAGCGCGTGCACGAGAAGGCATGCAAATTGGGCGAACAGCAAAGTTGTGACCGGCTGCGCTGGTTTCGCAATTAGCGACGCCGACGCCGACGCAGCCGCAACGCGACGACCCCGAACAAAAAGACTAGGGCGCTCGCCCCGTTGGCCGGCAGGCCAGTCGACGAGCAGCCGCATCCGGCTTCGGCGACCTGTCCGCCCTCCAAGCCCTCCTCGACGTCGTCGCACGCCCGACCTTTGCCGTCGGCATCGGGGTCGGATTGCTCGGGGTTTTCGACCGTGGGGCAGTTGTCCTCGCCGTTGGCGACGCCGTCGCCGTCGGTGTCGTCGTCACACGCGTCGCCCAAGCTATCGGCGTCGAGGTCGGCTTGGTCGGCGTTGTCGGTGAGCATGCAATTGTCGGCGTCATTGTCGACGCCGTCACCGTCGACGTCGCCGTCGCATGCGTCGCCGGTCGCATCCCCGTCGAGGTCAGCCTGGTCGGCGTTGGCGACCGCCGGGCAGTTATCCTGGCCGTTGCCAACACCGTCGCCGTCTGAATCGCCGTCGCACGCGTCGCCCACGCCGTTGCCGTCGGCGTCGGCCTGATCCGTGTTGGCCACGAGACGGCAGTTGTCCGCGCCGTCTTCGACGGTGTCGTCGTCGCTGTCGGTGTCGCGGAAGTCGGCTTTGCCGTCCGAGTCGGTGTCGACCGGCTCGCCGCCGTCGTCGCCCATGCCATGCTCGTCGGCGTCGAGGACGCCGTCGTCGTCGCTATCCTCGTCGAGGGCGTCGATGGTCGAGTCGCCATCGGAGTCGAGCGGGTTATTGACGTCGTCGCCGACCTCGGTGCCGTCGTCGATGCCGTCGCCGTCGCTATCGGCGAGCGTCGGGTCGAGGCCGAGGCCCGGCTCGTCGGCGTCGTTCAATCCGTCGTTGTCGGCGTCGTCGTCACACGCGTCGCCCGCGCCGTCGCCGTCGGTATCCTCCTGCGCGGCGTTGACCGTGACCGGGCAATTGTCGTCGGCATCGTCGACGCCGTCGTCGTCGCTGTCGGCGTCGCGGTAGTCTTGGATTTCGTCCGCGTCGGTGTCGACGGGCAGGGTAGCCAGGTCGTCGTCGCCGGATTCCTCACTGTCGAGCAGCCCGTCGCCGTCGCTGTCGTCATCGAGCGCGTCGAGCGTGCCGTCGCCGTCGGTGTCTGCAGGATCGCTCAGGTCACCGACCTCGTCGACGTCCGCAATCGTGTCGCCATCGGAGTCGGGCGTGGTCGGGTCGAGGCCGTTCTGGTTCTCCCACGTATCGGGCAATTCGTCGGCGTCCGCGTCGATGAAGGTGACCTGTGCGGTGATCGCGCGCGTCTCCTCGAGTTGCCCGTCGCTCACGCGAAGCGTCCACGGATACGCCCCGGCATCCTACCAGGTCGGCGTCCAACTGAACGCGCCCGTCGAAGCGTCGAAGCTCGCGCCGGTCGGCACGGAGTCGACACCGTAGGTGAGCGTATCGCCGTCGTCGTCCGCGCCGGCCAGCGTAAACGAGAGCGTATCGCCCTCGACCACGCTCAACGTCGCTCCGTCTTGCGGCGTCGGATCGACGAAGTAGGGCGCGTCGTTGACGTTCTGGACGTCGATCGTGAAGGTCTGAGTGTCGCTCCCGCCGTTTCCGTCTCGAACGACGACCTCCACCGAGTGAGGGCCCACGTCGGCGTTGCTCGGCGTGCCCGACAGAGTCGCCGACCCGCCGCTCCCGAGTGACAATCCAAGCCACGAGGGCCGAGTCGCCAACGAAATCGTCAGGCTGTCGCCCGTATCGACGTCGGTCGCCGTCACCAGGTAGCTATACGGCTGATCTTCGGTCGCGCTCGTCACCGGAGTCGACGTGAAAACGGGCGCGTCATTGACCGAGCCGACGCTGATATTCACCGTCGCCGTATCGCTGCCGCCGTCTCCGTCGCTCGCTCGGTACGTAAAGCTGTCGCTCCCGTGAAAGTTCGGGGCGGGCTCGTAGGTGAACCCGCCGTTCGCGCTCAGATTGAGCGTGCCGTTCGACGGCCCGCTGACCACGCTCGCCGTCAACGCATCGCCGTCCGGATCAGTATCGTTGGCCAACACGCCGCTGGGCGACACGTCGAGCAGACCGTCCTCGTCGACGCCGTAGCTGTCGTTGGAGGCGGTCGGGGCATCGTTGGGCGTGCAGTGAATCACGTCGTCGATGACGTTGTCGTCGAACGCGCGCAAGACCACGCCGCCGACGACCGAGCCGCTGAAACTCTGCGTCAAGCTATTGATGAGGGTGGTGCCGTCGGAGTCGTACAGCCGGCCGGTGACACTTCCGCCACCGTTGAACTCCACCTCCAAGTAGTACCACTGCGAGTTGAAGGTCTGGCTCGTCTGATTGAGCTGGGTGTGGTTGTAGCCGGCGTTGTCCTGAAACCGGATATCAGTGGTGTTGAGCGAGGCGATGAAGGTCTTGGCGCCCGACCCGTCAGCGTCGAAGCCCAGATAAACCCGACCGCTGCTCGCCGTCGACCCGTGAAACCACAACCCCAATCGCTCGCCGGCCTGCTGCCCGATCGTCACGTCCGTGCGATAGACCCAGTCCGGGTTCTGAACGCCGTATGATCCGCTCCGGCTGTAGGTGGTCGTGCGCGTACCGGGAAGGTCGTAGACAGTCCACGGCGAGTTCGGCCACCCACTCTCGAAATCCTCGATCGTCGTGCACGAGGCCGATGCATCGACGGTCCAACTGGCCGCCGCTACGAACGCCGAGAGCGCCACTAGGGAACGAAAACGCCGCACTAAACCACTCGCTGAAGGCCTGACCGCTGCACACTTCTCCATGACATCCATCCGACTGCTACTAAAGCAAGCTGGGGTATCTGTGTTTAGGCGCCGATCCTTACACAAGGCGCAATCGCATCACAATCGAGAAACACCGGTTTCTTGACGTGCACTTCGGCCGCCAACCAAAGTGAGTTACGATTCGCTCACACTCTTCTAGAGTCAGGGGAGAACGGCCGCACGCCATTTCGATGACAGAGCTACTCCGATGAGAAAGCTACTCGAGCGCTTCACGAAGATGCCGGTTCTCAAACGGGCCGCCTTCATTACAGCCGTTTTGATGGCGGGGTGGGGCTTGACCATCACTCCGTCACTCATTGACGCCCTCGAGGTGTCAACAGTGGTCGATGATGCTGAGAGGGGTGTCGATTTCGCGGATGATTTCATCGCCCTTAGTCACGACGCATACGTCCTTTTTGTCGTCATTGATGCCCCAGAGGCAGGTGGATGGAGCCGAGAACAGGTCGAAAGTGCTCCCGTTCCGCCAGTAACCGTAAGAATCCGAAGCGTCGACGGGCCCACGTCGCATCAGTGGTCGGTCTTACCAGACTCGCGTTGGATTGGCCGGGACGAGTACGGCGACCCTGAATATCAAAGCGCGAATCTGGAGTGCGAAACGCGGTGTTTCGAGGGGACGTGTAGTGCAGTGTGGTGTTTCTCGAAAAGCCGCACGGATCTCGACTGGCTCGAGCACTACGAGGCCTCCGTACATGTTGCGCCGCTACCTGACTTCATGCAGGGCTCGAAGTTTTCCGCTCAGGTGAATGATGGCTCCCGAGAATTGCGTGCCTATCTGCCACTCATTGCGCTCACCCAACTGGTCGTCTTTGGCATTGCCGCCATGGCTATCGCGCTGCTCGGAGAATTGCTCCAACGCGTCAGACCCACCGACTGAATAGCTGGCGCCGCCACTCTTTCTTGGCTCAGATGATACGAAATCTAGATCGGTGGGTCGTTCCCGTGACCGGAGCCGGCCGTCGACTCGGCGCGCTGCGCGCCATGGAGGTGGGTGGGCGCGCATCTAGCTTTCAGGCTTTCCGTCCACCGGGACAAGCCCGGTGGGACGGGTACTTGGTAAGACCACTTACGATCGGCTGTTATCAAAGCGGCCATCTCCTGCCAAACTTGGACGGCAAGCACTTCAGAAACTCGTTCAACTGGCACGGAGGCATCATGCACAAGCAGCCGAAGGCGCCGAGGAGTATCTGGAAAAGGCTGACGGACAGACGCAAGGCTGTACTGGTCGACCAGCTTCGGGCGATAGCCAGGCGGCAGATGACTTCGACAAATCGACACGGAGGTCGAAATGACGGAGTCCGCGATTCTGCGCCCACCCAAGATCACCGAGCGACATGTCAACCAGCTGGTGGTGGTCTATGTACGGCAATCAACTCTCCAGCAGCTCGAGGAGCATCAAGAGTCGACGCGTCGACAGTATGCGCTCGCCAAACGCGCTCGTCGGTGGGGATGGAGCGATGATCAGATTTTGACCATCGACGACGATCTGGGCACAAGCGGAGCAAGCATCAAGGGAAGGCAAGGTCTCCAGAAACTCATGCAGGAGGTGCGTTGTGGGCATGTCGGGCTGATTCTGGCCCTGGAGTTGTCTCGCTACGCCCGGTGCTGCCTGGACTGGTATCGTCTCCTGGAACTGTGTGCCCAGTACGATACGCTTATTGCCGAAAATGACGTGGTCTACGAGCCCTGCGACCCCAATGACCGCATGCTATTGGGAGTCAAAGCGACGATGTCGGAGACAGAGCTTCACATCATGAAGCAGCGACTCGAGGACGGCAAGCTGGCCAAGGCCAAGCGGGGCGAGCTCGTCTTTGATGTGCCGCGTGGTTACGTATGGAGTGTCGACGAGGAGATCATCAAAGACCCCGACGCCCAGGTGCGCCGGGTCATCGAACTGATCTTCGAGGTGTTCGAGAGGCGGCGCACCATCGGTGGTGTGTGTCGATATCTCGAGGCGCACGACATCAAGCTTCCGCATCGTCGCGACAGCTTCGGGCATCTGGCCCACCTGGGCCCGCTTGAGTGGCACAAGGCGACGAACTCGGCGGTGAGCAACCTTTTGCGGCACCCGATTTATGCGGGGGCCTATGTCTACGGGCGGCGCCAGCGGCCCTCGAACGCCGGGTTCGGGAGTCGAGGCGAGCCAGGCCGGGTCCGAGTCGACCAGGGGCAGTGGCTCGTGTTGCTCAAAGCCAATCACCCCGCCTACATCGACTGGAAGACCTACGAGAGAAACGTGGAACAACTCGAGGACAACAAACCGGCCGTGAAGGGATATGCGCAAAATGGCCAAGCGCTGCTGGGAGGACTGGTCCTTTGTGGCGGGTGCGGCTGGCGGATGAGCCTGCACTATAAAGACCCACAAACGTGGCGCTACGAATGCGAAAACTACAAGACGAAGGCCAAAGATGGCTGTCGCTCCTTCAGTGGGATGTCGCTCGACGAGCTGATCGAAACGCTTGTGTTGCAGGCTCTGGAGCCAGCAGCCATCGAAATGAGTTTGAGGGTTATCGAGGAGGCCGAGAAGGAAAGAGAAAAGCTAAGAGAGCTGTGGGAGCAAAAGCTCGAGCGGGCGCGCTATCGCGCCCAACGAGCATTCGAGCAGTATGACGCGGTCGACCCGAGAAACCGTCTGGTGGCCCAGACCCTCGAAGATCGCTGGCAAGAGGCGCTGGAGGAAGAAGAACGAATCCGACGCGACTACGCCCGCCAAAAAGCCGAGTGGCAGACGCCGCTTCCTGGCGAACAAGCCGAAGAAATACGCCGTCTGGCCCAAGATCTGCCGGCCCTGTGGCATGCCGAGGAGACGCTCCCCAAAGAGCGCCAAGAAATCGTGCGCGCGATCGTCGACGAAATTCACGCGCAGGTCGAAGGCGAAACCGAGCGACTCCGCGTCGAGGTCCACTGGGCCGGAGGTGACCGCACAGCGGCCATCGTGCAACGGCCGGTGCAGAGCTGGAAGCAATTGAGCTACTACGACGAGCTTGTCGATAGGATCAGCCGGCTTTTCGAAGCCGGCAAAAGCGATGCCCAGATAAGTGAGCGGCTAAACGAGCAGGGGTATCGAACCGCCGAAGCCCGCCCATTTACGCGGGCAGCGCTCACATCATTGCGCTACAACCTCGGGCTGAAGCGCGCACAGTCGAGCAAGCCGACCGACCTCCTCAATTTAGCCGAGGATGAGTGGACGACCGACCAACTGGCCGAAAGACTCCAGATGCCGCGAGCGTCACTCTACAACTGGATCCGAAGCCAGAAGGTCAATGCCGAAAAGCGAGCCGCTCAGAAGCGCAAGATATGGGTCATCACCGCCGATCAAGCTGAACTCCAGCGTCTTGAAGCCCTCAGAGAGCAAGGAACGAGTCGCTAATCATCTAATAACACCTTCAAACACGGTGGCATCATGAATCACCCACTGGGGCGGCTGCCTCGCCGAACTGCGAAAAAGAACCGCAGCTCAATCATTGCGCGAACCTGAGCCGAGACCGTCACCGTAACCCGCGACATTGACACTGCGCCCGCTTTCTAGCTACAAGGGGGACCGCTAATTCAGCGGCTTTTGACGAAACCGTAGGAAATAACCATGCTTGCACTTCCAAACCTCAACAAGACGGGCCAACTGGCGCTCGCGGCGCTGCTGGTCGGCGCGGTGGCGCTGACCGGCTGTGACAAGAGCGGTGAGACGGCCAACAACGCCGAAGGTGCGGCGAAGAGCTCCGGCGGCGAGAAAGCCGATGAGTTCAAGGCCGGCGCCAACGCCGATATGTTCACCTTCGTGGTCTCGGCAGACCCGGAGACCTTCGACACCGCCAAGATGAGTGGTGCTCCCGAGGGTCGCCTGGCGATGCAGCTCTTCGAGGGACTTCTGATACCGGGGCCGACCACCGAGGGCATCACCGACTCCTCGAAGTTGGTCAAGCCGGGCGTGGCCGAGTCGTACGAGGTCAGCGAAGACGGCAAGACCTACACCTTCAAGATTCGCGAAGATGCCAAGTGGTCGAACGGCGACCCGGTGACCGCTCAGGACTTCGTCTACTCGTGGAAGCGCGTGCTCACCCCGGGCTTCCCGGCGGACTACGCCACGATGATGTACGTCATCAAAGGCGCCGAGGAGTACAACAAGTCGAAAGAGGGCGAAGCGGACTGGAGCAAGGTCGGCCTCGAGGCCAAAGACGACCAGACGCTCGTCGTCGAGTTGAACAACCCGACGCCGTACTTCCCCGAGCTGGTCGCCTTCTACACGTTCTTCCCGACGCCTCAGAAGGTCGTCGAAAAGCATGGTGACGACTGGACCAAGCCCGAGAATATCGTGACCAACGGCGCTTATGTCCTCAAGAGCTACGAGCCGCAAAAAGAGTTGCTCCTGGGCATCAACGAGCACTACTGGGACGAAGAGAACGTCAGCATCACCGAAGCCAAGGCGCGAATCATCACCGACCGCAACGCGGTCACCAACGCCTACCGCGCCGGCGAACTGCACTGGAGCGGCACCAGCCTTCCGGTCAGCCAGATCTCGAGCTTCGTGGCTCACCCGGACTACCGTCGTGACCCGATGCTGGGCACCTACTACTTCCGCGTGAACGTCTCCAAAGAAGACTCGCCGCTCAACGACAAGAAGGTGCGCCAGGCGCTTAGCCTCGCCACCGACCGTCAGACGCTGGTCGACAACGTGCTCAACGGTCTGTACCACGCCGCCGACGCCTACGTGCCCAACAACATGGCCGGCTACGAGTCGACCACCAAGACCGAGTACAACCCGCGCAAAGCCAAGGCGCTCCTCAAAGAGGCGGGCTACGGCAAAGACGCCAAGAAGTTCCCCCAGATCCAGCTCCTCTACAACACCGACGAGAACCACAAGCTGGTGGCCGAGTCGATTCAGAAGCAGTGGAAGAGCAACCTGGGCATCGACGTCGAGTTGGTGAACAAGGAATGGAAGATGTACCTGCAGGACGTCGACAACCTCGACTACCAGGTCGCGCGTGCAGGCTGGATCGGCGACTACAACGACCCGATGACCTTCCTGGACATGTGGGAGACCGGCAACGGCAACAACGACACCGGCTGGTCGAACGCCGAGTACGACGAGCTTCTCGACCAGGCGCGCAGCGAGGCCGACTCGGCCAAGCGCCAGGAGTTGTTGCAGAAAGCCGAGACGATTCTCTTGGAAGAAGGTCCGGTCATCCCGATCTACTTCTACACCAACAACGTGCTGGTCGCCCGGCAGCTCGAAGGTCTCGAGCCGCATAACCGGGACATCCACCTCCTCAAGTACGTGAGCCTCCCGCAGTGACTCGCTACATCTTAAAACGCCTGGTCAGCAGCATTGTCGTGCTGCTGATCATCGTGACCGTCGCGCTCTGGATCACGCGCATGGCGCCGAGTAACCCGTGCTTGAAAGAGCGCGAGGCGAATACCTGCGCCTGCGTCAAAGAGAATATGCTCGACCGACCGGTCTTTCCGGTCTACACGAGCGTGCCTCTCGATCCGGTCGATAGCTGCCAGTTCTGGGAGCCCGAATCCCAGGTCAGCATCGGCCCGGTCAATATCCTGACCTCCGAGTGGGGCGAGACGCAGTATTTCAACTACGTCGGCCACCTGATCCGGTTCGATCTGGGTCAGAGCATGAAGACCGACCGCAGCGTCGGCGAGACGATCTCGGCGGCGCTGCCGTACACGATCCAGCTCGGGCTTCAAGCGCTCATCTTGGCGATTCTGATCGGCGTTCCCGCCGGTCTGTACGCCGGACTGCGCCAGAACACGCCCGCCGACTACACCACAATGACCGTGGCCATGGTCGGCGTGAGCATCCCGAACTTCGTGCTCGGGCCGCTGCTCATCATGTTCTTCGCGCTCGACTTGGGGTGGTTCCGGCCCAACGGCTGGGACTCCTGGCAGGACAGCGTCTTGCCCAGCATCACCCTCGGGTTGTTCTACGCCGCCTATATCGCGCGGCTGACCCGCGGGGGCATGCTCGAGATCATCCGAAAAGACTTCATTCGCACCGCCCGAGCCAAGGGCCTGAGCGAGAAGACGGTCGTGCTCGGCCACTCGCTTCGAGGCGCCATCCTGCCGGTGGTCAGCTTCTTGGGACCCGCGTTCGCGCGCCTTTTGACCGGCTCGGTGGTCGTCGAGGAAATCTTCAACCTCCCCGGCGTCGGCAAAGAGTTTGTGCGCTCGGCGCTCAACCGTGACTACAACATGGTTTTGGGAACCGTCATTTTGTATTCGACGCTGTTGATCACCATGAACATGGTCGTCGACATCCTCTACACCGTCATTGACCCGCGGGTGGACTATGAGTGAGCCTGTGAAAGGACAAAGGGTGCAGAGGAAGCAGAAGCGCGACGAGATGGAACTCGTCGAGGGCACCAGCCTATGGAAGGACGCCTGGCGGCGGCTCAAGAAGAACCGCGCCGCCATGGCCGGCGCCCTCGTGGTGTTCTTCATGGTCTTCTGCGCCATCTTCCAGCCGCTGATTGCTGCCTACGTCACCCACTTTTCGATCGACGAGCAGCACCTGTTCGTGGTGCCCAAGCCGCCCGGCGCGCGCAGTGTTCCCTCCGAGCACTTCTCGCTGATGGCGCCCGAGGGCAAATTCAGCTTCGAGCAGGTCGACAGCAACGACGACGACTTCATCGACGAGCGCGAGATCGAGACGGCCTACCGCCGCTACGAGTTCCGCAAGATCGACACCAACGACGACGGTGTGCTCAGCTACGCCGAGTACGAAGACGCGCCGCTGAGCCTGCCGCCGCCCGAGTTTATCCCCGATTGTCAGCGGTGGACCTTCGCTAAAAAGTCGATGGCTCCCATCGAGGCGCGCTCGGTCTTCGAGTGTGACGCCAACGAAGAGGGCGTCATCGAGTACGAGGAAGCCGGCAAGCTCGTCGCCCTCGTCAGCGGCAGCGAAGCGCGCGACATCCTCAACAAATTCGACGAGGATGGCGATGTCGCCCTCAGCAAAGCCGAGTACCAGGGCCTGCCCGCGCCGGTCAAAAACTGGCTCGGCACCGACCAGCTCGGCCGCGACTTGCTCACCCGTCTGGTCTTCGGCGCGCGCATCTCGCTCGCCGTCGGCCTCCTGGCCACGATGGTCTCGCTGATGATCGGCGTGACCTGGGGCGCGACCGCCGGCTTTATGGGCGGCAAGGTCGACAACATCATGATGCGCATCGTCGACATCATGTACGGCCTGCCGTTTATGATTCTGGTCATCTTGCTCGTGTCGGTGTTCGGCTCGGATATCCTCATCCTGTTCTTAGCGCTCGGCGCTATCCAATGGCTGACCATGGCGCGCATCGTGCGCGGCCAGGTCATCAGCCTCAAAGAGCAGGAATTTGTCGACGCGGCGCGTTGTATCGGTGTGTCGAAGCCGGCGATTATCTTCCGCCACCTCATCCCCAACGCGCTCGGCCCCATTATCGTCTACACAACGCTGACGGTGCCGGCGGTCATGCTCGAGGAGGCTTTCCTTAGCTTCCTCGGCCTGGGCATCCAGGCGCCGCTGACCTCGTGGGGCGCGCTCGCCAGCGAAGGCCGCCAGATCATGGAGACGGCCCCGTGGGTCATCATCGCCTCGGGCGGTGCGCTCGCCGTGACGCTGATGAGCTTGAACTTCCTGGGTGACGGGCTGCGTGACGCGCTCGACCCCCAACTTCGCAAGGATTGATGTTCTCCGATGACTGAAACCGCCGCGAAAAACGAAAAGAGCACCGCGAAGTCCACGCTCGACGAGCGCCCCAAGATCCTCGAGGTCAAAAACCTCAAGACGCACTTCAAGACCGACGAGGGCGTCGTGCGCGCCGTCGACGGCGTCAGCTTTGCGGTGCGAAAGGGCGAGTCGCTGGGCATCGTCGGCGAGTCCGGTTCGGGCAAGTCGGTCACCCAGATTTCCATTCTGGGCCTGATCCCGTCGCCTCCCGGCGAGATCGTCGACGGCCAGATCCTGTTCCAGGGCGAAGACCTCCTCGAGAAGAAGGACAAGGAGCTTCGCAAGATTCGAGGCAACAAGATCTCGATGATCTGGCAGGACCCGATGACCAGCCTCAACCCCTTCCTGCGCATCTCGAAGCAGCTCATCGAGCCGCTTCGCCTACACAAGGGGATGGACAAGGCGGCCGCCAAGCAGAAGGCCATCGAGATGCTCGACAAGGTCGGCATCCCGGGCGCCGCCGAGCGTATCGACCAGTATCCGCACCAGTTCTCCGGCGGTATGCGCCAGCGCGTCATGATCGCCATGGCGCTTCTGTGTGAGCCCGAACTCCTCATCGCCGACGAGCCGACCACCGCGCTCGACGTGACGATTCAGGCCCAGATCCTCGAGCTCATCAAGAGCCTGCGAAAGGACTTCGGCACCAGCGTCGTCACCATCACCCACGACCTGGGCGTCGTGGCCGGCATGGCCGACCGCATCATCGTGATGTACGCCGGCCGCATGATGGAGGAGGCGCCCGCGCGCGAGCTCTTCCACCACCCGGCGCACCCGTACACCGTCGGCCTGCTCAAGAGCGTCCCGCGACTCGACCGCGGCCGCACCGACGAGCTGATCCCCATCGAGGGCCGCCCGCCGGACACCTCCAAGGACATTCCCGGATGCCCGTTCGTCGACCGTTGCCCCTGGGCCATCGACAAGTGTCACAAGGAATTCCCCGAGCCCAAGACCTTCGGCGACGGCCACCGCTCGTTCTGCTGGCGTGCCGACGAAGTCTACGCCGCCAAGCTCGGCTCGAAGTCGTCGTCGGAGCGCGTCCACGAGATCGAACAGAAAGTTCGCGCCGGCGAGACCATCGACACGACCGCGGCCGATGCAGCAGGAGGCGACGATGTCTGAAGCAGTAGCCGACCCAAAAGAGAAGACGGACGTGGCATCGGAAGACAACTCCACGACCCGAGACCCCAAAACCCCGAAACCCCAAGACCCCGCGAACGAGAACAAAGTTCTCGTCAAGATCGAAAACCTCAAGATGCACTTCCCGGTCTACAAGGGAGCGCTCTTCCGAAAAGAGGTCAACCGGGTCAAGGCGGTCGACGGGCTCACCTTCGACATCTACGAGGGCGAGACCCTCGGACTCGTCGGTGAGTCAGGCTGCGGCAAGTCGACCACCGGCCGCGCCGTCATCCAGCTCTACGAGCCCACAGACGGCGCAGTCGTCTTCGAGGGCTGCGACCTCACAAAGCTTCCGCCCAAGGAGCTGCACCGGCTGCGTCGCGACCTGCAGATGATCTTTCAGGACCCGTACGCCTCGCTCAACCCGCGTATGACCGTCGGCGACATCATCGCCGAGCCGATGAAGGTCCACAAACTGGCCAGCGGCAAGGATATCCAGCGCGAGGTCCAGGAGCTGATGGACATCGTCGGCCTCGACCCGCGCTTTGTGCGCCGCTACCCGCACGAGTTTTCCGGCGGTCAGCGCCAGCGCATCGGCATCGCCCGCGCCCTGGCGAGCAAGCCGAAATTCATCGTCGCCGACGAGCCCATCAGCGCGCTCGACGTGTCCATCCAGGCCCAGATCATGAACCTGATGGACGAACTCCAAGACGAGTTCGGTCTGACGTACCTGTTCATCGCCCACGACCTGGCCGCCGTGCGTCATATCTCCGACCGCATCGCGGTGATGTATCTGGGCAATATGGCCGAGCTTTGCGACGGCGAAGAGCTCTACGAAAACCCGCTGCACCCCTACACCGAGGCGCTCATCTCGGCGGTCCCGATTCCCGACCCGGAGGTCGAGGAGACCCGCGAGCGCATCGTCCTGCAAGGCGACGTCCCCAGCCCGCTCAACCCGCCGTCGGGCTGCGTCTTCCACACGCGCTGCCCCTACGCCTTCGACCGGTGCAAAAAGGAAAAGCCGGTCTTCCAGGAGGCCGAGGACGGCCACTTCGTCGCGTGTCACCTGATTGACGAGCCCGAGCGGCGTGAGAACGTCGACCCCACGAAGTCCTCTCCGCTCTCGAGTGGCGGGGAATGACAAACAGGCGAGCGGCTCCTCCCCACGGCCGTAGTTAGCCGAGGGGAGGTGGCGGCAGAGCGAAGCGAGAGCCGCCGGAGGGGCCGCCACATCGATCACAAGAGCCGCAAGAGGAGAGCACCAATGAATGTTAATGGACGCCTTTGCCTCATCCTCATCCTCGCATCCTTGCTCGCCGCAGCCCCCGCTTGCCGCACCGGCACCACGCCGGAAGCCGGCGTCGACGCGAGGCTCTTCGAGACTCCCGACGCCGCGCTGGGCTACAGCCCGCGCGGCTACTGGTTTGCGCTCACCGAGCAGAACCAGCCCATCACCAACTTCGTGACGATCACCCACGACGGGCAGACCGAGCTTTTCTACGCCGTCGCCCGGGGTGAGCGCGCCGCGCAGTTGCTCCCGCTCACGCCGGTCGAGTCGAGCTGGTTCGCCGAGGCGGTCGAGGCAGGCGCCAAGCCCGACTTCACCGACACGCTCGAAGGCGTGCAGTCTTCGGACGCGATCGGCATCTGGGAAGGCGGCGACGCGCCCGTCGAGTGGATCGGGCCGAAGCCCGAAGGTCCTATCACGGCCGTAGCCATGCCCGTCGAGGCGCCCGAGAAGGCCGCGCCGTTTTATCGCTGGGCCAAGGGCGTCGTCGACATCGACGCCGGCACGGCCAGCGCCTCCGACGGCAAACTCGACAAGGGGCCGTACCTGCTCATCCCCGACGGGGTCGACAAACCCGAGAAGGTGCGCGTCGTCAGCCTCGCGCCGACTGCGCGCGAACTCCCCGAGGGCGAAGACGGCCTGACGCTGTCGAACCAAAAGCCCGTCGAGTTTTCCAACAAAACCATCTCCGAATACATCACGTTGCCCGTCGGCCGCCAGGTCGGCGCGGACGTACTCTTCTTCGACGTCGGCTCGGAGACCTTCGTCTCCAACGTCGGCCCGGACGCAGCGCGCCTGGGCGACGAGGCTCGCTTGGTCGCGGCAGCCGCCGAGATTCCGTTCCACGTGCGCGACGAGACCAAGTTCGTCGACATCGCCCGCGGGTTCGAGGCGCTGCGCGAGGGCAGGGCGCTCGCCGCGGCGTATTGGCTCCAGCCCGACGTGTTGTCGGCTGCAAAGAACGCCGACGCCACGCCGCTTCGCCTCGCCGAGCTCCCCGCGGCCGCCGGTCTCGCCCAGTGGTCGCGCCTGGCGCTCCTGGAGACCGCCGACGGCATGGGCGCCGACCGCGTTCTCTACCTCGCACGCGCCCACGCTCTCGAAGGCGACCTCGGCCAGGCCGGCACCTACGCGATGCGCTCGTCGAGCTCGTTTCGCGATTGGCCTCCCCCGGCCAAGCGCACGGGCATGGCGCGCGCCAAGCTCCTCATGGCGCGCCTCGCCGCGCTCGACGGCGAAGTGACCGACTCCATCGACTTCGCCCGCAGCGCCATTGAAGATTACGCGCTCGTCGAGGACGCCCTGCGTCGCGCCGACGCGGAGATGCAACTCGCCGGCTACTTGTTCGAGGCCGGCTCCCCCGATGGCGCCGTCAAAAACGTCAAGCTCGCCCGCAGCCGCTACTATCACGGCGGCGCGCCGTACTTCTCGGCGCTCGCCGAAATCAAGTTGGCGCAGTTCCTGCTGGAGGCCAATCGCCCCAAAGAGGCGATCGAGATGGCCGGCTATGCCGTCGCGCGCATGAAGAAATTCGACGAGCCGGTCGGCCTCAACCGCGCTTCCATCGTGCAGGCCATCGCCCGACACCATGTCGGCGAGAAGCACGATATCTCCGGCGAACTCAAGAACGGACTGGCCCAGGCGCGTGAACTCGGGGACCTCGAGGCCCAGGCGCTCGCCGCCTCGGCGCTCGTGACGCTGACCGGCGTCGACGGCCAGGAGGAGATGCTCGAAGTCGCCAAAACCCTGATGCAGACTCGTGACGACGTAGTCGACGCCGTCGCCGAGCGCCGCACCCAACGCGCGATGGCTGCGCTTTGCGGGCAGGGGCTCGCGAAGGTCGCAGCCAGCGAAGATGTCGCGGGTGCCTGCGAGCAAGCCGTGGCCAACGTCGCCGGTGACCCGGAGACGCTGCAGGCGTGGCTCGAGCAGGGATACAAGGCCTTGCAGAGTGGCAACCTGACCCTCGCACAGTCGACCGCAGCCCAGCTCGCCGACAGCCTCGACGAGCAGCTCGAGCAGACCTCGGCCGTTCTGGCGGCGAAGATTCACATGTTCCAGTACGCGCTGGCCACGCGCCCGGCGCCTGGCGCGGGCGACAGGCCTGACGACGCGTCGCTCGCCAAGGCGATGGCGCTGCTCGACAAAGGCCTCGACCCCGCAACTGCAGCCGCGCGGCTCCACGAGTTGGCGCTCGAGCAGCGCACTCGCGGCATGACTCAGATCGCCGGTCGCCTCGGCGAAAAGGCGATGGCGTCGGCCCGCGCCGAGAAGCAATACGACCGCGAGCGCGAGCTGCTCTTTTTCCTGCTCGAAACTTACCGGGTCGCCGACCAGCCCAACGAAGTGCTCCAGTTGGCTCGCGACGGCCGCAAGGTCGTCTCGCGCGCCGGTCCCGGCTCCGACGCCCTCGAGGCCCGCGTGCTCATCTACCAGAGCGACGCCGAATACCGCCTCGGACGCACCTCCGACGCCGGTCTGCACCGCTCGAACGCGCTGGCGACCGCCAACAAGGCCGAGACGCCCGAGCGCCTCGAGCTGTTGTTGCTCGCCGCCGAACTCGATATGGACCGCCAGGCGACCGAGGCTGCCGAGCCGGCGATCGTCACCGGCCTCAACATCTACACCTCGCTCAGCCCGGAGAAGCGGACCTCGTCCGAGCTGATGCCCTCGCTTACCCGCCTGCACACACTGCACGGCGAGCTCGGTGTGCGCCTCGGCAAGCTCGACGCCGCCCGCAAAGCCTTCGACATCGCGCTCGCGCTGAGCAGCGAGTCGAAAACTCCCGAGGTGCTGGCCACGCGCGCTCAGACGCTGGCCTACCGTGCCGGATTGACCCGCGACGCGCAGAACCGCTCCACCTACGAAACGGACCTCGCAGCCGCGCTCGAAGAACTCGGCGGTTTCACCGCTCCGCAAGCGGCCACGCGCGCCCACCGCGCGGCGGTCGAGTACTTCGTCGACGCAGGCGACGCCTCCCGCGCGCTCGACATCGCCGACCGCGTCCACGACGCCGGCTTGTCGCTCGCCCCGCGCGAGCAGGCTCCCTGCATCACCGGACGCGCGCGGCTCTTCGCCGGCAAGACCGAGCAGGCCACCAAAGACCTGGAGACGTGCCAGGCCGCCAATCCGGCCGATGTCTCGGGCGCCTTTGCCTCACTCTTGGTCACGCTGACCGACGAATCGCTCGGCGCCGCGGAGCGCGCCCAGAAGGCCGCCTCGCTCCAGGCGAAGTTCGACGACAAGCTCACCGAGGCCGAAGCTGACCGCCTCGAGTTCATCGTGTCGCTCGCCAAACCAGACAAGACCTACGAGGACCGACGCGCCGAGCGGCTCAAAGCGAGCGCTGATAAGTCCCAAAAGCCCGCCGAAGTGGCCGCTTACGCCGACTACCTTCTGTCGGTCGGACGCATCGCCGAGGCGAACGCCTACGTCGACGATCACAGCACCGTTTTCTTCGAGCAGGGACAGGAATCACCGGGCACGCTCATCCGTTTGAGACTCGAAGCTATGGTCCGTCAGCTCCAGCCGGTCGAAGCCTCGCTCTTCGCCCGGCGCGCGCTCTCCGAGACGCGCGACCTGTCGGACGATGAACGCGCTCGAATCGATTTCCTTCGAGCCCAAAATGAAGTAGTCGCTGGGCGCTGGTGGCAAGCCGCCAACCTGCTCACCCAGGCGCGCGACGCCGCCTCCGACCGCGAATTGAAGTCGGAGATCGCCGCGTTTACCAAGAAGTTCCCACCGCTGGCCGATTGAACGAAGTATGACTCAAGCCGCTAAGAAGTACCCGCCCAAAGCCGAGACCGTCAGCCTGCGCGGGGTGCGCACTCACAACCTCAAGGGCATCGACTGCGACATCCCGCACGGCAAGCTCACCGTCATCAACGGGGTGAGCGGCTCGGGCAAGTCGAGCCTCGCCTTCGACACGTTGTACGCCGAGGGGCAGCGCCGCTACACCGAGTCGCTGTCGACCTACGCGCGCCAGTTTTTGCAGCGCATGGAGCGACCGCCGGTCGAGTCGGTCAAGAATATCCAGCCGGCGCTGGCGCTTCGCCAGAAGAACGAGGTCTCCAACGCTCGCTCGACGGTCGGTACGATCACCGAGGTCGACGACCACCTGCAGCTTCTCTACACCCACATCGGCGAGACGACTTGCCCCAAGTGCAATATCGCGGTGGTTCGCGACACGGTGCCGGGCGTCGTCTCCGAGATCGAGTCGTTCGAAGAGGGCACGCGCCTCATCATCGTCGCCGAGTCCGAGGCGCCTCAGGAAGAGCACCGCCACGCCGTGCTCAAGCACCTCGTCCAAGAGGGCTACCGGCGCCTGTTTATCGACGGCGAGACGATCGACATCACCGAGACCGACATCGAGTCGCTGCTCGACCGCGACGCCTTCCCGGTGGTCATCGACCGCATCAAGGTGCGCGAGGGCGAGGGCATGCGCATCTCGGAGGCCGTCGAGGCGGGCTTCGGGCTGGGCAAGGGGCGCATCGAGGTCTACTTCTACGACGACCTCGACCGGGCTCCGGTCGTCTTCGACCGCGCGTTTCGCTGCAACTCGTGCGGCACCGACTTCATCGAGCCGCAGCCGGCGCTCTTTAGCTTCAATAGCTCGCTCGGCGCCTGCGACGAGTGCTCGGGATTCGGCAAGGTGATGGGCATCGACTTCAAGAAGGTCATCCCCAACCCCGGCCTGAGCCTCGACGAGGGCGCCATCGCCTGCTTCGAGACGCCCAAATACAAAAAACACCGCCGCAAGCTGCTCGAGCTGTGCAAAGAGCGGGGCACGCCCATCGACGTGCCGTTCTTCAAGCTGCCCGAAGAGGACCAGGACTTCATCAAGGAGGGCGGCAAGGTGGGCCGCAAGCGCTGGAAGGGCGTTCGCGGCTTCTTCGACAGTCTCAAGAGCAAGCAGTACAAGACGCACGTGCGCATCTTCTTGGCGCGCTACCGCGGCTACGACCGCTGCCCGGAGTGCAAGGGGAGCCGGCTCAACCAGAGCGCGCGCAACGTCACCGTGCACGGCAAGGCGATCAGCGACATCTGGCAGATGCGCATCGAGGTCGCCCGCGAGTACTTCGACGAGCTGGAGCTTCCGCCGGAGCTGTACGCCCGCGTGGCCACGCTCATCGAGGAAATTCGCCATCGGCTCAACTACCTCGACACCATCGGCTGCGGGTATCTGTCGCTCGACCGCCAGTCACGCACGCTTTCGGGCGGTGAGATGCAGCGCATCCACCTGACCACGAGCCTCGGCCGCGCGCTCACCGACACGCTGTACGTCCTCGACGAGCCGACTGCAGGCATGCACGCCCGCGACACCGACAACCTCATGGAGGTGCTCTACGAGCTCCGCGACTTGGGCAACACAGTCGTCGTCGTCGAGCACGACCCCGAGGTCATCGAGGGCGCCGACTACGTTATCGAAATCGGCCCGCGCGGAGGAGAGCAGGGCGGCGAGATCATGTTCGCCGGCCCCATCGAGGAGTTCCACGCCCAGGAGACGCTCACCAGCAGCACCTTGGCGCGTCGCCGCGGCGTCCAGATCGACCCCAAGACCGCCAAGCCGAGCGGCCACGTGCGCATCGTCGGCGCCCGCGAGCACAACCTCGACGACCTGACCGTCGAACTCCCCTACGAGCGCCTGTCGGTCGTCACCGGCGTGAGCGGCTCGGGCAAGTCGACCCTGTGCGAAGACATTCTGTATAACGGCTGGAAAGCTCTGCAGGGCCGCGGCGGCGTCGAAGCCGGCGCCGTGGGCGCGCTCGAGGGCCTCGATATCTTCGACGACGTCGTGCTGATGGACCAGTCGGCCGTGGGCCGCTCGAACCGCTCGAACGCGCTCAGCTACACCGGCGCCTTCGACGACGTCCGCAAGATCTACGCGGGCACTCGCCAGGCGAAGGTCAGCGGCCTGTCGATCGGCGACTTCAGCTTCAACACTCCGGGTGGGCGCTGCGAGAAGTGTCAGGGAACGGGCACGATCACCGTCGAGATGCACTTCATGGCCGACATCGAGGTCACCTGCGAGGAGTGCGACGGCCAGCGCTACGGCCGGCGGGTGCTCGACGTCGAATACGGGGGCAAGAATATCGCCGACGTCTTCGAGATGACCGTCGACGAGGCCATCGAGTTCTTCCACAAGCGCGAGCCGCTGGTGCGAAAGCTCCAGCCGCTCATCGACGTGGGCTTGGGCTACCTTCGCCTGGGCCAGACGACGGCGACCCTGTCGGGCGGCGAAGCCCAGCGCCTCAAGCTGGCGACCTATATCGCCGACGGCCGCAAGCGCGGCGACACCAAGCCGGTGCTCTTCATCTTCGACGAGCCCACCGTCGGCCTGCATATGCTCGACGTCGAGACCCTCGTCGACGCGATGCACCAACTCGTCGACCACGGCCACACCGTCGTCGTCATCGAGCACAATATCGACTTCATCGCCCAGTGCGACCACGTGGTCGACCTGGGCCCGGGCGCCGGCCCGGCGGGCGGCAAGCTCGTCGCCGAAGGCACGCCCGCCGAGGTCGCCCAATGCGAGGGGAGCTACACCGGCAAATACCTCGCCGAGTTGCTCGCCAGTGCATAAACACTAGGCGCGAGGGCATTTGCCCCCATCGACTCGGTGCGAGGGCATTTGCCCCCATCGACTCGGTGCGTGGGCATCTTGCCCTCATCGACTCGGTGCGTGGGCATCTTGCCCTCGTCGACTCGGTGCGTGGGCATCTTGCCCTCGTCGACTCGGTGCGGGGGCATCTTGCCCTCGTCGACTCGGTGCGGGGGCATCTTGCCCTCGTTACCGACCTCCCCATTTGTGCAGACCACCTATTTCGGGCACAATCCCCGGGAAGAATTTCTCGCTCATCCCTGGGGGGCGCCCGTGCTTCGTACCCGAGCCAATCAACAGTTCACCATGCTGCTCACCGCAGCGATCTGTGCGGTGAGCGCCCATGTGTTCTGCCCGCCGGCTCAGGCCCGCCCACCGCTGCGGGCTGGGCAAGCGTTCGAGGTGGGCGAGGCGAAGTCCATACCTTTCCTCCGTCCTGCGCTTTCGCTCGATATGGCTTGCGCCGACGACGGCACCTGCGCGGTCATCTCCAGCGGCTATCCGGACGAGTTGCACTATGGCGTGCTCCGCCGCAACCCCGCTGAACAAGTGGTCGAGCCGAGTTTTCTGGGCAACCTCCCCGATCCGCGCGACCCGGTCGCTTCCGTCAGCCTCGTCGAGGACCAGTTCGTCGTGGCCTGGTGCGACGAAAACGGCTCCGTCTGGTCCCAAGAGATTTCCGTGGACGATGGGGCGGCACAAGGTACGCCCACTGAGGTTTTCGCTGTAGACGGCGTTGGTCCCTCGACCGCCTGCTCGAAGCCACTCGTCTCGAAGGCGGGCGCGGGCTACGTGGTGGTCTGGGAGTACAGCGGAGTGGCGGGGCGCATCGTGCGAGCGCGCTGGATCGACGACGCCGGGGCGCCCGAAAGCGAAGTCGCTGATGTTTTGACGAGTCAGCAGGCGCTGCACCTGCACGCCGTCGACTTCGACGGCAGCCAAGTCGTCGTCCTCGGCGAGGCCGATGATGGGTACGTCCATCTTCGAGGCGACCCGCTGACCAAGAGCTTTGCGTCGACGCCGACGCCGCTCCCTGCGATGTCGCCCACTTGGACGGGCATCTCTCAGGCATGCTCGGCCAACGGATCGTGCCGATTGGGGTGGGCCGAAGAGACCGGCGACGGCCACCATAAGGTATTCGTCGGCGCGGTCGAAGCCGATGGCCAGTGGTCGCACTCGCCGCTCGAGGCGTTCTCCTTCGAAGCTGCTGCAGATATCTTTTACGACTACGGCTCCTTTATGGGGCGCGTGCGTCTGCTGGCACACGGCGACAGCTTTCTGGTGGTAGTCACCGGCCGCACACGGGCGAGTCCCTTGCAGGCTGACATCGCGCTCGATGGTCGCTTTCGCAGGCTCGCCGCCGACGACACCTTGGGCGTGTCTCACACGCTCGAGCTCACTAACCACGGCTACCATGCCGTCGACGCGATCGACCACGATGGCGCCGGGCTGCGCAGCGTACAAAGGGACAACTTGTTCGCTAGGGACGCCCACTTGGCTTCTACGGGCGAAATGCTCGACGAACTGCCAATCTACACGTACATGCCAAACACCATCCGGCAGGTCGCCTTTTTTGAACTGGGCGATGCCCCGCTTTTGACATGGGCGGAGGCCAACCACCCTGCTTACGCCGCCGCGTTCGGGACCACGCTGTCGGCAACAGGCGCGCCGGTTGTCCGAGATGGCCTCGGATTTCCAGACGAGGCTTCAGGTGAGGATAGGGTCGAGTGTGATCGCGACAACGAGACCTATGTGGCGTGGAGTCGCAAGAGCGAGCGGCGTCTCGACGTCGTCCACTTCTACGACTGCGTCGCAGGCCTCCAGGCACGCACGCTCGAGGTCGTCGACCGAGTCGAGGGAGAGCTGCGATTCTTCGACGTCGCACGCTCCGAGCATGTGGGCGTCGCAGCTTATCTTGCCCCTCACAGCACCGACACCGTCATTCTCGTGTTCGCTTTGAGGGATGGTGACCAAGTGAGGCGCGCCGTCGTCGACGACGTCTACGACCCCGACGTTCGAATCGCCTGTACCGACACCTACTGTGTCGTCGCTCAACATGGGCAACAGGGGCGACACAACGTCCAATCGGTGGTGCAGTTTTCGACGTTTATGCTGTCGGACGCATTTTCACCTCCATCGCACCCGTGGACCTTTCGCGAACATCTCGCGCGACACATGGTCGAAGCCGACTCCATCGACGCGTTCGAACTGGGCGTGACCGAGGAGGGTGTTACCACGATGTGGCGCGAGTCGAGCGACGCGCCCGACGGCGGTCTGTGGCGGTTGGGGACAGTCACCGAAGACGGCGACTTCCAGACCCTGACTACCTACGACGCCGACACCATCGCACGCCTCGGGGTGCCCAAGCAGGCCCACGGACGTCGGGCCATGCTCGCCACTTTGCGTGTTGGAGCCACCTCAAACGTAACCGGGGTGGTACGCCTCGACTCTCGCTGGCAACTGCTCGACGATGCCCCCCTCGCACCAGTGGTCGACGGCAGCCAACGACCGGTCGACGCATTCGCCATCCGAGATCAGGGCGGCTTTTTCGTTGCATACTCGGGCGTGGCGGCATCGCCGCAGCGGACGAGAGCGCCGCTGTACGTCCAGGCAATCGGCTTGCCGGGTGAGGCGGGCGAGGTGTGCAGATTGGACGTCGACTGCGCTTCACGGAGCTGCGCCAACGGCGTGTGCCAATCGCCGCGCGCCGTCGACGCCGGTCCCGGCCGCCCCGGATTCGGCAACCCGGATGTCGGCAATCCGCTCGATACGGCCGGAGGTGACGCTAACGACGCCAGGGTCGAAGAGAGGCGAGGGCGGGGCGTGATGACATCCAGCGGATGCATGTGCCGACACTCCCAGCCAGACCCGGGGCCAGGCGCGCCCGTCACACTCTTGGGCGTGCTGGCCGCGTTCGCGCTGCGAAGACGCTACTCATTGCACATTGGTGCGAAATGAGTCGGCGCGAGGGCATTTGGCCCTCGTCGAATCGGTGAGGGGCATCTTGCCCTCGTATTGAAGCCATGGATGCCCTCGCGCCGAATCCCGGTCACTGCCACTGATCGTCGTCCATCTTCTCCTTGTCCATCTCGTCTTCGTCGATCTCGTCCTGCTCGATCTCGTCACGATCCATCTTCTCTTGGTCCTCCTCGGGACCACCGCCAATCGCCTCGTCTTGCATCTGCTGGTAGCCCTGGCGAGCCAGCGTCAGATGTTGCTCGAAGCGGGTCGACGCATCGGAGAGCACCTGCTGGACCTGGGCGTCCTGCGCCGCCGGCATCAACTCGTTCTGCGCCGTCGACAGCGCGATATCGTGCAGCTCGACCTGCGACCGCATAAACTCGCGGTCGAACTCCTCGCCCGACAGCCCCTCGAGGCGCTGCTCGACCTGCGACACCTTGTTCGAGATGTCGCGGCTCAGCTGGCTCTCCGACATCTGAGCATCGGTCTGCTCGGCCACGTCCTGGATGCGCTGATTGAGCGCCTGGTGATCCGCGATGATCATCTCGGCGGTCGTCTGGATCTCCGGGTTCTGTGAGCGCCTCATCGCCATGCGCGCCTGCGAAATCTCGGCGTCGTTAACGGTCTGGAGCACATAGAGAATCTGGCCGGAGTCCATCGCCTGCATCTGCTGGGCGGTCGGCTCCGACGGCTCCATCGTCGTCTCTGTCTCCTCGCCGCCGGTCGCGCAGCCAAAGGTGCCCATGGCCACGGTCAACACGAGCGCGAGAAGTTGTACAATGCGTCGCTTCTTCATGTTTGCCTCCCCCTTCAAAAATGGAGATTACAGAAGCCGGCGCGGTGAATGGGCGCCGGCACCTCTGCAAATGTGTGTTCGAGCAGGAGAAAGGCGAACTGGGGCAGGCGTTTACGGTCGCGTTTTCCAGTCGCGGTCACGGAGCCGGACACGGTCACGGTCACGGTCCCGGTCACGGAGCCGGTAATCGGTCGCCGGGCGCCTCCGCCAAAAAAATGCTCCAACTGTCGCGAAGGCCGGAAGCTTCCGGCTGCAAGGTGGTCGAATCGCCTCGACAGGCCGAGCGCTCCGCCGCCAAAATGCTTCGGTCGGCTCGAGCGCCGGACGGCGCCGCCCCCGAGCGTCGACAGCTGTCCTGTGTCATCGGCAGCCACGCGGTAGAGATGCATGAGTGGCGCTTCGCCTTTTGCTTCCTTATCCTCGGCCCCGTGACTCTCTCCGAAGCAATGAGGGCCCGATGATCCCGACGCCCAATCATATTCGCACCTGCCGCCTCGCCGCGTTCGCTGTGGTGAGCCTGCTGGTCTGGACACTCCCCACTGCGACCGCGACCGCCGAGCCGGCGTTGCGCGTCGGTGAGGCTCACGAGGTCAATCCCGCCAACATGCGGTGTAGCAAGCTGTATCGCACCGAGGATGGGCCAATCGTCGTTTGGGACAAGGTGGCGAACGACTCTGTAGGCCTCTTTGCCGCGGCGCTGACCCCTGCCGGCGCTCCGGTCGAGGGGTCCACCGTCGAGCTCGACGACGTCGCGTTGCAGGCGATGAACTCCCATTGCGACGAGGCGACTGCGCCGGTGCCAATAGGGTGGACCGTCTACGATCTCACGACCGTCGAGCTGCAGCGTTGCGGCGACCGGCTGAGCGTGACGCCGATGTTGAGCGGGCTGAATAATCGCTTCGTCGAAATTTTCGTAGACGCAGCGCGCTGGCGAACGCTGCATGTGACGGCGAGGCAGCTCAACGAGTTCGACCCGCCCCGCGTCGTCGTCGCCTACGCCGGCCCCTCGGGAGTGCAGACGCACGAGTACGTGCTCGAGGACATCGACGGGCAGATCAAGGGCTTGGCGTGCACCGACGACTACTGCGTGCTGGCGCACCTGGACGAAAACGATCAATTTGCTCAGCCGCAATTTACAGCATTTCGGCCGACGATGGACACCGATGCGTTCGAAGCGACGACCTTCGAGCATCAGACCGACGAGGACGAATCGACGGGGCTGGTTGAAGACCTCGAGCTGGACGGCACCGGCGAGCGAATCGTGGCGGTATGGCGGGAGCTCGTGTAGCGCGACGCCGATATCTGGCGGCTCGCCGCCGTCGACGAGACGGGCGCGACCGAGATTCTGGTGTCGTACGACGATCCCGATATCGTCGATCTTCAGCCCCCCATCGAGCAGGGCGGCCATAGGGCGATGCGCGTCGAGTTCACCGTGGCGCCCGAGGTGACCTCGACCGGGATCGTGCGCCTCGACCAACAGTGGCGCTGGATCGAAAGCGATCCGCTCCAGCCTGTGCTCGACGGCCAAACTCACGCCGTCCAAAGCTACGCGATTCGTCCCGAAGGCGGCTTTTACGTGAGCTTCGTCATCCGGGACAGGGATCGCGACACCCGTACGCCACTGTACATTCAGACGATCGCCATGCCCGGCGAGGACGGCTCGGCGTGCAGAGTCGACGCGGACTGTGCGAGCGATGACTGCTTGTATGGGGAGTGCAAAGCGCCCGAGAGCTCGGATACCGGCGCGAGCGACGCCGGAGAATCGGACGCCGGAGATGAGATGGACGCCGGTGTTGACACAGCCAAATCGAGTGCAGGGCAGGGCGGATGCAGCAGCACGGCCGGAGCCCCGATCGGGGCGGGCTGGATACTGGTGATTGTGCTGTTCGGGGCGACGCGGAGGCGCTCGTGCCGAAACTAAATGCAAAAACGGAGGGCTTTCGTCTTTCGGTGCGAGTGCTTTGACTTGCTCCTGCTCCGCGCGGGGTGCCAGATCCTCACGTAAAGCTTGAAGGGAGCTCACTCCTCACCGGGCCGAGACGGTCTCGGCGCCGAGCGCAGGCTGGGGCGGTCGATCATCGGCTCGTCGGCGCTGGGTGACTCGGACGGCGGTGGAATCGGGGCTCGTCGGTCAGGGTCGACTTGGCCGCCGCTCTCCTCGCGCTGGAGCTGCTCCATCAGGTCCTCGACCTGTTGGGGTTGGGTGGGCTCGGTGGTGCGTCCCTCGTCGAGATGCTCCGTGCCTCCTTGATCCTCTTCGGGCGGCTCTTCTGTTTGCTCCTCCTCGATGGCTCGAGCATCTTCGTCGTTCTCGTCGGCGGTCTGCTCGTCGCCGGTTTGCTCGTCGTCGAGCGGGCCGCCTCCCTCGCGAGGAGATGGACTATCGGCGGGCTCGACGGCGATGACCTCGGCCTCGGGGGCCGTGTCGGCGCGAAAGGCGGCCTCCTGATCTGCATCGGCGCCTTCCGGGACTTCGTCGGGCGGTGGACCAGGCGGCTGCGGCTCGGACATAGGCTGTTGGGGGTCGATCTGGGGGTCGTACTCGTCGGGCTCCTCAGTCGATGGCTCTCGGTCGGCTTCTGGCGTTTCCAGATCGGGCTCATCGAGCTCGTCCGGCTCGGTGTCGGGCTCGGTGTCGGGCTCCTCGCCGTCGGTCTGCGACTCGTCGCCTTCGATCGGCCCACCGCCCACTGCGCGCGGCTCTTCGACCTGGGTGGCGTCGTCGTAGCGCTGCGCCTGCTCGGGGTCATCCTCGGCGAAGATGGCCCAGATCCCCACCGCCACCAGTACCAGCAAGACGGCGGCCATCACGCCCGTTGTCGAGGTCAGGAAATCTCTCATTGTTCCCCCTCAATCAGTAGTAGCCGTAGAAGATCCAGTATGGCGCGTCTTCTTCTCCCGGTCTCATCGGCGGGGTAGGCTCTCGCGGCGCCGGGCGCTCGAGCGCCGGACGCTCCTCGATCACCGTCCCCGACGGCACGTCGTACTCGTACTGCTGCACGGTGCCCTGGGAGGTGTCGATGATGCCCAGGCTCGGAGGACCGGACGGCTGCTGCGCGGCCCCCGTCTGCTGCTCGAGCGCGGCGGTCTCGTCCTCCAGCTCGGCCTCCCAGGCCTCCAGGTCCGCCTGCCACTGCTCGAGCTCGGTCTCGCGCTCGTCGAGGCTCGCCTCGCGTTCGTCGAGGGCCTGCTCGCGCTCATTGAGCGCCTGCTCGCGCCCGTCGAGCTCGGCGGCGCGCTGCTCGAGTTGTTGCTGGAGTTGGTCTTGCTGAAACTCACCCTGGACTTGGTCGGGCGAGAGCATCTGGCCGTCGGTCTGCTGTTGGGGGCCGGTTTGTGGGGGCTGTGGTGCTTGTTGAGTTTGTTGCGTTTGTTGCGTTTGTTGCTGCCCATTTTGCGGCGGCTGCGCGTCGACAGGGCCGCCGCCGACCGCCTGCTGCTGGTTCTGCTGGGTCTGCTGGGTCTGCTGGTTCTGTGGGGGCTGCTGTGTCTGCTGCTGTGTCTGCTGCTGGCCGGACTCCGCACCTACCCGCTGGCCGTCGATAAACGTCTCATTTCCGTGAATCCGAACGTTGAACGGCTCGTCGGCGCCATCCTGCTGGTCCGCCTGATTCTGGCCCGCCTGATTTTGGGCGGTTTGTGTCTGCGCGCTCTGTTGGGCGAGCAGATTCCAACCTGCCAGCCCCGCCAGCGCGACGCCGGCCAACATCAAAAGCGTCAGCCCGGTCGAGAGGGATTTGGGCATCGCGTCCTCCTGCTCCACTGCGTAGCGAATCGCCACGCGCCGGGCGCACCGACGCGTTGCAGAGAAAAGATGGACACGAAAACTTCAGTGTCATCAGAGGTTTAGGTGGGGCGTGTCAATCTGGCTGGGCGCCCTTCGTAGGCGCAGCCTGCTCGGCAGGCTTCTCCGTCTCGACGGGCTTCTCGACCTTGACGTCCGTCGGCCCGAACGACCCGAACGCCTCTCCGGCTCCGTTGGCGATGAGGTCGCGGAAGAGGAGGATGAACACCAGCACACCGACCAGGGTGAGGACCTGGGCGAGGATGAGCCAGCGGCTGTTCTTCTTGCGTGGGATGCGGCGTCGGCGTCTAGCCATGTGCTACTCAGTGCTCAATTTGCTCGATGCGGTCCGGAATGGTCTCCGAGGCGCTTCGAATGTCTTTGATGTGCATCTCGAGCCGTCCCCGGCCGCGAAAGACCGAGTAACGAGGCGAGAAGGCGATGGCGACCGAGTCGCTCAACAACGGCTCGAGCCCGGCCAGCGAAAAGCCGATGCCGTCGAGGGCACCGGTGCCGTCGCGAAAGCGTGCGCGCAGGTGATTGGTCCCGACCACGCGCACTCGCGACGCCTGACTCTGCGGCGCCAAAAAGATGGGCTCGCGGTTGCCGGTGCCAAAAGGCTCGAGGCGCTTGAGGTCGCGCACGAACCGATCGTCGAGGCTTCCAAGCTCGACTTCACCGTCGAGGCGCACGCTCGGCTTGGGCAGCGGCTCGGCGTCGAGGAGCCGGTCGGCGGCCTCGTTGAGGCTGTCGCGAAGCTCCTCAAGGTTCTCGGCCACGAACGATAAGCCCGCCGCCGAGGTGTGGCCGCCGTAGGTGCTCAACAGTTCGGCGGACTCGTCGAGGATGCTCAGAATATCGACACCCTCGATGCTTCGCGCGCTGCCTTTGGCTTCGCCGTCCTCGATGCCGACCATGATGGTCGGTCGGTGGAAGCGATCCATGAGGCGGCTGGCCACGATGCCGAGCACACCCCGCGGCCAATCAACACCGGCCACCACCAGAATCTTCCGCAGCGCGTCGACCTGCGACTGCGCCTGGGGCAGGGCGGACCCGAGGATGCCGCGCTCGAGCTCCTGCCGGTCGCCGTTGAGCGCCTCGAGCCTTTTGGCCAGCTCGAGCGCCTTGCGGTAGCTGCGCGTGGTCAAAAGCTCCACGCAAATGGACGCGTCGCCGAGGCGCCCAGCGGCGTTGAGACGCGGCGCGAGCCCGAAGCTGACCGTCTGGGTGTTCACACCGCTCTCGGGCCGCGAGACGCGCTCTAGGAGCGCTGAGACGCCCGCGCGCTTGCGCTGGGCGAGGATGTCGAGGCCGTGATGGACATACAGGCGGTTCTGGCCCACCAGCGGCACGACGTCGGCGATGGTGCCGAGCGCGACCAGGTCGAGTAGGTCGCGCACATCGGGCTCGGGCACGTGGCGAAACACCCCGCGGCTTCGAAGCTCCTTGCGAAGCGCGACCACGAAATTAAAGACAACGCCCACCGCCGCGAGTTCCTTGAAGGCGTAGTCGCAGTCTATTTGGAGCGGGTTGAGGATGGCGTTGGCCGGCGGGAGCACCTCCGGGACGCTGTGGTGGTCGATGACGACCACGCGCAGGCCCAGGTCGCGGGCGAGCTTGATCTCTTCGACGTTCGACACGCCGCAATCGGTCGTCACGAGCAGGTCGCAGCCCTCGGCGGCGAGCCGGCGCACCGTCTGCGCGTTGAGCCCGTAGCCGTCCTGGTCGCGAAGCGGCACGTAGTAGCCCACGTTGGCGCCCAGGGCGCGCAAAAACGTGTAGAGCACCGACACGCTGCACACCCCGTCGACGTCGTAATCGCCGTGAATGACGATGCGCTCACCGCCGTCGAGCGCGACGAGCATCTCGCGCACCGCGCGCTTCATCCCCTTCATGGTGAAGGGGTCGATCATCTGGCTCAGCGTGGGGTTGAGGAAGTCGTGGGCCGCCTGCGGCTCATAGATGCCGCGCTGGACCAACAGACGCGCTGTCAGCGGATGGAGTTCGAACTCCCGGCTCAGCCGCACACACTGCTCGGACGAGCAGCGTTTGAGCACCCACTCCCGTGGATTTCTGGGAAGCCCGGAATTCAAGATCAACCACCAAACAGCTTGTAGCCATTCACATTTCGTCGATTACGAAGAAAAACACTAGTGTACCGTTCGGTAAAAGGCAATGGCGGGAGGCGTGGCGCCTGGCGGCGAGGTCGTGGGTCTTGGACGCAAAAAAGGCGGTCCTTGTGAAAAGGACCGCCTTTGCGGGCTTGCGCCTTCGAGACTGCGCGGTGGCTTACGTCAGGCCACGGGCGTCTTGCTCTTCTGGGTCTCCAGAATCTCGTCTGCTTCGCGACGCGCTCGCAGGAAGTTGTCCATGCGAATCATGATGGGCGAAGCGACGAAGACCGAGCTGTAGGTACCGATGACCACGCCGACGATAAGGGCGATGGCGAAGTCTCGGATGAGACCGCCACCCAGCACGGCGATGGCCACGACCGCCAGAAGGGTCGTCAGACTGGTGATGATCGTGCGGCTGAGCGTCTCGTTGAGGCTGCGGTTGACCAGCTCCTCGGTCCCCTCGCTGGTCGACGACTCGAAGTTCTCGCGGATACGGTCGAACACGACGATGGTGTCGTTGAGGCTGTAGCCGACGATGGTCAGCAGCGCGGCGATAATGGGCAGCGAGACTTCGATGCCGGCGACCGTGAAGAAGCCGACCGCGATGATGACGTCGTGGCCCAGCGCGGCGACCGCGCCCGGTGCGTAGCGAACGTCGAAGCGGAAGGCGATGTAGATCAGGATGAAGAGCAGGGCGACCAGAATCGACAGGATACCGGCGTTTCGGAACTGCTCACCGACGCGAGCGCCGACGGTCTCCATACGCTCGAGGCCGGTCGTCGGGTTGAAGGCGTCGCCGAAGTTTTTGGCGAACGACTCGACCACGTAGCGCTGCAGGTCTTCAAAGCGAATCTCGTAGCGGTGGATGCCGTCCATGCCGATGGGCTTGACCTCGACATGCTGCAGGTCGGCCTTCTCGACGGTCGACTTGATCTTGGACGGGTCAACTTGGCTCGCGAAGGTCACCTCGGCGCGGTTGGGCTGCTCGATGGACCATTCCCATTTTTTGACGTCACCCAGGCCCTGCAGGTTCTTTTCGACCTTCTCGGCCTTTTTCTCGTCCATGACCGACACGGCGCGGGTCTGGACGAGGAAGCGGTTCTCCTCTTCGGAGCCGTAGCGCTGGACCACGACATCGGGGAGGACCTGATCGGCGGCCTTGCGCACGTTGTCGGCTTCGACATCCTTCTCGAACTGCAGGATGATGTCACTGCCGCCCTTGAAGTCGATGCCGTAGGTCGGCCCGATGAAGACCACCGCCAGGATGCTCGCTAGCAGGAGCAGGCCGGAGAACGCCAGGAACTTGGTCTGCTTGCCGACCAGCTCGAAGCGAGTGTCTGATTTAATCAGTTCGAACATCTTATTGTTTCCTCGAAAGCTTTCGTCTTCAGTCAGTCTGATTGCACAACCGCACGCTTAGATGCTGACACTGTCAGCATTCTTGGAGCTTCCGGCGCCCCAGGTGTCGAAGAGCAGTCGGGCAATGAAGACTGCCGTGAAGATGGTGCTGACGATTCCGATGAGCAGGGTAACGGCAAAGCCTTTCACGGGGCCGGTGCCGTACTGCATGAGCACGAGCGCGGCGATGCCGGTGGTGATGTTGGCGTCCATGACCGCCGACAGCGCCTTGTCGAAGCCCGAGTTGACCGCCTCGAAGGCCGAGCGGCCGGCGCGCACTTCCTCGCGGATACGCTCGTAGATAATGACGTTGGCGTCGACCGCCATACCGACGGTCAAGATGATGCCGGCGATACCGGGCAGCGTGAGCGTAGCGCCCAGCGAAGCCAGGCCTGCCATGATGAACATCACGTTGAACGTGAGGGCGGCGACCGAGATGACGCCTGCGCCTCGGTAGTAGATGAGCATGAAGATGACGATCAGGATGCTACCCACGAGCAGTGCACGCGTACTCTTGTCGATGGAGTCGGCGCCCAGGGTCGGGCCGACGACCGTCTCGTACTGCATTTCGATGGGAGCGGGCAGGGCGCCGTGGCGGAGCACGATGACCAGGTCTTGAGCTTCCTGCTGGATTTCCCCGAACGACTGCATCGAACCCATGGTGATCTGGGCGCGACCGCCCATGATGGGCTCGTTGAAGACCGGTGCGCTCTGCACGTTGTCGTCGAGCATGATGGCCATGCGCTTGCCGACGTTGTTCGAGCTGAGCTCGCCGAACAGCTCGGCGCCCTTGGTGTCGAAGTTCAGCGCGACGTACGGGCGGTTGAACTGCTGGTCGATGGCCACGCGGGCGTCTTGGATATAGTCACCGGTGAGCTTGGTCTCGCTGAAGACGTAGTAGGTCTTCCAGTACGAGCGCTCCTCGTCGATGATGCCCTCGGCCTTGTTCTTGTAAATCGGGTGATGCTGGTAGCCAATCTCGTGATTGGCGTCCGTCTTGCCCTCGAAGAACTGCTTGAGCGCTTCTTTGCTGCGGTGGGTCACCGACAGGTCACCGCCGCCGATGCGACGCAGGTTGAAGCCCTGGGGCAGGTTGCCCATGAACTGCTGGAAGTACGCGTCGGTGCCGTCGTCGTCGAGCATCTTGAACTCGAGCTGGGCGGTCTGACCGATCAGCTCCTTGGCGCGCTCGACGTCGTTCTCTTTGAGGCCGGGCAGCTGCACCACGATGTCGCTCTCGCCGCGACGGGTGATGCTCGGCTCGGCCACACCCAGCGCGTTGACGCGCTGGCGGATCGTCTCGATGGCCTGCTGGACGGCGAACTTCTTGGTCTCTTCGATGTACTCTTCGTTCATCGTCAGACGCACCATACCGCCACCCATCTCCGTCTCCTGGAGGTTGGTGAGGTACGACATGAAGTCTTCGTCGATCAGCGCCGTCTTGGTCTCGTCGGCGAACTGCACGTCGATGAAGAACTCACCTTCGGGGTGAGTCACTTCGACGTTGAGGCCGGGCTCGTCGTCGACCAAGCGGGCGCGCACATCGCGCGCCATCCGGTCGAGCTTGTCCTGGACGGCCTTGTCGACGAGGACCTTGTACTGCAACAGCAGTCCACCCTGCAGGTCGAGCCCCAGGGTCAACGGCTTGCCGTTCTCCATGATCCATTCGACGGCCGGGCCCTCGAAGTTTTTGACCTCGCGATCGAGGTCGCCATCGGCGGCGTCGAGGATCGTCGGAACGAGCCCGTAGACGGCCAATAGCACCGCGATCAGGACGATGGTCCACTTAAACGTCTTCCCACTCATAGTTCCGAAACTCCGTTCGGAGGGCGATTCGGCGGCGAGGTCACCGGAGCCGGAGCACCCCGCATGCCTCGCATGCACGTGTAATAGATTTCGTTACTTAGCTTGCTTTTTCTTCGGTCTCTTCCTCGTCCCCATCGCTGAGGTAGGAAGTTTGCGACCCTTCGACTTGCTGGCGCAGCACCTTGATTTTGGTGTCGCGGGCGATGCGCACGGTCACCGTCTGCTCGTCGACTTTTTCGACCGTGCCGAAAATGCCGCCGGCGGTGACCACCTTGTCACCCTTCTTGAGGGCGTTCAGATACTCCTGGTGCTGCTTGTGCCGCTTTTGCTGCGGACGAATCACCAGCAACCAGAAGATGCCGAAAATCAAGATGAAGGGGAGGAGTTGAACAATCCATCCACCTTCGGGTGGCGCCTGAGCGATAATGATGTGTTGCCACATACTGTGTCGTCTCCACGAAAAATGAGGGCGCTCTAAGGTCGGTAGGGAATAGCAGCCAAGCCTAGTGAGGTCAAGCCCGCGCCCATACCAACCGACTGGAGGCCGGTAAGTATTTCTTTCTGCTCGGATTTCACCTCTCCGCAAAGGAGGTGAATCCATACGTCAACTGCCTACGCGTGTTCTTTGCGGGCGTAATACTCCTTGCGGAACGCCTCGAAACGCCCCTCGACGATGGCCTGGCGCGCGGTGCGCGTCAGTTCGAGGAAGTAGTGCAGGTTGTGCAGCGTGCACAACCGCGCCGACAAGATCTCTTGGGCCTTATACAGATGGCGCAGGTACGAGCGCGTGTAGTTCTGGCACGTGTAGCATTCGCAGTTGGGGTCGAGCGGGCGCATGTCCTCGGCATAGACCGCGTTGCGAATTTTGACCACGCCCTGGCTGGTAAAGCACTGGCCGTTGCGGGCGTTGCGCGTGGGGATGACGCAGTCGAACATGTCGACCCCGCGCGCGATGCACTCGACCAAGTCGTCGGGTTTGCCCACCCCCATCAGGTACTTGGGCTTGTCGTGGGGCATCAACGGCGTCGACAGCTCCACGGTCTCGTACATCTTGTCCTTGGCCTCGCCCACGCTCAGGCCCCCGATGGCAAAGCCGTCGAAGGGCAACTCGCACAGCTCTTCGATGTGCGCGCGGCGAAACTCGGGGCTGGTGCCCCCCTGTAAGATCCCGAACAACGCACAGTCGGTGCGCGTGCGCGCCTCCAAGCAGCGCGTCTCCCAGCGCGTGGTGCGCGCCAAGCTCTCGCGCATGTACTCGTCCGAGCAGGGCAGCGCCGGGCACTCGTCGAAGGCCATCATGATGTCGCTGCCCAGGACCTCCTGGATTTCGATGACCTTCTCGGGGGTAAAGAAGTGGTACGAGCCCTCGATATGGTCTTGGAACTCGACACCGTCCTCTTTGATCTTGCGCAAATCCTCGAGGCTGAAGACTTGATAGCCCCCGGAATCGGTCAAGATCGGCCCGTCCCAGTTCATGAACTCATGCAGGCCGCCGTGCTTACGGATGATGTCGAGGCCTGGCCGCAGATACAGATGGTACGTGTTTCCAAGAATAATCTGCGCACCGATCTGGTCCGTCAAATCTTCCGGCGTCATCGCCTTGACGGTGCCTTTGGTGCCCACGGGCATGAAGATCGGGGTCTGAAACCGCCCGTGGGCTGTTTCGACCTCGCCCGCGCGCGCCATTCCGTCTTCGGCGTGCACCTCGAAAGAAAATGTCTCACATTGTACGGTCATGTCGGGTCCGCTCACAAAATCAACATCCCATCGCCGTAGCTATAAAAGCGGTAGCGCTCCTCGATCGCTTCGGCGTAAATCTGGCGCATGAAATCGTAGCCGGCCAAACCGGCGACCAGCGCGAGCAGCGTCGAGCGGGGTAGGTGGAAGTTGGTCACCAGTCCGTCGCACACCTCGAAGTCGACGCCGGGATGCAAAAAGATGTCGGTGCGCCGCACCCCGGGCTCGAAGGGCTTGTCGCGGCGAGCTTCGGCCTCGAGCGCACGCATGCTGGTGGTGCCGACGGCGATGATTCGCCCGCCAGCCTCGCGCGTCTCTTCGATGGCGCGGGCCAACTCGGCCGAAATCTCGTACTCCTCGGAGTGCATCTCGTGCTCGGAGAGGCGATCCGCAGATACCGGACGAAACGTGCCAATGCCCACTTGTAGCGTCACGAAAGCCCGCCGAATCCCGCGCTCCTCGAGACGCTCCAGCAACTCCTCGCTGAAGTGCAGTCCAGCGGTGGGAGCGGCGACCGCGCCGGGTTTGGCGGCGTAGACCGTCTGGTAGCGCTTTCGGTCGTCGGCCGTGGCCTCTTCAGCCTCGCCCAACGTCTTTCGACGCTTGAGGATATAAGGAGGCAGCGGCATCTGGCCGACCTCTTCGAGGAGGTCGACCGGCGCGCCGTCCCAATCTACTTCGACTTCGGCCTTGCCCGCCTCCCACTCGCGAACCACGAAGGGGCCGGCGTCGCCTGCATCGGCGGTCAACTCCATACCCGGGCGCAGTGCGCGCGAGCTTCGGGTCATGCACCGAAAGACGACTGTTCCGCCGGCTTCCTCGGTCCATCGATCCTCACCGCCGGGCTCGATGATATCGAGCACGAGCATCTCGACGGCCCCACCGGTCTCCTTCTTGGCCATGATGCGCGCCGGGATCACGCGGGTGTTGTTGAACACCAGCAGATCCGACGGCTCTAGGTAGTCGGGGAGATCCGAAAACTGCACGTGTTCGATCTGGGCCGAGTCGCGCCGCGCGACCAACAGGCGCGATTCACCACGACGATCGGCCGGGTGAGCGGCGATCAGCTCTTCGGGCAGCTCGTAGTCGTATGCGTCGACCGCATCGAGGTCGCGCGCTTGCGCGTCCCGATCAGCCTCGGCGCCTTTCTGTGTTCCAGTGTCGTTGCTACTCATGAATCGTCGCACATCTCGAAATCAACGGTTCGCCAAGACGCCTATCACGAAGGTTGAGCGAGGCCAACCGAAGGTTGCTCCAATCGAGCAACGTGATAGACTGTCGTCGTCAGTACTTCTCGTGTCTGTAAGCCGCCATGTCCAGCCCCAATGACCCATCCGGTTCGCCCAAGCGAACCCAGAAGATTCGCACGATGGTCGCCGATGACTACGAGCGAATCTCTGGCGCCGACGATCCGTTCGTCATCCTCAACTTGAGCCGAGACGCGTCGCTCGACGAAGTGCGCTCGCGCTACGAGCGCTACGAGAAGTTCTACCGCGCCGAGAACTTCCAGCGCTTTGCGGACATGGATCTGACGCGAAAGGCGCTCGATATCCGCCGCGCCATCGGACGGGCCATGGTCTCTATCCAGAGCTCGGCCGACGCCGAACCCGAAGAGGCTCCAAGCGCCCCCAAGAAAGAAAAGCCGGTGCTCCCGCAGGTCGACGACGACTGCGCGGCGCTCGGCGATATCTACTTTCGAGACGGGCTGACCTATCTGAAGCTTCGCGACCTGAACTCGGCCGAGGAGTGCCTGAAAAGGGCGACGAATTACGACCCGAGCCGCGGCATCATCCTCGCCTACCTGGGTTATACCCAGTTCAAGCTTCGCAACAACGATCCCGGCGTGGTCGACGAATCGCGTCAGCAACTCGAGCGCGCGGCGAGTATGGAGCCGGATAACGCTGAAGTGTTCGTCTTGATGGCGCGTTTCGGGATCAACGTGGCCGACAAGCATTTTGCAACCCATGCGCTGGACAACGTCGAGCGCATCCGCCCCAAGCACCCCAAGCTTCGCAAACTCAAGAAGCGACTCGATAAAGTCGGCTAACGGGTCAATTCCCCGAGGTGATCAGGCCGACGAGCACTCCCCACTCGTCGCCGTCGACGAGAGCGCGAAGCCCCACCGACCAACCAAGCTCTGGGAAAGAGTAGCTATTCCCCACGGCGACCCCTGCGTCGGCGTCTTCGGGCTCCAGAAAACCCTGTACCCGAGTCCCGAATCGACCACGCTCCCAGCCCAAGCTCAACAAATGAGTGAGGTGCGCCTGCGCGGTCTCTCCACGGCGCTGGAACCCATGGATAAACGACCACCCGTCATCGAGAGAGCCTCGCCACTGCAGCGGACGCAGGAGCGTCGTTGTCGAGTCGCCGACCATGTAGAGGGTGTCGAAGTCCCCGAGTTCGGCCGCCGCGCTCGCTGACCAGAGGAGCTCGTCGCACCACTCCAGACACGCCGCGTTCGCGCCCATCTCGACTCCTCGAGCCCGCAACGCGAGACCGCCTAGCAGCCACGGGCTCTCCTCGAGAGCCTCGTCGACACCTCCACCTTCGAACACGAGTGCCGCGGGGAAGTCGACTTGGACGTCCGTGGAGAAGTCCAGCCCTTGATCGAGCCGTACGCCTGCGAGCGTCCAATCGGCCTCCCTGGCAGGGAAGGGGGGGCCCAATGGTGTGGTATCGCTGTCGAGACGTTCGAAGCCGACAAGCTCGCGAGCGACAGTCAAGCCCGGCTCGATACGATGCTCGACACTCTCGAAGCGCCCCCGGAGTGCCACACCTGTGTCGGCTGTGGCGACCACCTGGCCGCTCGTCGCAGTGCCGATGCCGACATTTTCGGCGCCGAGACCGGTTTGTAGCCAGCCGCGCAGGGCAGGGCGCAGATACCACGCCCCGCGGGAACCGAGGATTCGGTCTGCCCCAGCGCGCAGCAGCGTGGCGTGCGACCCGTCATCATCGATCAGGAAGCTGACGTGTTGTGCCTCGAAGTCGAGCCGTCCGGCCTCGCCCAATTGATGGGTGGTGGCGAGTTGCAACTCCGCGCCGAGAGCTTCGGGACGCGTTCGGACCCGGGCGGAAGGTTCGGGATGGAACACCCGCAGGCGAAGCACATGCTGCGGTCCCGACAGCGCGATGCCCGCGCGGCTCAGCCTCCATGTGCGAAATAGGGCGTCGCGTTCGATGCGGGCCGTTTGCCAAAATGTCGCCTCGCCGACCTCCTCGACCGATGCTGACAGGTGGGTGTACGGAGCGCCCCAGGCGCCGTCACCGAGCGCGAAGGGGCGCACATCGTCGGTCTGCTGCGACCAGCGAAGCTGCACGTCGAGTAGATCGTGGAAGGACCCGAGCGCGGGCACGCCCGCAGTACTCGGCTCGACCTGGCTCATCACGCCCATGCCGATCCCGTACCAGTGCGCCGGGGCGAGGACGATCTGCGGAGCGGCGCGCCAATCAGCGACGAGGTACGACGCCTCCGCGCTGGCGATGGCATCGCTGTAGACAATGGTCGGAGGCAGCCAACCCGAGACGGGTCCGGGCTCGGCGGCCGTGTAGTCTGCGAGGTAGGGAACTTCGTCGACAAGACGCATCCCTTCGACCCTCCAATGGCCCTCCAGCCAGGTCGCCGACTTTGCCGAGAGGCGCTCTTTGTCGTGGGGGCGAGCCGTTGCAAAACCGCAGCTCGTCGCCCGTATCTGAGGTTCCTTTTGATGCCAGGCGGGCTCTTCGATTCTCATTCGCTGGTCTGCGCTCAGCGAAAGAGAGCGCGCCGCCAACGTCGCTAAAGGCTGTGAGCGACGTGCGATGACCACCGAGGCGACGTGGTGACGCGGCTCGTTGTCGGTCGAAGCAATCCAGCGATCGGCGAAGAGGTGCTCCCCGTCGGCAGATACGGATAGATTCGTCGCGACCACCGCCTCGCTCGTGCGGAGCAAACGCTCGGCTCGTATCGTGCCCGCGTCGGTCTCGAACTCGACACAGCGGCACGCGAATTCCCCGGCGGAGAGCGTACAAGCCTGGGACGTTGCGGCCCCCAGAGCGCTCGCGTCGGCAAAACTCTGGGGCCCGAACGCCACGGTGCTCTGCGCGATATCGTGTAGGCGACGCTCAGTCGGCAGCCACGCCGACGGTTCATTACTGGTCTGAGAGAGAGCAGGAGAGGCAGATAAGCTCGACACGACGGTCAAAGCCAAGCTGACGGCGGCGAGGACGAGGCGAGGTGGGCGAAACGGCGGTTTCATACAGCCACGTCGACGTCAGCAGACCTCCGGGTCGAGGGCCGACCCGGAGGTGTGATTCGAGGTTCAGGGCTGGCCTTGATTCTGGCCGGCAACCTTCTCCGTTTCCTCTTTCTTAGCCGGCGCGGTGTGCGGGAAGTCGAGGTAGACGTAGCTGCCGTCTTGGCGGACGGTGGGTTGCTCGAACTTCTCGAGTTCGATGATGATTTCGACGGTGCTCGAGTCGACCTTCTTGGCCTCGACGCGCTTGACGTTTCGGTTGAAGAAGCTCGTATCGATGAACCGGCTGAAGTTGCGCGCCGAAATCTTGGTGTTCTTGACCGTGATCTCGATGACCGCCGGATTCTGTTTCCGGCGGATGTGGTAGTCGGCCTTGCGCGCCGTCTGGAAGAAAACGCGCGTGTGCTCGTCAGTGGGGCGGAAGCCGAGCCAGGTCAGCTGATTCTTCTTGGCCTCACTCGCGCCGTCCTTCTTGGCCCGCGATAGGTGAGCCACCTCGTCACGGGTGCCGGGGATGACCCCGCGGTAGAGTTGATCGACCGCCATATCGAGCGTGGTGCGCGGCGAGTTGGGCCCCTGGTTCTTGCCCGAAAAGATGGTGATGCGGTGCGAGGTGGACAGCTGCTCTTCACCCTCAGCGCCACCTTCTTGTCCGGCTTGCTGTTGATCGGCAGCCTGCTGTTGGCCGCCGCCGTTCGACTGCTGGGGCACGGGCATGCCCGGATACCAGGCCTTGGCGCCGCCCGAACTGGAACTCGACGAGCTAGCGGCGGTATCACCGCCGGCGTTATTGTCACCATAGCGCCGGATCTGCTGGGCGGACGCCGGGGAGACGAACGCCACGACCAAAATCGTCAGGAGGGCCGTGCTGGCCAAATGACGGATGAGTCTCATCGTGTATACCTCGTTGGGAGACCCGCAATATCAAAATCTTCGCGGATTACTTTGTCTTTGACGCCCACCACCGTACCACCCGCCTGCGCACAAGGGCAAGTATTTGAATGGGCGCGCCTTTGACAGCGCGCGAGCGCGACTGGTACCGTCCCGCCGATTCGAGTAAGTTCGATGCGGCATGGCAGCTTCCCCGCTGCGATGTCCGTGAATTATCTGGACTCTTTCGACCTACAACCGCATCAACCACCGAGGACGAACCATGGCAGACATCACCATCCGCAGAGCCCACGGCATGGACCACGCTGAAGCCAAAGACAAGGTCCACCAGATCGTCGATGACCTCGACTACGTCGACACCGCCAAGTGGAACGGCGACGGCACCAAGGCCGACATCAAAGGCAAGGGATTCAAGGGCGACGTCGCAGTCACCGACACCGAGCTTGTGGTCAACATCAACCTCAAGCTGTTCGCCAAGCCGTTGAAGGGCAAAATCGAAGATCAGATCAACAAGCGCATGGACAGCTACTTCGCGTGATCGCTGCCGAAGGCATACTGACCAAATCTTGGAGAGAGAACGAGCGTCATGGGCCGTAAAAAACTACTCGCCGTACTAATCGTCGCGTTGACCAGTGCTCCGGCGCTGGCGGACGCTCGCCTGTCGAAAGACCTCAAGAAAGAGCTTCAAGGCTACGTCGACACCAACGTCAAAGTCGACGACGCCGAGGCCAAGCAGGCGGCTCTGTTGACCCAGGGCCGCATCGGCGGCCGGGCGTCGCGCAAAGCCATCGAAGAGCACAAAGAGGCGAAGGACAAGCGAGTCAAGATCGCCGCCTCGATGGGGCTGATGATGGCCGGCGACCGCCGGGCTGACAACGAGCTGGTCGACCAACTCAAGGACGACTCTCAGCTCTATCTGACCCTCAGCGAGATCGTGACCGTACTTCCCGACAAGCAGGAAGCCAAGCTACTCGCGCGTGTCATCAAGAAGGCGGACGACAACCGCAAGCGCGACGTCATGCGCTATGCGGCGCAGCAGCACGGCGAGCTGTACGAAGAGCTTCTGGGCGATTACCTGACCGACCGCGACGACAAAGAGCGAGCGGCCGCGGTTGAGGCCGCTTTGTTCACCACCCGTGACGAAGCCGCCGATTACGCCCAGAAGATGGTCGACAGCCGCCGCAAGGCGATTCGTGCCGACGGCGTCAAGCTGGCCATCGGTCTGACCAACCGTCCCGGGGGCTCCAAAAAGGCGGTCGCCGCTCTCGAAGACGCACTCGGCGACCGCGAGGATGCCATCGCCGACAAGGCAGCGCGCCACCTGGTGACGCTGGGCAACAAAAAGGGCGTTGCGCACATCGTCGAAAAGCTCGGCAAGGCGAAGGAAGACGACCAGAAAAAGGAACTCGCCGAGTTTCTGCTCCAGCATGACGCTAGCGTCTCCGAGAAGGCCGCCAAGCCTTTGATGGAGTCGGAGAATAAGGACCTCAAGGCGCTCGGCTGGCAACTCGCCGCGACCGGCGCCGGAGACGAGATGGTCGAAAAGGCCAAGGAGCTGTTCTCCAGCACGAAGTACGACGAGCGCCTCATCGGCATCAAAGCGTTGGCACGCACGGGCAACAAGTCGGCCATCAGCACCCTCGGCCGAGCGCTGTTCGATGGCGACAAGCGCATTCGCCTCTACGGGGCGAAGGGCCTGGGCCGCACCGGCGACGCCGAGGCGCTGAACTTCCTCAAGAAGGCGATCGGCGGCGAGCGCGACCGGGAAGTCAAGATCGCGGTCATCGAGGCCGTGTCGCGCATCGACGACAAGAATTCGCTCAACCTGCTTCGCTTCCAGACCACTGCGCGTGACCCCCAGGTCAAGCTCGCCGTGGTCCAAGGAATTCGTCGCCTCGGCCAAGACGGTGGGGTCAAAGCCCTCAAGGTGGTCCAACAGGACCGCAATCTCGACGTCAAATGGCAGGCGTTCCTGACCGCGCTGGAGCTCGAGCCCAAGCAGGGCCTGTCGCAGATGAAGAAGGCGCTGCGCAAGCCGCCCACTGGCTTCATGAGCGATATCGAGAAGCTCGACGCCGACACCCGAGACAAAGTCGTCGAGTATCTGCTCATCAACGGCGACACCAACACACGCGCCGCCGCCATGAGCACCGCCCGGCGCATCGGCGAGCCGATGTTCGACATCTACCGCAAGGTCGTCGTCGACTCGGACGCCCCGGACAATGTGCGCCGTATGGCCGTCGTGGCACTCAGCGAAAAGCGCGATCCGAAGGACAAGTCGCTCTTCGAGAAGCTCGTGCGCAAGTCCGACAACAAGGCCATCCAGCACATCGCCGCTTGGACGCTCACCGAGTATGCCACCGAGGACCTCGAGGCGACCTTCCGCGGCCTGTTGGGCCACAAGGACCCGGCCATCAAGTCCATCGCAGCCTACGGCCTCGCCGCGGTGAACGACTGATGGTTCACGCAATCGCGTAAACGAGAAAAGGCGGCCCGTCGCGGGCCGCCTTTTCTTTTTACTCTTTTTCTTTTTACTCTTTTTCTTTTTACTCTTTTTCTTTCTATCTTTTTCGCTGCAGTTCAGAACCCGATGCGCACGCCGACCGAAGCGCTGTCGGCGCCCACGTTGACCGTCGGCTCGATGTCGGTCTCGTCGGTCGACGGTTGCTCGGACTCGGCGCCGCCGGCGTAGGTCTCATAGAGCAAGTAGCCGCCGGCCGCGAAGCCGACCGCGGCAACCGAGTAGCCGATGATGCTCATCGTGTAGGCCGAATCCATGTCGTCTTGGAGCTTGTTGGCGCGCTCGGTCGAAGCGGCGGGGCACAAGGCGTCGCCACAGATCATCGACTCGGCCTCAGAATCGTAGCTGCTGACTTGGGTCGTGCCGAGGACGCCGGCGACAAGACCCACCGTGCCGAGGCCGACTGCGGTCCAGCCAGGCACGGCATAGTTGTTCGAGGCCACTGCGCCGGGCGCTTCGACTGCTTTGGCGCCTTCGAAGTCGAAGATCACTTTCGAGACCTTGCCGCGGTGGAGCATCACTTTCTTGGACTTTTTCTGGCCGTCAGCCGTTCGTACAGTGACGGCATGTTCACCAAGCGGAAGTTTCGACAGCGTCGTCGGCCCTTGGCCGACTTTTTCGCCGTCGAAGAAGACCTCGGCGTCGGAAGCGCCGTTGACGGCGACCTCGAGCTTGCCGACGTCGCCGTACAGGAAGCCTTCGATGACCGCGCGCACGCCTTGCTTGATCTGCTCGGTGTTGCCCTCGATCGTCTTGTCGCTGACCTCGCGCACGAATTCGCCCCGGGCGAAGTCGAACATCTTGAGGCTAAAGAGGTAGACGTTCTCGGAGCGCTCGACCGAGCCGTACACGATGCGGTCACCCTCGACGAAGTCGCTCAGCCCGGCCAGACATTCGGCATTGGCGGATTCGCAACCGAGCGTCAAAATGAGGTCGTTGATGCTCACGTCGCCGCCGGGCTTGACGTGCATCTCGGGGTGCCCATCAATGGCCTCGTGCAGCGCCATATAGAAGTCGTCCATCACCGCCTGGTCGGCGTTGAAGGTCTCGAACTTCAGGATGACCACGCTGGCACCTGAACTGTCCCCTTGCTTGCCATCCTGGGCAAAGGCGGGTAGTGCGAGCAGGGTCAGGAGGATCAAAACTGCAACAGCGAAAAAGCGGTGGATCATCGTGACACCATCGATGGGAGCACTCGTCCCGGCGCTATGGCGGCATTTCAATGCCTGCGGCGCCCGGATATGTACGGAATTTGTTAGAACGAAAGTACCAGCGGTACACCAATGATTCAACTCGACTCCATCTCCAAAGCCTACGGCGGCGACCAACTCTTCGAGTCGCTCACGTGGAAACTCCCCGATGACGCCGTCCTCGGACTGGTTGGCGCCAACGGAGCCGGCAAGTCGACGCTGTTTCGCATCATCTGCGGCGAGGAGGAGCCCGACCGCGGCCGCGTGGTCATTCCACGCCACGTCACCGTCGGTTACCTGCCGCAGGAGGTCACCGAGGTCCACACCGGAAGTGTCCTCGATGTCATTCTCGAAGGGGCAGGGGAGTTGCTGGAGCTCGAGGACCGGCTCGCAGAGCTAGAGATCAAGCTCGAGGCCGCCGACGGCGCCGAGTCCGAAGAGCTGAGCCACGTCTATGGCGAGCTCCAGGAGCGCTTTCGACGCGGCGGCGGGTACTCGATTCGCGGCAAGGCACGACAGATCGCCGCCGGGCTCGGCTTCGGCGACGATGAGGTCGACCGGCCCATGCAGGAGTTCTCCGGTGGCTGGCGCATGCGCGCTCTGGTCGGTCGGCTGCTGCTGTCTGGCCCCGACGTGCTGCTGCTCGACGAGCCCACCAACCACCTCGATCTCGAGAGCCTCGAATGGCTCGAGAGCTACTTGAAGAATTACGACGGTACGATCGTCATCATCAGCCACGATCGCTACTTCTTGAACCGGCTGGCCGACCAGATTGCCGAACTCGCCAACAACACGGTCCGTAGTTTCGTCGGTAACTACGACGCCTACCTCGAGCAGCGTGACGAGCTTCGCGAGCGCTTGCAGAAAGAGCGCGAGCAACAAGAAAAAGAGATCGCCCAGATCCAAGAGTTCATCGATCGGTTTCGCTACAAGGCATCGAAGGCCCCGCAGGTGCAGAGCCGGATCAAGATGCTCGAGAAGATCGAGCTCGTCGAGGTCCCGCCCGACAACACCCCCAATATCTCCTTCGAGTTCCCGCAGCCGCCACGGGTCGGCAAACGTGTGGCGACACTCGACGGAGTGCGCAAGGCCTACGACGATAATGTCGTCTTCGACGGTCTCGACTTTACGGTATTTCGCGGCGATAAGCTCGCGCTCGTCGGGCCCAACGGCGCAGGCAAGTCGACAATGCTCAAGCTCTTGGCCGGAGCCATCGAGCCCAACACGGGCACGATCGAGCTCGGCCACCGCGTCGAAGTTTCGTACTTCGCCCAGCACTCGGTCGACCAGCTCGATTTGAGCCGCACCGTCTTGGGCGAGATGGAGGCGACCGCCTCGACCGAAGCCTTCCCGCGCATCCGAAGCGTGCTCGGCGCGTTCAACTTCTCGGAAGCGGACGTCGAAAAACAGATCTCGGTGCTTTCGGGCGGCGAGAAGAGCCGCTTGGCGCTCGCCAAGATGCTCCTGGAACCCGCGGGGTTGCTGCTCTTGGACGAGCCGACCAACCACCTCGACATCACGTCTCGTCAGATGCTCGAGCAGGCGCTGCAGAAGTTCGAGGGAGCCTTTTGCGTCGTCTCTCACGACCGCTACTTCCTCAACGAAATCGTCGAGAAGGTCGCGCATATCGAGGCCGGTGAGATCACCGAGTACGACGGCGACTACGATTATTACCGTTGGAAACACGCCCAGCGCGTGCCGTCCGACGACGAAGGAGCAGAGCTCGCCGCCGACGGCGCCGGCGATGACGCCTCGCGCCAACTGACCAAAAAAGAGATTCGCCAGCGCTCGGCCGAAATCCGCAAGCGACGCGACGCCGAGACGCGTGAACTGCGAAAGAAGCTCGACAAGATCGAATCGGAGATTGCCACGGTCGAGGAGCGACACGGCGAAATTGAGGCGCAGCTCGCCAAGCCCGAGACGTACGAAGATGGCGAACTCACCTCGAGCCTGAATCAGGAGTTTGCGGAGGTCGAGGGCAGGCTCGAAGAGCTGATGCTCGAATGGGAGGAGGTCGGCGCCGAGCTCGAAAAAATCGAGCGCCGCTACCTCAAAGAGGAAGCGGCGCTCAAACAGTAGACGAAGCCGGAGAGGGCGGTGGAGTTAATTCGCCGCCAACTCGCTGGCGGCCTTCTTCGCCTTCTCGTCCAGAATCTCGTAGTACTTGCGAAGGGTCTCGCTCGCGGCAAAGTGCCCTTTGATCCACCACTTCGGCTTGTTGCACGCCAGGCCGGCGACCGCGGCTTGCTGACCGCTCTTGTCCTTGCCGAAGCCCACGAACCACGTGAATCCGAGGTAGGGGTCCTTGTTCGACAGGGTGCCGGTCTTTCCGGCGACGGTCACGTCGTTGGGGAACGCGCGGCGGTGAGCGAAGTAGCGGCGCGCCGTGCCTTTCTCGGCGGTGCCCTCGAGCATCTTGGCCAGCACTTTCGCCGTCTTCTTCGACATCACGCGGCGCAACACGCGCGGCTCGAACTCATAGAGCGTCTCGCCGCTCGGATCGACGTACTTGTCGATGAGGGTGGGGCGCATCATCACGCCGTCGTTGGCCACCGAGGCAGCGATCAGGGCTCCGTGAAGCGGGCTCAGGTAGGTATGCCAGAACCCGGCGGCGAGGCGCGCTCGTTCGATGGGATCTTCGACGATGTCGGCCTTGCTCGTTTGGACGGGCAGTTCGAACGGAATCTCGGTGTTGTAGCCGAATCGTTCTGCCCAGACCCTCAGATCGTCACGACTGAGCTTTTTGTAGGCGAGCTTGGCCATGATCGAGTTGATCGACCAGGCCAGGGCGTCTCCCAGATCGGCGCACTTGTGGTCGCGACGCGGGTCGCCTTTGATGTTGCGCTCCGAAAGGCGGCTGCGACCACCGTGGTAGCAGATCTGCTCGGTCGGGCTGACGCCGGCACTTTCGACGAGCGCCGCGGCGGTCACGATCTTGAAGACCGACGCCGACGGCGCCTTCGGGCGCCGGGCGATCTCATCGTACGAAGACCCTTCTTTGGAGTGGCTCACCAGCGCCAGAACGCGCCCGGTGGCCGGCTCGACGAGAGCCACGCCGCCGTGGGGCACATTTTTCTGCTCGAGCACCTTCTCCATGTGGTCTTGAACCGACGGCTCGATGGTCAAATAGACCTTGCCGCCATTGGGAAGGGTCTGCACGAGCTTGTCGCCTTCGCGCTTGGCCTTGCTGATGTCGAGGCCGGCTTCGACCCAGTCCTCGGGCACCACGCGAACGGGCACCGGCTCGAACGCCTTGGCGGCCTGGGCGATGCGCTTGGCCTTGGCTTTGGCCTCAGCGGTGGCCTGGGCGCTGCCTTCCGGATCGAGGCGCCGAAGGGCGCTCTCGGTCGCCGCAGCTCGTTCGGCGCTCTCGTAGGCGCGTTGCACGTGATCTTGCGGACGCTCGTCTGCACCGGCGGTCAGTGACGTAAACGCCACCGCCATCGCGGAGAGGCCAGCCGCGCAGACGGCGAAGCGAAAAAAGTCGGGTCTAGATTGTTCTTCGTGATCAAACATTTATCCTAAATCTGGCCAAAAGAACGAGATCGGTCAAGGGATTTTTGGCGCGATCGCGCCAGGACCCGCGCTGTGTGTGCTTTAGCGTTGCCGCACTGTGGTTGTACGACATCCACCGTGGGTGTCAAACTTTTTGGGAAATATTCTCCCAAGAATTACGTTTTTTGCTTGACGACCGCCGGAGGTTAGACTAGAAATCGCCGTCCCGAGGGCGAGGTAGCATTTTTCGCCCATCGATGTGGCTACGTAGCTCAGTCGGTTAGAGCGAGCGGCTCATATCCGCTAGGTCGGGGGTTCGAATCCCTCCGTAGCTACTAAGAACACGCCAGACCCCAGTCGCCGTATGGTGACTGGGGTTTTCGCGTTCTTGCTTTCTGCGGAGGGCCCGTATTAATCTGGTGGAGGAGTTCATCCTACATATCCAAATACACCGCCGACTCACACGTTCAGCGAGTGACCATGTCCGACAATATTGAGGAAGTCCGTCGTAAGATCGACGAGATGCACGCGCGCCTCGACGAAGACACTTACTACGAGCTGCTCGAGCTCGAGCCCGAGGCCAAGCCCGGCAAAAAAGAGGTGATGAAGCAATTTCGCCTCAAAGCCAAGGATTGGCACGCCGACCGCTACAGCGGCTATGAGCTGAGCGCGGAGTATAAGCAAAAGCTCCAAGAGATTTTTGCCGCGCTCAACACCGCCCAGCAGACGCTGTCCGATATCGATAAGAAGGCCGACTACGATTTCCAGCTCGAGGCCGGCGACCAGAATATCGAGAATGTCATCAATGCCGAGGGCGCGTTCCGCCGTGGCAACAACATGCTGCAAACGGGCAGCTACAAGGGCGCACACGAGCAATTCAAGCGCGCCTTCGAGCTCAACCCGGAAGAAGACGAATATAAGGCGCACCTGCTTTATACCGAGTACCTTCAGATCCCGAAAAATGACGAGGGCACGCCGCTCAAGCGAACCCGCGCCAACGAGATCTTCGGAGAGCTCGACGAGATCAGCGAGCAGAAACCCGAGAACGATTCCATCCTGACTTTTTTGGGCGTGGTGGCGATGGGGCTCGGCAATCTCAACAAAGCGAAGGTCTTGTTCAACGAGGCGCTTCGTCACAACCGCCAAAATGTCGTCGCCAAACGACAGATTCGACTCATCAAGATGCGCCAGGAAAAAGAGTCGAAGAAGGGTTTCTTCGCCCAACTGCTCGACAAGTTCCGCTCGTGAGTAAACGGCGCGACCCGTAAACTCACCGCGGTCGCCGTAAACTTACCCGTAAATCCCCAGATGTGCCTAGAACGGCGCCTGGGGCATTTTTAGACCCTTTGGGTCCGATAATGGATATTATGTAAACTAACGTTCGTGTCGTTCGAATTGCGGTAGTGCCCTTGTCGGCACGCCACAAAAAAAACCCCGGCCGCTTTGGCCGGGGTTTTTCGTTCCTCTCCTCGAGTACGACTCAGTAGCCGTTATACATCTCGAGGCGGTCGCCGATGATGAGTTCGCGCTTCGAGTCGATGACGAGCGCGGTCGAGTAATGCTCGCGCACGTCGAGGACGAGCAGCTGACCTACTCGAGTCCACGGCACTTTTTTGTCGAGCGGACGATCGACGCCCAGGTGGATGCCCTCGTAACGCTGGTACGCGAAGAAGCGATTGCCCATGCGCACGCCGTCGGCGGCGCCCTTGTCGAGGAAGACGTACGAGTGCTCGCCGAACATGTTCCCCGGCTGCAGCGTGTCGATGACTTTGGCGACCTCGTCAGTCTCGGCCTTCGACTGCTTGACGACCTTGAGTTGACGCTCGTACGGAATCAACAGATCGCCGCGGTAGATCTCCTGCCACGACTGAGTCACCTTGACCTCGTCGTAGTACTTCTTGTTGCCCTCTTCGTCGGTCCCGGAGACCTTCGTGACGACGACGCCGCCCAAGACGACGTACTTGTGCGCGATGACCTCACCATCATCGTTGGTCAGAGTGCCGACCTCGCGCACCACGGCGAAGCGGTCGCCTTTTTGGACCTCGCCCGGATTGGCGATGGTCTCGCGCTCTTCCTTTTCAATCTCTTCTTTCTCGGCGTCGCTATATGCCCCTTCGCCCCAGCCGACCCAGGCGGTGTCGTGCTCGGCGAGCATGTTCGCCTCTTTGCGCGAGGCGACGATGCGGCCGACGTACTGGACCTCGTCTTTGGTGATATAACCGCCAAGCGGCAGGTACATGCCCTGCGGCATCGGCTCGCCGGCACCGGCTTGGTTGTTGTTGGCCTGCTGCTGGCCCGGCTGGGCCGCGCCGCTGCCGCCGGCATCGTCGCGCAGGTAGACAATATCGCCCGGATAGATCCAGTGCGGGTTGGTGATGTGGGCGTTGTAGCTCCACATGCGCGGCCACTCGTAGCTGTCGCCGTAGTAGCGGCCCGAAAGATCCCACATCGTGTCGCCCTGGGCGACGACGTGGTAATCCGAATCGCCCGACTGCTGGTGGGTGACCTGAGCGTCGGCGGTCGACACACCGGCGACCATCAGCGTGGCTGCCGCAGCGGTGCCCGCCAATGCTTGGGTGAGTCGATTAGTTGCGAGTCCTTGCACAAACTTCCACATAAGACTGATTCCTTCGTCAGTTTCCAAGCTCCGAGAGCTTTTGAGCTCCCAGCCGGCCGGCGTTGGTGGTCGGGTACCGGTTGGTCAATTTTTCGAGCAGCGCGCGCGTCTGATCAGGTTTGCCCAGTCGCTCGTACGCGAGCGACATCTTGAGCATGGCGTCGGGCACCTTGTTTCCGTCCGGCTGCTCACGGAGCACCCGCTGGAAATAACTGGTCGCCTTCTCGTACTCGCCCAAGCCGTAGTGGCACTCGCCGACCCAGTACAACGCGTTGTCCAGGTAGTTGGAGTTGGGACCGGCCTGCAAAAAGGCGCGGAACCCTTCGAGCGCGTCGGCGTAGTTGCCGCCCCGATAGTCAGCCAACGCCGTTTTATACAGGTCGAGCGGCTTGACGCCACTCTTTCGCGTCGGCTGCGCCTTTTCACGCGGCTTGGCCTCGTCGGCCTTTTCGTCACTGGTCGCCAGCTTCTCGTCGGTCACCGGCGGCTGCGCCCTTTTGCCCGACGAACGGCTGCTCGACGAGCTCGACTTTTTGGATTTTCGCGCGGGCGGCTCGCCGAAGAACTTGCGATACTCGTCCTCGGTGATGACGACTTCCTCTTCCTCCGCTCCGGAGTCAGCCTGCGCGACCGGCGCGCTTTCGGCGGGAGCCTGCTGAGGTTGGGCCTGTCGAGGCTGGGCCTGTTGGGCGCCGTACGCCCCACTCTGTTGGCGAGAAAGCGGGATGCGCGTCACCTTGCGCCGCTTGGGCGCGGGCGCCGGGCGTTGGTTCGCCTGGGGCTGAGCCTGCTGGGCGCCATAGGGGTTGCCGGCGCCGTAATACGACTCCGGGGCCGGCTGCGGGGCCTGCGCACGCGCGTTTCGGTTGATATAGGTGCCACGCTGCATGTAGCCGCGCCGCTGCAACGCGATGCGGTTCGACTCGGTCATGTCCTGTAGCAAGAAGAGCTGATCTTCGAGCTCTTCAATGCGCACGTTGAGTCGGCCGTTGGTCCGTTCGACCTCTTCGAGGCGCGATTGGAGCTGCGCGATCGTCTCTTGCTGCTGGACTTGCACTTGCGGCTTGTCGGCTGCCTGCTGGTGCGCGCATCCGGACCCGATGGACAGGCCGAAGATGGTAGGCACCAGCAAAGCCTTCAGCGGCTTTGCCAGGAGCATCTGCGGATACTTCAACTTCAACCAGCCCTCCTCGGGTTGCGACGTCTCCAGTATGCACCGCACATCAGCGCGGCATGTCGAGGCGTTCGGGCACGGGCCCAACCGACCTCCAAACTTACCTGGTTTGTCGCATCAATAGTGATCTACTTCACTCCAGCGATGCTAGCATGGCAGTCGGGGGTGTCAAGAAACTGCAATCTCTGGCATATTTCCCACCAGATTCCTGACAAAGGTTTTGAAATCACCCCGGTGTTTCGCATAGTATAAGGCGTCTTCACCCGTATACGCGAAAAATTTTCTGAAATTCTCGTTCGGCGAGTTTTTTGCTCAGACAAGAAAAGAAGGCTCAAGGAGTCCTGAATGTTTATGGCACGACGAATATTGGCCGCGCTCATGGTGAGCTTGCTGGCGCTTGGCGCAGTAAGCTGCACCGACGACCCGGCGCAGGCTAACAACGTAAATGACAACAACCGGATCGATGATCCCATCGAGCCGCCCGACACCGGCGAGCTGTTGCACGTCGGCCCCGACTGCAATGAGGGCCAGACCAACTGCGTCGTCGACCTGACAACGCTCAACGAGCGCGAGATTCAGGCGAAGCTGGTCGACGAAGATGGCCAACCTGTCGAAAACGCCCTCATTAGCTTCGAGGGAACCTTCGACGGCACCGAGATCAGCATCGGTGCTTCGAGCGCCTATACCGACTCGAACGGTATCGCCAAGACCACGCTTAGCGCAGGCAACGTGGTTGGCACCGGTGAATTGGTGGCGACCACCAGCCAAGACGCCATCGAGCCCATCAAATGGGTCGTCGGCGTCTCCACCAAGGGCTCGGCGAGCTACCGCGTCTCCTTCGAGCACAATGGCAGCGCCCAGATCAAGCCGATCACGGTGCGCCTGTTCCAGCCCGACGTGACCTGCGATGAGCTTGCCGCCAACCCGAACCAAACCGCAGTCGTCGAGAAGCAGGGCCTGGTCGATGCCGCCGGCAACATGCCGACGGTCGTCTTCCCCGACCGCCCCAACGGTGACTCGTATACGGTCGCAGCTTGGGCGAAATCGCTCGACAACAACGAGGTCGAGGTTGCCTACGGTTGCGCCGACAACAACCCCGAGATCACCAACGGCCAGCCCGTCGACGTGTTGGTCACCTTGGTCGACCACATCCCGACCATCACCGGCGAGTACGCCGTCACCCATCAGTTCGACCTGACCGGCGCCCTGCCCGACAACGTGCGCACCGTCGTCGAGCTTATCGGCCGCCTGGCCACCGATCCCGGTAGCTTCGTGGTCGGCTGCCCCGACAGCGGCACCGCCGACTGCCCGGCCGGCAGCCCCGGTATCGTCCAACTCCTGGTCGACTTCCTGCCCGACGGCGATCTCAAAGATTCCATCGAGAGCTTCTTGGGCTCGAGCATCGGCAACGGCCTGGTTCGCGATGCCATCAACTCCATCGCCGACAACTGGATCCAGAACGACGCGCCGGACTGGGTGCGCAACGCAGTGAACATCACTGGCGACATCTACCGCACGCTTCGTGAGTTTAAGGTCGAAGGTGTCATTCGCATCAACGATGCTCCGCAGGTCTCCATCGATCCCAACACCGGTGAAGTCGTCGGCATCCTGCCGGCCGGCGCCGGCGAGCAGACCTGGAACGATTTCATCTTCTACTGGAGTCGTGGCTGCGAGAACGCCACCGACCAGGACGCTTGCGCCCAGCGTCGCTTCGGCGCACGTCAACTCGACATGACCGACAACGACGCCCCGGTCGAGGGCACCTTCGACGGTGCCGTGTTCGGCGCTGACAAGCTGCAGATCAACCAGCACAGCCTCTCGCTCAACTACGGCGCACTGCTCATCGCCATCATCGAGAAGGTCGTGCTGCCCGAGATCTTCGGCTCGCAGTGCGGAAGCGCCGACAACCAGCCGTGTGATAGCCTCGAGCTGGCACTTCAGGAGATGATCAGCTGCGCTTCGGTCGCCGACCAGGTCGCCGACCCGGGCGAAAGCACCTACCAGATCGTCGAGAACCTGTGTGACAGCCTTCTGGCTCAGGCCAGCGACCAGCTTCGCGACTACGCCGCCAACAACCTGGTGGCCGACGGCAGCGAGGTCTTCTTGCTGGGCACGCCCGACGGCGAGCACTGCACGATCAGCCAGCCCGAGGTCTACCCGGCCGAATGGGAAGGCAAGCCGCTTCCCTACATCCAGCACTTCGGCCAGGAAGAGCCTGCCGAAATGCAGTGCAAGTGGGCAGTCCGTATCAAGTTCAGCGACAGCTACACCGCTGAAGTCGACGGCAACTTCTGGGGCGAGCGCTCCAGCTTCTAAGCTGTCCTGACGCACAAAAGAGCCCCACTCTCATCGCGAGAGTGGGGCTCTTTCGTTTTCTTGCGCTTCGTCCCTTCGCTTTTTCGCTCTTTTACTCTTTTACTCTTTTACTCTTTTACTCTTTTACTCTTTTACGTTTTCGCCGCGTCCCTGCTTATCGAGGGCGATCGCCGGTGACGTCGATCCCCATATTCTTGCACGTGAACAGGAGCACTTCGAGTTCCGTGTCCGTCAGGTGCTCCCGAGGCAGCGCCTTCTGGATTTCTGTCCAGCTAAGCTCGCCCTTTTCGAGACCATGCTTGAGCAGTTCGCGCTTGCGCCCGTGGAAATCCGTCGCCTCCGGGCTGCCGAATTCTTCCTCTTCTTCTTCCGCCATTGCGTACTCCTCGGTTCGGAAATTTGGCTATATCGTTTGGCAACGTAAGCACCAGATCGACTGGTGCAACGATTGGGGCCAGCCCGTCCTGCGAGGGAACAGACCAATTAGGTCTGCTTCCTATGAGCCGAGGTACGTGACCAGCGAATTCGCCTCGATGCCAAGCGTCTCGAAGCACTCGCCGAGCAGATAAATCGAGCCGAACACCAGGATATGTGCCCTACCCTCGGACCTATCTACTATGTTCCGAGCCTGGGCGAGCATCCTGTCGGTCGACCCGACTGCAGCAAGCTGCTTACTCTGTAGAGATGCACGCAACTGCTCGGAGGTTGCACCGCGTGGCGAATCGAGCACAGCCGCAAAGACGGGTAGATCGTCGGGAAGGTGGGTGAAAATGCCGGCGAGATCTTTATCGGACATGGCCGAGCAGACGACCGCGCCGACCTCGACACCTGCCGAGTCGATGTAGTCGAAGAGAGCCTGCGCCCCGTCGGGATTGTGGGCGGCGTCGAAGAGATAGTCGTGGGCGCCGAGCGAGCGAAAGTCGAGGCGGCCTGGCCAACGAGCACTATTGAGGCCGCGCGAGAGCGCCTCGGGATCGAGTTCGTCGCCTAGAAAGCAGCTCGCAGCTTGGACGGCGCACGCGGCATTCCACTGTCGCGTGGGCGGCAGGCCCTGCGTCCAATCGAAGCGCAACCCCTGGGGTTCGAGTACGACAGCGCCCTCGTCATCGACGCCGAAGTCATCGCCGAAGAAGCACGTCCCCTCGGGCGCGAGCGCGCGGAGTGTCCTCTCAGCTTCGCGATGTGCCTGGCGGCCGACGACCGCCGGACGCTCGGGCCGAAAGATGCCGGCTTTCTCGGTGGCCACCAGCTCGAGCGTGTCGCCTAAGTATTGTTTATGGTCCAGCGCAACCGAGGTGATCACGCTGAGCTCGGCAGGTAGCGCATTGGTCGCGTCGAGTCGGCCGCCGAGACCCACTTCGAAGACGGCAACGTCGACACCGACATCGGCAAAACCGACGGCCGCCATAAGAGTCGCCAGTTCGAAAAACGTCAACTGGGGCCCCGGGCCGTCCGGCTCGCCGTACTCGGCAATGACGCGTTGGCCCAACTCGAGCACAGAGGCGCGGCTCATCAACTGGCCATCGACTCGAAAACGCTCGCGAAAGTCGAGAATGTGCGGACTGGTAAATAGCCCGACGGAGAATCCGTGGGCGGTCAAGATGGACGACAGAAACGAGGACGTCTCCCCTTTGCCGTTGGTGCCGCCGACCAGAATCACGCGATAAGCGCCTTCTGGTCGGCCTTCCCTCTCGAGGGCCGAGTCGATCGACTCGAGTCCGAGCTTGATGGCGAACTCGCTCTGCCGGTACAGGCGTTCGATGAACGCCTGCCACTGGGAGGAAGCGGCCGAATTGTCGGGCTTACTCACGACGGGTCGGCGAACTCGAAGCGATCATGGAGTTCGAGGAAGCGCAGGTAGCGATCGTAAGCCTGCGGGTCGATGATCTGGAACTGACCCTGCTGATTGATGGTGATCAGATCGTCTTTGACCAGGCTGGTCAGCAGACGCTTGAGCTCACCGACCTCCAGGCCGAGTACATCGGCGATATTGTCGGGAATCGCCACCGACGCATGCAACGAGCCGTTCTCGGACTGCGTAAGCACCTCGTAGCGAAGCTGGTGCATCAGTCGCGCCTTGGTGGTGCGCAACGAGAAATTCGACAGGCGGTACTGTGCGCGCGTCAGTCGCTCGGTCATGCGTTTCATCATCCGGACGGCGATGTCCGAATTGCTCCGCAGCATATTCTCGAACTGACTGGCGTCGATTTGGATGACCGCGGCATTCTTGATGACCGTCGCGGTCACCGGACGCGGCTGGTCGTTGACCATCGACAGCTCACCACAAAACGAGCCGGCCCCGAGGTCTTCGAGGACGATCGAGGTGTCTTGCACCTTTTTGGACAGGCGCACGCGTCCCGACTTGATGACGTACATCTTGTTGCCCTGCTCGCCTTCGCGAAACAGGACGGTGCCCGCCGGGCACTGCTTGACGCCCTTGTCGCTCGATTGTTTTGCTTTCGCTTGCTTGGCCAAAAGAACTCCTCACATCGTGTGGTGCGAAATCTGGCGCGTGACCCGGCGCCGTCAGGCCCCGCCTCTAGTCGTGGTTGTCGGGACGGCGGCGAAAAATGCCCTCTTTGACGAGCTTCTCGATGAACTCGGCTGTTCTGTTCGCGATTGTCGGTTTTCGATAACGAAGGTAGTCGAACAGGTGTGTCTGGAGCAATTTCAGGTCATCGAACGTGTCGACATCGTACCAGAATTCGAGCGCCTCACACAAGAGCGAAGACTCCCGGCATCGACGCACCGTCTGGCCGAAAACGCGCCCGGTGCTCCAGTCAATTTGCTCGAAGACCGCAGTGTGGGCTTCACGCAGACCAATCAGGTAGTAGCCGCCGTCGAATGATGGACCCAGCGCCACATCGCTGCGCTCCAAGCAGTCCAACGCTTGGCGGAAGTGCTGCGGGCCCAGCGTGGGGCTGTCCGTGCCGATGATGAGCAGGCGCTCGGCGCCGCGCTCGAAGCAACCGTTGGTCACCCGGGTCAACCGCGCCCCCAAATCGCCCTCACCTTGCGCCATGAACGCAAAGCCGGCGTCTCGAAAGACGTCGAACCCATCGTGCTCGGGCTCTCCCGCATACGCCAGAACCGTCGACACAGCGCAGCCCAATTCGGACTCCAGGGTCGAGAGCATCGACGCGATATCCGCCAGGAAGCACTCGTAAGCGGCTACGGCGCGCTCGTCGCCAAGGTCGGCTGCCAAGCGCGTCTTGACCCGCCCCTGCCGCGGCGCTTTGGCAAAGACAGCCACCGTGACCGCATGTAGTTGGCCACTCACGGGTCCAAATACTCCTTGAAGATCGTGTACAGGATTTTGTGACCGGCTAGCACCGTTCCCTTCAGGGTGCCGGTGATCTTGGAGACGCCGACGCGTTTGCGATAGCTGACCGGCACCTCAACGGCTGACAGGTGCATTTTGGCGGCTTTGACCTGCATTTCGACCGTCCAGCCGAAGTCTTCGTCCTCCATACCGATCAGCTGGAGGCTCGACCAGCGAACGGCGCGAAATGGCCCGAGGTCTGTGAACCGATAGCCGTAGAGCACCTCGACGAGAAAGCAAGCGAGCTTGTTGCCGAAGACAGCCTGCGGCAACAGCGCGCCCGGCTCGTTTTGACCGATGGTGCGGCTTCCAATCACCAGGTCGACACCGTCATTCAAGATCGGCTCGACCACGCGGGGGAGCTCGTTAGGGTGATCGCTGAAGTCGGCGTCCATGAAGGTGACGATATCGGGAGGGTCGTGCGCGAGGTGGCGAAGCCCTGCCAGACATGCCGCGCCGTAGCCGCGCTGCTGCTCGAAGACGACCTCGGCGCCATGCTCGCGCGCTACCACCGCGGTTTGATCAGTGCTCCCGTTATCGACCACGACCACCCGTCGCACCCACCCGTCGGGAATGGCGTCGAGCACGTGGCCGATGCTTTTCTCTTCATTGAGCGCGGGAATGAGCACGTCGATTGTGGTGCTCTCGGGCACCTGGGGATTATGGTCTTTTGGCCACCACACCCCCCCTCGTCGGCCCCAACCGCGACCGGCCGTCGACTTGTGCGCTTTGCTGCTATGGAAAGCCATGCAGTACAAACCCGAAAATGAGAGAACGAATCGCGCTTGCAAACTCGCTGCGGAGCGGCATAGTACGCGCCGTGTGCGTGCAGCGCAAACGACTCCAAAGGCTGCTCTACTCCCCTAATCCGCCCACGAGCAAATCATGAGTGATTCCAGCGACAAGCCCAGCTCGTACAAAGACGCCGGCGTCAATCTCGAGGCCGCCGAAGAGACCGTCTCGCGCCTCGGCGCCGTCGTCGAACAAACCCGTATCCCCGGTGTGCTCTCCGGCATTGGCGGTTTCGGTGGCCTGTTCGGCCTGCGCGAAGCCGGCGTGGTCGGCGACGAGGGGGCCGACCCTGTATTGGTCTCCGGGACCGACGGAGTGGGGACCAAGCTCAAGCTCGCCTTCCAACTCGACCGCCACGACACCATCGGCATCGACTGCGTGGCGATGTGCGTCAACGACGTCATCACCACCGGCGCTCGCCCCCTCTTCTTCCTCGACTACTTCGCCACCGGCAAACTGCGCCCCGATCAGGCCGAGGACGTGGTGCGCGGTGTCGCCGAAGGCTGCAAACAGAGCGGCTGTGCGTTGATTGGCGGCGAGACCGCCGAGATGCCCGGGTTTTATGATGAGGGCGAGTACGACATCGCCGGTTTTTGCGTCGGCGCGGTCGAGCGTGGGGCGATGATTACTCCCGAACAGGTCGAAGATGGCGATACGATCATCGGCATCGCTTCGAGCGGGGTGCACAGCAACGGGTTTAGCTTGGTGCGCAAGATCGTCAGCGACAATGAGCTCGACCTGAACGCGGTCTACGAGGAGCTCGCCTCCGAGCGTACTCTCGGCGAGGTCTTGCTCGAGCCGACGCGAATCTATGCAGGTTTTGTGCGGGATCTACTCGATGCGCACGATGTCCACGGACTGGTGCACATCACGGGGGGTGGGTTCTACGAAAATCTGCCGCGCGCGCTCCCGGAAGGACTCGGCGCCACGATCGACGCATCGAGCTGGGAAAATCCGGCAATTTTCGATTTCCTGAAGAAACACGGAAGCGTCGCGACCGACGAGATGTACCGCGTCTTCAATATGGGGATCGGCCTCGCCGTCATCGTCGACGACGCAGACGGAATCATCGAAGCGGCAAACGAGTGCGGCTTCGAGGCCTGGGAGATCGGTTCGGTCAACGCCGGCGAAGGCATCGACCTCAATCTTTGAAACCCGACTCTTCGTGCGTCTCTTTCAGCGAGCCAGACGCGCGCAGAGGCAAATGGTCGACAGGATGCTGGTGCGCGAGTCTTGGAGCACGTCGTCACGCTGCGAGTAGACTGCACGCGGGTCGGAAAACTCTTTGTCGCGTACCACCGCCAGGCGAGTCTGCTCGAGCTCGAGCAGGCGCCCCAGCGAGCAACGCACCGCCAGCCCTTTCTCATCGCGCGCCGATTTGGGCGCGTCCAGACAGAGCCGCACCACGCTTCGACGCGCGCCAATCAAGTCATCCAGCCGTCCTTCCAGGTCGTCGACCTCGTCGCGCACCGCCTGCTCGACGTTTAGGAATCGATCGTCGAACCAGGCTGCGGTCCAAGCTACTAGGTCACCATCGTCGTCGCGGAACTCCTCGACGAAGATCGCTTGCTCGACCCAACACTCGCTGAAGACCTCGTAGATCTCGTCGAGTTGAGCCTCACCATGCAAAAAATCAGGTGGAAAGACCTGCTTACGCTCGCGCAGTCGCGCTTGGCGGCGGGCCAAGATCTGGTCGACCGAACGTGTGGCCGTGATTTGGTTCGCCGGAACTGAGGAGATGCCATTCGTGGCTTTTGAAATCTGTTCATGCAGCATGGGTTCGTCCGTGAAATAGCCGATGGGCACTGAACATTGTTCTACTGAACATTCTGTCACCTGAACATGTTTGTACTGCACATACGGATAGTGCGCAAGAAAAACATGATCGTTTGTTCAGTGCTGCTTTGTTCAGTACTGCAGCCCATGCATGATGATCGTACTACCTAGTGTAGTGAGCGTAAGTCCGCGAAAAAAGGGGGCAACCGAAAAAACGCCCCCTTTTCAAAACTTTAGAAAATCCCGCCCTGGGTTTTGATCGGAATACGAGGTGGTTGCGCGCCGGCTGACGCGTTCAGTAGTCGTCGACTTCGAAGACATGCGTGGCACGAATGGTGTCCTGTACAGGCACTCCGTTGTCGAGAGCAGGCTCGAATTTCCACTTGCGGAAGGTCTTCTCGGCGAGCTCGTCAAAGCCATTGCCGGCACTCTTGATGATGTTGACCGCCACCACCTTGCCCTTGGTGTCGATGGTCAAAATTGCCACGACCGTACCGCCGATCCCTCGACGTTTGGCTTGCAGGGGATATTCGGACGGATCGGCCTTCGGTCGCGCGATCGCTTTGGGCTTGCGAGTGGCGCCGCCAGGCTTGCCTTTGGGCGCCGGCTTGTCGCCGCTTCCATAGCCGTCACCGTCGCCCTTGCCCGTCTTGATCTTCCCGAAACGCTTCGGGTCGACGTACTTTTTGGTGACCTTTCCCGTCTTGATTCCGGTTCCAATTTTGAACGCAGGCGCGTCGCCCGAATCCGAGGCCGAGTCGGCCGTCAGCCCCTCCAGATGCACCGGGTTCATCGATTCAGCCTGCTTGGCGTTCGGATCCGGCTGCTCGCTCGGCTCCGGCTCACGCGCGGGTTCAGGTTCCGGCTCGGGCTCGGGTTCGGGCTCCGGTTCGGGTTCGGGCTCAGGTTCGGGTTCGGGTTCGGGTTCAGGCTCGGGCTCAGGCTCGGGTTCAGGCTCAGGCTCGGGTTCCGGCTCGGGTGGGGGAGGCGGCGGCTCCGGCTCGTCGACCACAGCCACCTCGACAATCGAGTCCTCGTCCGGCTCGTCGTCTGTATGCGCAACGTTGCACATGGGGGCGAGCGTCATCAGCAAGAACGCCGCCACGGCGTGTACGACCACGGCACCGACCAGCCCTCCGGTGCTCGACAGGAGGCGCTGGGCGAGCGTCCGCTTCTCTTCGTACAGCGGATCACGGATGGGCGCGCCCTCGCTGCTCCGGTCCTTTTCGGATGTTGGAGCCTTGTCACTCACGGGGTCGCCTTCTGTTTCTTCTCGATGTTCAGGGCGAATTTATCCAGCCCGTTCTGCTTGATCGTGTCGATCAGGTCGACGACCTTTCCGTAGTCGACCTTCTTGTCGGCGGCGATGATCGCCCTGCTCTCGGGCTCCTTCTTCAGACGTGACTTCACCGTCGCCCCAATCTGCTCGAGGGTGGTCTCGTTGCCATCCAAGAAGTAGACGCCGTCCTCCGAAATCTTGAAGGTCAGCGTCGACTGCACCTCGGACTCGCCGCTGGCGGCCTTGGGCAGATCGACTTTGATTTGCTGCTTTACGATATAGGAGGTGGTGACCATGAAGATGATCAGCAACACCAAGACGATGTCGACAAGCGGTGTGACGTTGATCCCCGCAATGACGTCTTCGTCGTCTCCCGAGTTGAACCCAGCCATGATTTATCCAGTCCGATTGGTTCAGTGGTTTCCGGGCTGCGCCCTGCTCTAGTTCGGCCGAGGTCTAGCTGGCCGTGCCGTCAGCGCCGCGCGGCGGCTTCTCATTTCTGAGGTAGGCCAGCAGCGTGCGCCCCAACAAATCGGTCTGGGCGACCGACTTCTTGATGCGCGTTTTGAAGGCGTTGAACGCGATGACCGCCGGGATGGCGACCAGAAGGCCGACGCCGGTGGCCACGAGCGCCTCACCGATAGCCGCCATGACCATCTGGGCTGCTTCTTGGCTTCCCTCCGCCAGGTTCTCGAAGGCACCGATAATCCCCAGCACCGTCCCGAAGAGCCCGATGAACGGCGCGTTGTTGCCGACCGTACCGAGAAACGCCAGGTACTTCTCGTAGCGGTTCTTCTCGGTCGACAGGGCACCGGTCATGCGATCTTCGACGGCCGCAGCGCCGCGTTCCCAGTCGCGAATGCCAAAGAGAACCACGCGCGCCTCCATCGTCTCGGCGTACTCCTCGAGCATCTTGGCGGCCTTCTCGAACTCGGCCTTGCTGAAGTGCTGCTCGAGCTTGCCTCGCAGCGCTTGGATGTCGATCGCACGCTTTCCGTAGAACATCGCCCGCTCGATCATGGCGAGCACGCTCAGCAAGCTGAGGATGACCAGTAGCCACAGCACCCATTCGGCGCCAATGAGCGCCGCGTCCAGCAGAATTTCGGTAAGCATCGTTCCTCGAGAGTGTATGTCTGAGAATCCGCCCTCTCCCGATCAATCGATCGGTTTGGGGGCGGCGATATAAACAAAGTGCGTCTCTTCGAGCACCAAATCGGTCGGTGGGTTGACCTTGACCGAGTTGATCCTCGGCCCGTTTTGCAGGTCCACCGCCAGCAAAGTTGCGTCGTATTCTTTCTTGAGATGCGAGATCGCGTCTCCGATGTGCATACCAATCATTTCGGAGGGAATCGCGCATCGATAAAACTGATGTCCGTACGCTGTAGTAAGAAGTTCGTCGAGCATCGAAACAATTCCACGATTGCGTGTGACCGTGGCCATAATGTTGCCGACATACTCCTCGCTGACGATGATCTCCTCGACGCCAACCCGACGCAGGCTCGCCTCATTGTCACGGTTGAGCAGCTGCACGGTGGTGTAAATGTCGGCGTTGAGTTTTTCGATGAGCATGGCCGCCAGCACCGTGCGCGCGTCGCGATCTTGGGTCGAGCGCTCCTCCATCGTCGAATCCGCCAACAGCAATGCCACGCCGGCGCGCTCGACGCCGGCCTCCTTGAGGCAATCGATGCGGGTATAATCGCCCACGAGGGTCAAGATTTGGTCGGGGAACTCTTGGACGACCGGATCGTTCTCGATCGCCTCGTTCTCGGTGATGATCACAAAGTGGTCGTAGCGTGCGTCGTTCATCAACTCGCGCACCACCAGCGGGCCGGCTTGATTCCAGCCGCAGATGATCACGTGTTCGTACAAATCGTCGAGTTCCATGCCATGCAACCTTACTTTTCGAAGCGTTTCGATCATCACCGCGGACACCGTACCGGTAAAGACCGCGAAAACGGTCAATCCGCTGAGCATCATCGCCAGGGTTACGACCCGCCCCATCGGAGTGACGGGGGCTCCGCCGACCGGCTCGGCCGCAATCAAGGTCATCACTGCAAACCACAACGACTGGTCGAGTGTGGCGAAATCGGCGTTAAACCGCCCCTCGACCACCCGCATCGACATCGCCCCCATGAGCACGACCGTCAGGATCGTCAGCCCGACGATGACGTACTCGACACGTACCACCCGAAAGGCGCTGGAGAAGCGGCGCAGCCGGCGCGTGGCGATGATGCCCAGCCGGTAGAGTCGAAGCAAGCGAAGCACGCGCAGAAAGCGCACCGCCCGAAAGACCGGAAGCACCGCGAGGATGTCATACCAGCACTTTCGAAAGAAGCGCTCCTTTCGGCGCTCGGCGTAGTAGCGAATGAACAACTCGATGACGAACACCAGCGTGATGACGTCGTTCGCCCGCCGGATCTGCCAATACAACGGATCGGTGCGTTGCAGCCAAGCCTCGGCCAGCACCAGCACCACCGAGACGATGATGAGCAGCGCAACGAGGGCCTCGGTGACTCGGTGATTGAGTACTTTTCTTACTTTGCGACGCAACGCCATGGGTACATCCGCATTGATTCCTGAGCGCAAAGCCATTTACTCTGCATGCACTCATCAGCGCTGACAAGGCCGGTCCGTATCGAACCGCCCTTTCAGCCTGAACCCGGGCGGGCCCACCGGCCTGCCCTCCTCAGGAGTATGGAGTCATTGATGGGCAACAAGCTCTCTTCGAACGTACCGCAGCCGTCCAAGCTCGACGCGACGATCATCGCCGGCCTGCTCATCTGCGCCCTGCTCGCCGCCGGGTTTGCCTATTGGCGCATGGGTCCGGCGCGCGAGGTCACCGACGAGGATTTCCAGTTCCCCGAGTTGACCGTCAATCAGCAGAAGTTGGAGCAGCAGCGTCAAGAGAAGTATGCCGACGTTAACCTGCAGCAAGTCCAAGGTGAGTGGCAAGAGCTGATCGCGGCCGCCCGCCAGGTGCACCGCGCTCAATTTGGCGGCGTCTCCCAAGAGGAGCAGCTCAAACGCGCAGCCACCGTTAAGGTCTGGGCCAACGAAACCGTGCTCGGCTCGGGCTTCGACGCCTTCGTGGTCACCGGCGAGCCCGTCTTTCGCGAATGCGCCACCGGGTTGGACACATTGCTCGGGGCGATCCAGTCCGGCCAAGTCACGATGGACGAGGCCAAGGCAAATCCGCCCGCCGAAGAATTCGCGGCCTACCGTGACAACTGCGGAAAGCTCTTGCCCGTTTTGGTCGAGCGCGGTCTGGTGACCGAGGAAGGCAAGTGGTCGTCGAAGGTCTCCCCGCACATCGTCGACCTGCTCAACCGGTACCGATGGGCGCATATCATTCACGACCAGAAAGACCCGTGGGCCCAGTTGACCAAGGAAGGCGCCCTGGCCTTTGCCCGGTGGCGCGTCGAAGATGCCATCGGCTACACCCTCGAGGAGCGCCAGAAGTTTCTTGCCAAGCTCGCCCGTCAGTTCCCCAACTACAACGCCGGCTTTGCCTACGGGATGCTCGCCTACAAGGCCGGCGACTACGAAAAGGCGCTCGAGTACTTCGACCGACTTGCCAAAGCCCAGCCGCGTTCCGATTATCAGCGGTACGCCGAGTACTTGCGCCAAAAGGTCGGCGGCGCCAAGGGTGACCCGGCGGGCGGCGCTGGCGATGCCTCCGAGTCTGGCTCGAAGGACGAATCGGCCACCGTCGAAAAAAGTCATTGACACGCCTGAAAACCTCCCCTATAAACTGCGTCCCGCGGCGGAAATAGCCCCGCCGACGGAAACCCAAATGGGGCCATAGCTCAGCTGGGAGAGCGCTACACTGGCAGTGTAGAGGTCGGGGGTTCAAGTCCCCCTGGCTCCACTTTAGAGCACCCCGAACCGCTGGTTCGGCGAGCAGCACACAATTTGACCCATGGGGCCATAGCTCAGCTGGGAGAGCGCTACACTGGCAGTGTAGAGGTCGAGGGTTCAAGTCCCTCTGGCTCCACTTCGAAGCACAGACAAAAGGCCGATTCAGCCACACGCTGAGTCGGCCTTTTGCGTTGTTGTTTGCCTCTTAGGTTATGAAGTGCCAATTCACATTCCCGCTCCTGCCCCGCCCGCGAACTTCCGCCTGATCCCAGACTCTCGCCCCTCACACTGGCGGCCATCAGACGTAGTCCGTCCATCATTTGGGCGTAAAGTACTCAGCGTTATCCAGCGCGGTCGTGGTGCCGCTCCAGGTGCCAATCCCGCCCACCAACACCACCTTCCCGTTCAAGAGAAGGCTGGCCGTAAAATCACTTCGCTGATTCACTGTGGAGTTGCTTGTGGTCGTGGCAACGTAGGGGTTGGGGTCGTTCAGGCTTCCGAAGTTGAGAATTTCACCGTCGCCGACGCGATCGCCTGCTGCGTCGCGCCCGCCTAAGACGACCACATCGTGGCTTTGGGGGACTTCTACCGCCACCAACCCACCGCGAGGGGCTTCCAACCGCCAACTGTCACGCGACACGAACTCAGCGCCCCTGTCATTGCTAAACTCGAATGTATCAGTAACGTCGCCCTCGACGTCCGTGTAGCCGCCAACAACCAGAACTGAATCGGATTCGCCTGGTGAGACACGCAGCGCGGCGAACTCGAAGCGCGGTGTTTGCATAACAGGGCCAGCAGAGGGGGCCGTCGCTCCGTCCGAGAGTTCGAGGAATTCAGTAGAGGCAAGTACATTCGAGTCGTCGCGTCCGCCCAGGACCCAGACCGTCTTACCGTCCGCCATGAGCACGGCCTGATGATCTGTGCGCGCCGAGTTCATCGGCGTTCCCTCACTCACCGTGCCGTCGTCGAGGTTGACGATCTCGACGGAATTGAGCACGTCACCGTCAGTGGAAATCCCGCCGGCGATGACCACTGAGTTGTCTGCCGAACGATACGTGGCCGTGTGGAAGGCACGAGCAGTAAGAAGGGAAGCCTTGGCACCTGAACTATCTTTGAGCAGACGGACGCGACTACCAGGTGGCTCTCCAAGATCGATCAACTCGATCGAGTCCACCGCGTATGGCTCGGCCGACTCGACAGTGAGTCCACCGACGATCAAGAAGCGATCGGGCCCGAGGGGTGTTGCCGTGTGAAATGCACGTCCCGTGCGCAGACGGTCTGCGCCGTCGGCTCTGATGCGACCAGCAGCCTCGTCGAAGGAAAGATCGGTAAAGTAGCCGGTATTAGGGTCAAACTCCATCAGATCGTCGTGCGCAACTGTGAGCCGGGGCAGAGTCGCCGGGCTGAGGTCAGCGGCCAAGTCAGCGCCACCGACGATCAACAACTTGTCACCCCAGTTCACAGGCACTGCGCGATGCCCGACCCGTCCCAGCCATCTGTCACTGTCGATCTCGCGTATTGCCCGGTAATCCATGCGGCTCTGCGTGAGTTCAGCCTGCCCGTTCCGCCGCACCACGGAGCCAACTGGAGCGAAGGCACCCGGCTGACCAAGTTGGACGCCTAAGTCTACTTGTTCGTCCGTTTCAGCCACGTCAAAAAAACCAGTGGCACCGCGTGCTAGAAGCGTCGAGTCGGAGGAATACAGCTCGACGACCACGCGGAAATGGCTGCCCACCGGGCTGCTAACCGTCCACGTCGAGCCAGAACTGCTGTCGAGTTCGTGCTCTTCAATTTGCTCCCCGGTCGTGCCACAGTTCAAGTAAAGCTTGGCAGAACTAAACTCATGGTTGGTGGCCCAGTCCGAGCCGTCCCACATGAAGGGTTGAATCCTTACGGGCACTTCCGCTGACGCGTCCAGTCCGGCATCCCCCGTGTCGGTCACTCCTTGGGTGGCGACGCATTTCTGATCGCTGGGAAAGCCATCGTCCCTGTTGCGGTGGTCCGATGAACCGCCATCGCTCGACCCCGAAGAAGAATCACTACAGGCGAAGCACGTCAGCAGAACCGCCATACAAATTGAAAGAGTCTGGAAACTCCGGACGCCAGACGAGAAAGGAGACATTTAAAACCGCCCAAACTTTTCGAGGATGAGTTTTCGTGAGCATGCCAAGAGTAGCGGCTTCAAGCTAGCACCGCCCTTCCATCAACTCAATCCGCCCTGCTGTCCCCTGCAGGTTCGGTCGCAGGCTCGAACAGTGATCGCCTTGTCATCGATTGAGTGAGGGGGGGATGAAGTGAGGAGCTGCAGCGGTGCCGGACGTCGAGTCGGCGTCGTGCGCGCGCTACAGCGAGACGGAGGCGCGCATCTAGCTTTCAAGCTTTCCGTCCACCGAGACGAGCTCGGTCTAGACCGGGACAGGGACCGTCACCTGACTTGTTTGCCTCTTGGCCTTGAGGCCCCACCTTCATGTGCTAGATTCTGCGTGAACTAAATCCTACTGAAGATGTACGACCAGGTCGTATCGGTCGGCTCAACTACCTAGTTGGAGAAGAGCATGGCGAATTTCATGAAATTGAACGCCCGCGCCGAGCAACGCATCGGCGCGTATGCCACCCGCCTCTTGCAAATCGAAGCTCACCTTCGCCGGGGCGAAAAGCGAGCCGCGACGGCACGCTTGATCGGCTTCAAAGACGAGATCGCCGAGTTTATGCACGAGCTCGAGTTTCCCCTCGAGTTTACCGTCATCGGTAGCCAACTCGGCTTCTTCTCGGGCAACGGCTCCTTTCTGCGCGGCCGACTCCCGGCGGCGCTGGTGGGCGCGGTCGCCGGTTGGTTTTACGGTCAGTCGCAGACCTCCGGCCACCACCGCTACCTCGAAGAGATCTGGCAGCGCGTCGACCTCATCGAGCGTGCGCTGATTGCCGAGGCGCAGCAAGCCGAACAAGCCGCTCAACGCCAATCAGGCGCGGCTGGCGAAGGGTCGGCAGCGGCCGAATCGGCCCAGACGCCCAATTAATTGCTGTACCACACGTTGAAAATGCGGGCGGGTCCGCGTAGGCTGAGGGGACCACGATTTCATAGATCAGCACTCCCTCTTTCTTCGATGGGGATCGACGCGTGCAGTTCATTCGTTTGACGGCCCTGGTAGTTTTTTTCGCGATTCTGACCGCATGTGCGGGCGGCTCTCCTTCCGATCTCGACGCCGAGCAAAACCCGCAGGATGCCGGCCAGGACACCGCGGAACCTGATGACGCCTCCGATGCGTCCAATCCGGGCGACGTCGGCGTCGATTCCGCCGACACTGTCGATGATCCGTGCGGGGTCTGCTGTCCCGGCGAGCAGGTTTGCTCGGACGGCAACACCTTGTCGACCTGCGCCGACGACGGCTCGGGCTTCACCGACCAAACCTGTGGGGATGGCAAGATCTGCGAGCAAGGCGCCTGCGTCGACGAGCCGATCTGTCAGCCAGGCGACACCAAATGCCACGACGGCTCGACTCGCCTGGTCTGTCGCGCCGGAGGCACCGCCTGGCGCACCGAAGATTGCGGCACCGGCAACTCATGTGTCGACGGCGAGTGCCTCTCGGGTGATCCCAACGGTTCGGAGTGCACCGCCGACGCCGATTGCGCCGGCGGAAAATGCCGCTGCGGCTCCGACGAGAGCTGCAGCCCCGCGCCGTCGCGCACCTACTGCACCTCGACGTGCACGCCGGGCAGTTGCGGACCCGACGAGATCTGCGTGTCCTCCGACAGCTTCAACGCCGCCAGCTACGACCATTGCGTGCCCAAGTGCAACGAGACCTGCGCGCTCGCCGGGCTGAGCTGTGTGAGCCTGCCCACGCGTGATTCCGGCGAGTTGACCTACGAGCAGGGGTGCTATTTTGACTCCGCGGTCGATGTGGGCGAAGAATGCTCGTCGGCGACCAACTGCACCGGCGGAACGTGCTTGGAAGGCTACTTCAACACCGGTCTGTGCACGTTCGAGTGCGCCGGCGGCTGCCCAGACGGCACGGCCTGCGTGGAGCTGCAAAGCGGCACCTTCCACTGCAGCCCGCTTTGCGGCGACGGCTCGCTCAGTGGCAGCGGAGGATGCCCCCTCGAAGCAGGCGGCGACCGCTGGGACGTCCAATGCGCCCCGCGGAACACCTACGACGGGCTGGCACGTCGCGTCTGTGTCTCCACCTGACCGCGCGCCCGGTTTTATGCTATGCCAGTGGTTGATTGACGGCCGTTACGCCAAAGATTTCTATTGCTGCGCCACCGGCGGCGCCGTCGTTTCCCATTGTATGTTTTCTCGTGCTCTCCTCGGACCACCATATGAGACGCGCCAAGATCGTCTGCACCCTCGGACCCGCATCGTCCTCTGCAGAGACCATCGAACAAATGATTCGCGCGGGCATGAACGTCGCCCGCCTCAACTTCTCGCACGGTACTCACGAGTACCATCGGGAACTGTATAATACGGTGCGCGAGGTCTCTCGCGACCTGAACAGCCCCGTGGCCATCCTGCAAGACCTGCAGGGCCCCAAGATTCGGGTGGGCAAATTCGCCGAAGGCCCCGTCGAGTTGACCGAAGGTGACGAATTCGTCATCACCGTCGACGATATCGACGGCGACCAAGAGCGCGTGTCGACGACCTACAAGGAGTTGACCCGCGACGTCGACGTGGGCGACGTGTTACTGCTCGACGACGGGCTGATCCGCCTGGAAGCCATCGAGGTCACCGAGTACGACGTCCGCACGGTCGTCCAGATCGGTGGGCTCCTCAAGGACAACAAGGGCATCAACCTGCCCACGGCGGCCGTCTCGGCGCCGAGCATGACCGAGAAGGACAAAGAGGACCTCGAGTTTGGCGTGGAGCTGGGCGTCGATTACCTGGCGCTGAGCTTCGTGCGCTCGGCGCTCGATATCCACCAGTTGCGCGCGCTGATTCCGCAGCAGTCGCCGCCCATCAAGATCATCTCAAAGATCGAGAAGCCTCAGGCCATCGCCGAGCTCGAAGACATCATCTCGGTCTCCGACGGCATCATGATCGCCCGCGGCGACCTGGGCGTGGAGCTTCCTCCCCAGAAGGTGCCGCTCATCCAAAAGCGCGCCATCCAGCAGGCTAATGAGATGGGCCGCCTGTCGATCACCGCCACTCAGATGCTCGAGTCGATGACCGAGCACCCGCGCCCTACCCGCGCGGAGGCCTCCGACGTGGCCAACGCCATCCTCGACGGCACCGACGCGGTCATGCTCTCCGGCGAGACCGCCGCGGGCAAATACCCGGTCGGCGCGGTGCGCATGATGGCGAGCATCGTCGAGGAGGTCGAGCGTGGCCGCCAGCCGCACACCCACCGCGGCCCCGAGTTCATCCGTCATCTCAAGACGTTTCCGAACGCGGTCGCCAAGGCGGCGACCATCGCCGCCGACGAGCTCAACGTCGACGCCATCGTGGTGTTCACGTCATCGGGCTCGACCGCGCGGCTGATGATGACCTACCGCCCCACCAAGTCGATCATCGCGTGCACGCCGAACCCGCGGGTCTACCAGCAGCTCGGTATGTTCTGGGGAGTGGAGGCCTACGAGATCGAAATGCTCAAGAACACCGACGACATCCTCAAGCGCGTCGAAAAGCTGATGATCGAGGAGCGCGGCGCTCAGTCGGGTGACGAGATTATCGTGGTCATGGGCACCCCGGCCGGCGCGGGCTCCGAGACCAACCTCATCAAGTTCCACCGCATCCCGTAGGCAGCAACGAGGCGCCTCGATAGGCGAAGTCCTTCTACATAGGCATCTAACGACATAGGGGTTGCGTGTTGGAATCACCTCCCAACACGCAACCCCTATGTCCTTAATTGCTTATTTAGCAGGCGCCCCGGTTCCTGAAGGCCTACTCTTCTGAGTTTCTAATCCCCGACAACCTGGTTGCGACCACCCTCTTTGGCCTTGTAGAGCCGGTCGTCGGCGAGCTTGATGAAGGCGAAGCAGTTGATGTCGACCGTCTGGCTGGTCGGCGGGGCTTCGATGCTCTGGCGGTACTCGCGCAGGTCGGCCACGCCTAGCGACAGAGTCACCGGGATGGAGACGTTGTCGAAGTGGAACGGCTCGGCCTCGATGAGCTTGCGGATCTTCTCGGCGATGCGGACCGCCTGGGGTTTGTCGATCTCGGGCAGCAAGATCACGAACTCTTCGCCACCATAGCGCGCGAAGACGTCGTCGCGGCGGATGTGACCGACGACACGCTGGGCGACTTGCTTGAGCACGTAGTCGCCGGCGAGGTGGCCGTAGGTGTCGTTGATCGGCTTGAAGTGATCGATGTCGCACATGATCAGCGACAGGTCGCGGTCGTAGCGCATGGAGCGGCTCATCTCGCGCTCCATCTCCTTGAGGAAATACCGCTTGTTGTAGACCTGGGTCAGCCCGTCGGTGGTGGTCAGACGGTAAATCTCGTCGTGGTACGACGCCTCGATATTGCTGCCGGTCAGAAACTTGAAGATGGTGCGGCCGATCTTGACCTGGTCGCCGTCGATGAGCGTCTTGCGGCTCACCGGGCGATCGTTGACGTAGGTGCCGTTGGTGGAGTCGAGATCGCGCACCACGAAGCTGTCGCCCAGGTTGTCGATGATGGCGTGGCTGCGCGAGATGGCGTCTTCGTCGATCTGGATATCGACCTTGCTGGAGCGCCCGATCACTGTCGAGGACTGCGCGAGGCTATACTTCTTGCCCAAATCGACGCCGTTGATGACGACGAGGCAAGCCTCTTGCCCCGAAGGATCCTTCTTCGGGGGCTTATTGATGACTGTGACTACGGTACTGTCGTTGCCCATCTTCCGCTCTCGGATGACAGTGCTACTGCGCTCCAGATGCCGCGGACGCCCCGCCATTTGGGCTCACAAAGGGAGCCTCAACCGGTTGACGGTCGCGCAAAAGTTTTTTGGCAAGGGTGCTTGTCGTCTTCGATTAAATCAGAGAATCGTCATAAATGCAAAGCTTTCTCGGCCTCGCAGTGGGTTTACCGCGTAAAGACACGATCTTAGCGGCTCGACCCACCTGCGAGGTCGAGTTTGCCCTGGACTTAGCCGATCTCCTCGCCGGACGCCTCAGCCTCGTCGCTTCGCGCCATCTCGGCCCACTCCTCGAAGCCCTGTCGCCCCAACAGACCGTGGGCGAGCTTCTTTCCGAGCTCGACGCCGGGCTGATCGAAGGCGTTGATGTCGAGCAACTCGCCGGTGATGGCCGTGATGAACTCCCAGGCGAAGATAAAGGCGCCGATCTCACCGGGCGCGACGGCGTCGAAACGCCACGTCGTCGTCGGGCGGCCCGCCTCTTGGAGCGCCCGTCGGGTGCCCTGGAGCTCGGCGTTGAGGATCTCACCCAGGCTCTTGCCGGCCAGGTGCGAAAGACTCTCGGGCAAGCCCTCGCGCTCGGGCACGGTCACTTCGCGGTCGAACGACTCGACCTCCAGAAAGACGACGTGCTTGTCGTTGGGCCCCTCCATGTAGAGTTGGGCCTGGCTGTGCTGGTCGATCGCGCCGAGCGCCTTGATAGGCGTCATGCCCACGTTGACCTCTTCACCCTGCCGATTCTTCGCCTTGCCGAGGCTCTCGGCCCATAGCTGGCGGAACCAGTCGGCCATGGCCAGCAGTTGGTCGCTGTAGGCCATCATGACGACCTGGTCGGCGCCGCGCTCGTACAGCTCGAACATGTCGGCGGCGGCCTTCAAGATGGCGTTGTCGTCGACGCTGTCGGTCATCGAGACGTCGCGGGCGCGCCCTGCCCCGTCGACCAACGCGGCGATGTCGTAGCCGGCGAGCGCCAGCGGGACGAGGCCGACCGCGGTCAGCACGCTAAAGCGTCCGCCGACGTTCGGAGGCACCGGGAAGGTGTCGAAGCCCTTGTCGTCGGCGAGTGCGCGCAGGCCGGCGTTGTCCGGCCCAGTGATCGCCACGAAGTGGCTGCTCGCCTCGTCCTCACCGAGTTCGTCCACCGCGCGGTCCCACGCGTACCAGAACTTGGTCATCGTCTCGACGGTCGAGCCCGACTTGGTGATGACGACGAAGAGCGTCTTCGAGAAGTCGAGCCCATCGAAGAGGTTGGCCACGCCCACCGGGTCGACGTTCTCGGCGAAGTGAGTGCGCAGCCCGCCGTCCGGAAGCTCGGCCATCGACTCGTAGACGGCGCGAGCGCCCAGGCTCGAACCGCCGATGCCGATGACGACCTGGTCGGTGAAGCCCTGGGCGCGTTTGTCCGCGGCCCACGCCTGAACCTCCTGGGCGTCGAAGTCGGGGCAATCGATAAAGCCGAGCTCGCCTCGCTCGTGCGCGGCTTTGACGTTGCCCAGCGCCTCCTCGAGCCGCGCGCGCAGCGCGTCGCGTTGCTCGCCGGACACGCTCATCTTGTCGCCGATGATTGTCGGACTCAGCCCTGAAGCATCGTAGCGTAGCGTCATCTTCGTTCCTCCGTGGTGTTCGCGTTCTGATTATTGTGGCGCTAAATTATAGTCCCAATGCCAGCGCATCAAGCGCCCGCGCCGTTTAGCGCAGCGCTCGACGGATGATTTAATTGGGCGACGTTGTTCCTACACTTGAAAGTGTTAGCATTTAGTGGCCAATCCCGAGTGCACGCACACGGTTCTCAGCGCAACCAAGTCCTCGATGCCCGCAGACGAGCGCCATACCGATGCCCAGCCGTTCCGACTGCCGCGCCAACGCTCGGCGCGCAAGTCGGTCCTGTGGGCGATTGCGCTGTCGATCGCGGTGCATATCCCGATTCTGCTGAGCTTTCCCAACCTGCTCGACACCGACGACGCACTCGAGCCGACCGAGTTCGACGCCACTCGCGAGTTCGAATTGACCGTGGTCGACGAGCCCGAGGAGAAGCCCGAGCGCGTCGAAGACGAGCTCGACGGGCAATTCGTCAGCCAGAAACCGCCCGAAAAGCAAGAGCGACCCGACGAGGCGAAATTCCTCGACCAGTACGACTCGAAGGTCGAAGAGGAGACCGCGCGCAAGCCCGGCCGCGACGAGAAGATCATCAGCAACACCGGCTCGGAGACCTCCGGGTTGCCGTCGCGGCCCGAGCCCACGCACCGGCCGGAGCGCATGCAAGAGATCACGCCGCCCCAGCCCGAGCCCGAAGAGGCGCCGGAACAGGAGGTCGCCGAGGAGGCGAGCGAAGAACCCAGCGAGGAGGCGGCCGAGCAAGAGGCGGCCGATCAGGCCGTCGAACTCGACGAGGTCGAGTCGGTCGCCGAAGGCGTGGTCCAACAAGAAGACTCGAAGCGCTCCAAGCCCAACCCCAAGAGCCTCTTCCCGAGCATGGAGAACGTGCCGGTGGGCCAACTCGGCGGCGGAAGCATCGACTACCTCCGCGATGTCAAAGACGGCGAGAAGACCCTGCTCAACCGTAAGAAATCGCGTTACTGGTCGTTCATGCACCGCTTCAAGATGGCGGTGCTCGAGCAGTGGAAAGGCGGCGAGGTCTACCGACAGCGCGACCCGTACGGCAAGGTCTACGGGGTCAAAGACCGCTACTCCGTGCTCGGCATCGCGCTCAACGGAGACGGCTCGCTCCGAAAGATCCACGTCGAACGCCCGTCCGGGCTCGACTTTTGGGACGAAGAAGCCGTCCGCGCGATCAGAGAAGCCGCCCCGTTCCCCAACCCACCCGAGGGGTTGAAGGACCGAGACGGCATCATCCACATTCGCTTCGGCTTTTTGCTCGACATCAACACCGGCGAGATGCGCGGCCTGCGCATTTTTCGTTAAGGCCCTAAGGACTCAGATAATTCGCCAGTCGGTCGATGTCGCGGCGGCTGGTCTTCTCGGTGACCGCCACCAGCAGGTAGTTTTGCCACTTCGGGTTGGCGCGGCCCAGGTCGAAGCCCGGCAAGATGCCGTCTTCGGCGGCCTCGGCGACCACGGCCTTGGCCGGCGCGCGCGTCTCGACCACGAACTCGTTGAAGAAAGGCCCGCTAAAGACGCGTTTGGCCTGACCGGTCGACTCGAGCACGTCCATCGCGTAGTGCGCCCGCGACAGGTTGAGCTGGGCCATCTCGCGGATGCCCTCTTTGCCCATCAAGCTCATGTAGATACCCGCCGCCAACGCCATCAGACCCTGGTTCGTGCAGATATTGCTCGTCGCCTTCTCGCGGCGGATATGCTGCTCGCGCGTCGACAGCGTGAGCACGTAGCCCTCACGACCCTCGGTGTCGACGGTGTAGCCCGCCAGACGGCCAGGCATCTTGCGCACGAGCTTCTCGCGGCAGCCGAAGATGCCGAGCGCCGGGCCGCCGTAACCCATCGGGATACCGAGGCTGGTGCCCTCCCCGGCGACGATGTCGGCGCCGTAGTGGCCCGGAGGCGTCGTCAGCGCGAACGCCAGCGGCTCGTTGAAGCTCGCCACAACCTTGATCTTGTGCTCGTGGGCCCACTCGACGACCGCGGTGGGGTCTTCAATGACGCCAAAGAAGTTGGGCGTCTGGAAGATGATGCACGCTGCGTCTTTGGGGTCCTCGATGGCCTCCTGGACCTTCTCGAGCGACAACTGGCCGGTCTCCCAATCGACGGGAATCTCGCGGTAGGTGTCGTCTTGAGGGCTCAGGTAGGTCTGGATGACCTGGCGGTACTCGGGGTGGACCGACTCGGCCACGTAGACCTTGTCGCGCTTGCGCCCGACCCGCTGAGCCATCAGGGCGGCTTCGGCGGTGGCGTGCGCCCCGTCGTACATCGACGCGTTGGCGATAGGCACGCCGAGAAGCTCGGCGACCATCGACTGGAACTCGAAGATCGACTTGGTCGTGCCCTGGCTGATTTCGGGCTGATACGGGGTGTAGGAGGTGTAGTACTCGGCGCGTAGCAGCAACTGCTGCAGGGCGTGCGGCGAGTGGTGGTCGTACAGACCGGCGCCCAGGAACGACACCACGTCGCCGCCGGCGACCGCGTTCTTGGAGGCCAACTCCCCGAGATGCCTCTCGAGGGTCAGCTCGCTTTTGGGCTCGGGCAACTCCAAGCGGCGGTCGAGGCGGAACTCCTCGGGGATCTGCTCGAAGAGGTCGTCGATGGAGTCGACCCCGATGGCTTCGAGCATCGCGTCGACGTCTTCCAGGGTATGCGGCAAATAGCGCATGACGGCATCCTGTCACCACCGGCAAGCCGGTTGGCTGCGTTGCAAAGGTAACTTGCGCGGGTCGCGCCCTCTGGGCGGGCGAACCCTATTCTTGACTCACGAAGCTCGCGTACTCTTCGGGGTCCATCAGCTCTTCGAGCTCGGTGACGTCCGACGGCTCGACGCGGATCATCCAGCCCTGCTTGTACGGGCCTTCGTTGACCGACTCGGGGGCATCGTCGAGCCCGTGGTTGACCTCGACGACCTTGCCGGAGACCGGCGAGTACAGGTCCGAGGCCGCCTTGACGCTCTCGACCACGCCGAATTCCTCGCCGGCGTCGACAGCCTCACCCTCTTCGGGAAGCTCGACGTAGACGATGTCGCCCAACAGGTCCTGAGCGTGCCACGAGATGCCGATGGTGATGGTCCCGTCGTCCTCTTGGCGGGCCCACTCGTGCTCGTCGGTAAACAGATATCCCTCGGGAATTTGCATATCCTCTTCTCTACTGTTCATGAGTTACTGATAGTGCCCATCAATGCTGAATCGGTGGTCTGCTCAAACCACTAGTCGCGCTTGTAGAAAGGCTTTTTGGTCACCTTCGCGGGGACGCGACGCTTGCGAATCTGAATCTCGACCGTGGGCTCGTTGGCGTGGTCGATGTCGATGTACCCCAGCCCAATGCTTTCTTCAAGCGTGGGCGCCCACGAGCCGCTTGTGACGTGGCCGACCTCTTGGTCGTCGACGATGATCTTGTAGCCGTGGCGGATGATGCCCTTGCCCTCGAGCACAAGGCCGCGAAGACGGCGGCTGGGGCCCTGCTCCTTGACCTTGCGAATCGCCTCCTGGCCCACGAACGGCGTCTCCTTGTCGAGCTTGACGATCCAGCTCAGGCCCGCCTCGATGGGGTTGGTCGACTCGTCCATGTCCTGGCCGTACAGGTTGTACTTCGACTCCAGGCGAAGCGTGTCGCGCGCGCCCAGGCCGCACAGGGCCATGTCGAACGGCTCGCCGGCCTCCAAAAGCGCGTCGAAGACCGCCTCGCCGTGTTCGGCGGGGATATACAGCTCGAAGCCGTCCTCGCCGGTGTAACCCGTGCGCGAGATGAGCGTCTCGACACCGGCGACTCCGCCGTACATCGCCCGGTAGTACTTCAGGTTGCTCAGCTCGTCGGCCTCGCCGTCGAAGAGCGTCTGCAGGACCTTCTCGGCGTTCGGCCCCTGCAGGGCCAGCTGGACGTAGTCGTCGCTCTTGTCGACGAGCTCGGCGTCGCCCTTGGCGTGCTCTTGCATGTGGGCGAAGTCTTTGTCGCGGTTGCCCGCGTTGACGCAAATGAGCACGTGGTCTTCGGCGAGCCGGTAGAGCACCAGGTCGTCGACGATGCCGCCCTCTTCGTTGCACAGCGCGGCGTACATCGCCTGGCCGTCGACGAGCTTGGTGACGTCGTTGGTCACCAATCCGTCAACCACCTTGATCGCCTCGGGGCCTTTGACCTCGACCTCGCCCATGTGACTCACGTCGAAGAGCCCGACGTTGTTGCGGACCGCCAGGTGCTCCTCTTTGATGCCCGTGTATTTGACCGGCATCACGAAACCGGCGAACGGCGTCATGCGCCCGCCGAGTTCCTCGTGACGGTGCTCGAGCGGGATATGCTTCAAATCATCATCAGTCATCTGAGCAGTCCTCAATGGGTTGTTCGAGTTATCAACGTTATTGGTCCAGTGGCCCGCACAGGGCGTCGACGTCTTCGTAGACCTCGCCGCCGCGAATCGCCAGGTTGTGGTGCGCGCAGGTGGCGCGAATCGTGTTCTCCATGAGCGTGGCCACCGTCATCGGCCCCACCCCTTTGGGGACGGGCGTGATCAAGGCCGCGCGCTCGCGGGCGGCGTCGAACTCGACGTCGCCGCAAAGCTTTCCGTCTTCGCTGCGGTTCATGCCCACGTCGGCGATGACCGCGCCCGGCTTGATCCACTCGCCTTTGATGAGCCCCGGCACGCCCGTGGCCACGACGATGATATCGGCGTTGCGCACGTGCTCGGCGAGCTCTTCGGTGTAGCGATGGCAGATGGTGACCGTGGCGTGGGCGCGCACGAGCATCTGCGCCATGGGGCGCCCGACGATCATGCTGCGGCCGATGACCACGGCGCGCTTGCCTTTGAAGTCGACGCCGGCCGCGCGGAACATCGTCATGATGCCCCGCGGCGTGCACGGCTCGAGTTCGGCGTGTCCGGCCATCAAAAACCCGAGGTTGCCCGGGTGGAACCCGTCGACGTCCTTTTGCGGGTCGATCGCCGCGATCGCCTCGTTAGGGTTGTGATGCTCGGAGAGGGGAAGCTGTAGCAGAATTCCGTTGACCGCGTCGTCGCCGTTGAGGCGCTCGAGCTTGGCGAGCAGGTCGCGCTGGGTGATCTGGGGCGGCAGGTGGATATGCGAGCTCCCAATGCCGACGTTCTCGCAGGCGCGAATCTTGTGGCGCACGTAAATCGCGCTGGCCGGGTCGTTGCCCACCCGCACCACGTTGAGCTGGGGGACGATGCCACGCTCGCCGAGCAGCTCGGTGGCCTCGCAGACCTGCTCGAGCAACGCCTGGGAGATGCGCTTGCCGTCGAGCAGCTTCGGTTCGGCTTGCTCCGCAGCACGGCGCAAACGCTCGAGATCGACTTGGAAATGGGTGTCGACTGCAGTCATGGAGGCCTCGAGAGAGCGTTCTTGAGTTTCGGTGTCGCCGGTCGCGGCGCACTATAGGCATCGAAAACGGGTGTGTCTAGAGCGGCGATCCAAGCCACCTCAGATTCGCCCCGGCTCGGCCACACAACGCACCATCTCGGCAGAACATTCGCTCGATTTTCCCGCGACTTACCACCCGGGCAACAGATCCGCCACGCGGCTGGCCAGCTTGCGGTGGTTGGCCACGCGCCGATAGCCCCACTCCGAGGCCGCCGCAAACCCGGGCACGTCGTGGTACATGCGCAACAGCAGGCTCCCTTCGGGTCGCCAGCTGTAGGCTCGAAAGATCGCCTCGGCGCCGCGGTAGGCGCGCCCGTCGGGCTCGACGAACCAGACACTCTCGGCAAAATCCGCCTCGTCGAGCGCGTCGAAGCGCTCGTGGACGTCCTGGTAGGTCACGTAGCGGATGCCTTCGCCGACCTTGCGCGCGATGCGGATCACCGAGCGCTTGCAGAACCCGCAGTCGCCGTCCCACACGAGCGCCGGCCGGTCGAGGTTCGACGGGTCGAAGCCTTCGGATTGATTGATGTCGGGGGTCATAGTCAGACTCTCCGTGTAATTTCTGGCGGCTCTCCCGACTCTGAAAGCTCATCACGACACGCGACTCCGACCAAGTCCGCCTCGCGTCGCCTTTTGGCCCGTCCGACTCGGAGTCCACCCCAGAAAAACGCGCCTCCAGCCCATCAGACCCCCACCGACCCCCACTCAGACGCCGCTGCGCGCCGTCTGACCCCCTATCGACGGCACTTTCTTGGACCATCACCTCCAAAAAACACCCCCTCGACGGCATTTTCTTGTGCCACCGCTTCGAAAAAGTGCCATCGGGTCGTGGTTTGACGGGGCAATTCACGATCTGAGTGCCCCCGATAGGGTGTCGGATGAGCCTCGAGGCTCATTTGTGGCGGGAGACGCGCGGGAAAGCTAGGCCGACAACTCGGTCACGAGCAGGCGTGAGGCGAGCGAGCGGCTCACCGTGGCGTCTTCGCCGTCGACCGACAAGAACATCTGCCCGTCGAACGACAAAACTTCGAGAACCTCGAAGGTCTCGCTGGGGGTCAGGCCGATCTTTTCGAGGTAGCGCAGCACCTCGGGCTCCTGGTCAAGCACGCGCTCGACGCGGTAGCGCGAGCCGGGCGTGGCGTCGCTCAGGGGCATCGCCTCGGGGCGGTGAATCTCGCCTTCGGCCGTCGGGATGGGGTCGCCGTGGGGGTCGAATTTGGGGTTCCCCAAAAACTCGTCGATGCGCCCCACCAACTTCTCGCTGACCGCATGCTCGAGGCGCTCGGCCTCGTCGTGCACCTCGTCCCAGGTGTAGCCGAGCGTCTGGACCAAAAAGACTTCGATGAGCCGGTGGTTGCGGATGACGCGCAGCGCCGCCTTCGCCCCCGAGTCGGTCAACCGCGCGCCCTTGTAGGGCTGGTAGTCGACCATCCCCTCTTCGCCCAGCGACTTGAGCATGCTGGTCACCGAGGGCAACGAGATGTCGAGTTGGTCGGCGATCTCTTTGGTCTTCACGCGTGAATCACGGCGTGACTGCAGGTGATAGACCGCCTTGAGATAATTTTCGACGGAGGGTGTCGGCATAGCTCACAAGAATGATGGGAGACGTCCTCCTGCTTACCAACATAGTACGACCGTGACAATTGACGAAACGCATCTCGCCAGGCCTTTGCTTCAGCGGAGGCGCGGACGGCGCGGACGGCGCGGATACACCCGCGTCATCCGAAAGCCGACATTAGCCCTGTAGGACGACGTCGCGGGTGTGACGGCGGATGAGCTTCGCCACCAACCCATGCCTGGGCGCGAACAAGAAGGCCAGCGCGTACAACACACCGCCCACTACCACGATCGCCCCGGCGGTCGAGGCGTTGACCCAGATGGAGACGTACATTCCCACCACCGACGACACCAACGCATGGCCCACGGCCGCCAGGAGCATCGTCGGCAGGCGGTCGGCGAGCAGGTGGGCGGTCGCGGCGGGGACGACCATCATCGCGATGGCGAGGATGGCGCCGACGGCCTCGAAGCTGGCGACGGTGGTCACCGACACGGCGGTCATCAGCCCGTAGTGCACGAGCGTGACGGGCACGCCGATGCTGGTAGCCAAGGTCGGGTCGAAGCTGCTGACCGACAGCCATCGGTAGAAGACGGCTACCAGCAGCACGACCGCCGGTGCCACCGCGCCGAGCATCCACAGCGCGCGGTCGGAGATGGCGAGCACGTTGCCGAAGAGCACGCAGGAGGTGTCGATGTGGGCGTCGTGCACGGTGGTCGACAAGAGGATGACGCCCGCTGCGAAAAACACGGTGAAGACGATGCCGATGGCGGCGTCGGAGCGCACGTTGGGTCGTTTGGCCAGGCCCTCGATGGCGAACGCCGACAGGAGGCCGACGGCGGCGGCGCCGGCGAGCATCACCGGCCCGTCGAGGGAGCCGGTGAGTAAGAAGGCGACCACGATGCCGGGCAGCGCGACGTGGGCGAGCGCGTCGGCCAGGAGGCTCATGCGCCGCAGGTACAAGAAGACGCCCAGCACGGCCAACGGGATGGCGGCCAGGGTCGAGGCGAGCATGCCTCGCCACATCCAGTCTCCCCAGGACCAAGGTTCGATCAATAAGTCGAGCATCGTCTCCTCCTACTCCGCGCTCGCGGTGGCGGGTGTGGCCTGTGACTCGCCGGGCGTGCTGAGTGCGTCGTTCTTGGTGAAGAGCCTTCCGAGCACGCCGCGCGACCCGAAGACGAACGCCAGCGCGAAGAACAGGCCGGCCACGATGACCATCGCCGGGCCGGTGGCCACGCCCTCCCACAAGTAGCTCACGAACGCGCCCAGCGCGCCCGATGCCACGCCGATGAATCCGGCGAAGACGAGCGCGCGCGGCAGGCGCTTGGTCAGAAAGAGCGCGGCGGATGGCGGGATGATGAGCATCGCGGAGACGAGCACCACGCCGACGGCCTGGATGGAGACGACGACGGCCAAAGAGAGCGCGCCGAGCAGTCCATAGTGCACCGCGCGGGTGGGCACGCCGATGGAGCGGGCGAAGACGGGGTCGAAGGTCGCCACCGCCAGGGGCCGAAAGAAGACGGCCACCCCGGCGATGAGCGCCGCCGAGATGCCCCCGAGCACGTAGAGTTGCTCGCGTGAGACGCCGGCGGCGTTGCCGAATAGAAACGACTGCAGGCCCGATTGGGCCGCGGTGGGCGAATTCTGGATATACGAGAGCATCACGATGCCGATGCCGAAGAAGACCGACAGGATCACGCCGATGGCCGCGTCGGGCCGCGAGCGATTCGACCGCGAGATGAGGCCGACGAGCAGCGCGGCCACAAAGGCCGACACGAGCGCGCCGGTGAGCAAGGCGCCGGTCTCCTTGGCGCCCACAAAAACGAACGCGGCGCAGACGCCGGGCAAGGTGGCGTGGCCGGTCGCGTCGCCCAAGAGCGACATGCCGCGCAGCACCAAAAACGCGCCCACCACGGCGCACACCGCGCCGACGAACATCGACGACATGAGCGCGTTGATCGCGAAGTCGTATTGAAACGTGAAGAATTCGGCGGCCCGGTCGGCCACCTGCTGCGAGAATAATGACTGCATGACCACCTCAACCCGCCATGACGGCGACTTCTCCCTGCGAGAGGACGGTCAATTTGCCGCCGTAGGTCTTCTGCAACAGCTTCTGGCTGAAGACGCGCTCGGTGGGGCCGAACGCGATGAGGTCGCCGTTCATCAACAGCACCTTGTCGAAGTACTCGCGCACCGTCGACAGGTCGTGGTGGACGACCATGACCGCCCTGCCCTCGTCGCGAAGCTTGCGGAGCACGTCGACGATCGCCTTTTCGGTGGCCGCGTCGACGCCCACGAACGGCTCGTCCATCAGGTAGACATCGCCCTTCTGGGCCAGCGCGCGGGCCAAAAAGACGCGTTGCTGCTGGCCGCCGGAGAGCTCGCCGATTTGGCGGTCTTGCAGGTCGGTGATGCCGACCATCTCGAGCGACTCGTCGATGAGGTGGCGATCCTTTTTGGAGAAGCGTCCGAGCAGCCCGACGTGGCCGTAGCGGCCCTGGACGACGACGTCGCGCACGGTCACCGGGAAATCCCAGTCGACCGCGCCGCGCTGGGGCACGTACGTGATGCGCCGCGTCGCCTTTTTGCCCGTGTCGCCCAGCACCGAGATGCGCCCGGCGTCGGGGTCGTGGGCGCCGACCATCGCCTTGATCATCGTCGACTTGCCGGCGCCGTTGGGCCCGACGATGCCGACCAGGTCGCCTTTGTCGACCTCGAAACTCACGTCGCGCACCACCGGGCCGCGGTCGTACGAGACGGTCAGGTTGTTGACTTCGAGCGCGTGTCCCATCAGCTCCACCTCTTCGTTAACTCTCGCCTTTCGCAAACGGCTCGTACTTCCCGCCGAGCGCCTCTGTGATCATGCGAACGTTCTCGGACATCGTGCCCACGAAGGTCCCCGCGGGGCTCTCCTTGGCGCCGATGCTGTCCGAATAGAGCGGCCCGGCCACCTCGACGCCGGTCTCGCGGGCGACCTGCTCGATGAGCGCCGGGTTGACCGACGTCTCTACAAAGACCGCCGGGGCTTTGCGCTCTTTGACGAGCTCGATGATATTGGCCAGGTCGCGCTGGCTCGCCTCCTGGTCGGTGCTGATGCCCTGCAGGCCGACGACGTCGATGTCGTAGGCGCGCCCGAAGTAATTGAACGCGTCGTGGCTGGTGATCAGCACGCGCTGCTCCTTCGGGATGGTGTCGAGCCGCGCGTGCACCCATTTGTCGAGTCGGTCGATCTCGGCCAAGTGCGCCTCGAGGCGCGCTTGGACGGCTTTCCCCTCCGTCGTCTCCGGGCCGACGAGCTTCACCAGTTCGCCGCCGACATTCTTCGCCGCGACTTTCCAGTTGTTCAGCTCGAACCAAAAGTGCGGGTCCACCCCGCCCTTGAATCCCTCCATTCGGATCGGCTCGACGCCGTCGGAGGCCACCACCGTCGGGCGCTCCCCGCCGGCGTTCTCGAGCAAGTCGTCAATCCAGCCCTCGAGCTTCAGCCCGCTCTTGACCACCAGGTCGCTCTGGGCGACCAGGCGCGCATCCGCCGGCGTCGGCTGATACAGGTGCGGGTCCCCGCCTGGCTTCATGATCCCCTCCACGCGCACCGCATCCCCACCAATCTGGTGGGTGAGGTCGGCGAGCATCGTGGTGGTGGCGACGACGACCGGCTTGTCGTCGCCTGTCTTCGCCTCCGACTTGTCGCAGGCAGCAAAGGCAACCAGAGCGAGGCAGATGACCAAAGCTTTCGTCAGGGATTTCATGGGCGACTCTGAGCTCGAATAGACCACAATTAAGCCAGACAGGATAAAAAGTTTAGACGAAGCTAAACTTAGGGGTTTGTGTGACAGTGTCAACCCTCAAGACACGCATCTCGGCGGAGCGGGGGCTTGCCCCCAGCGAAGCCCTCGCCGGTGCAGCCCCAGGGCTCGCCCTGGGACGAACCGTGCAATTCCTGAACTCGGGCCAAATATGAACCGCCGCAATTCGGCAAACACGCACCGTTACACAAACGCACGTGTGTGATTGTTGACCGCCGACCCCGTGGCAAGCCGCGGGGCTGCACGGGCGCCCCAAACGGCGGGGCGAGCTCCGCGGGCAGCAAGCAGCCGCTCCGCCTTCACATTGAACACCAACGCAAAAAGGCGCGGCCCCTTGCGGAGCCGCGCCTTTCAGTGATTCATCCACCTGGCCTCGATTACTTCACGATTCTCGAAGGCTTGCCGGCCAGACCGAACGCGTAGCGGGCTTCGAGGTAATCGTCGCTCATGGCGAAGGCCATCAGGCGTTGGACTTCCTCGTTGCGCCGGATCTGCTTTTGGGTCTCCGGGGCGTCGAGGGGCAGGTCCCAGCCGTGGAAGCTGAGCAGCCCGCGCACGGCGGCGCGCACGTCGCCCGAGAGCACCAGACCGACGCGGCAGGCGAATTGCTCGACCGCGCGCGGCCAGATTTCGCAATGGACGTCGCCGAAGGTGTCGACCGCCGGATCGAGCGCTGCCATGAGGCGGCGGCGCGCGACGGTGTGGAACGGGCTCGACACCGTGTCGACCAGGTTCTGCGTGGCCATGTCGACGCGCTCGTCGAAGCCCTCGCCGGTCTGCTTGAGCAGCACGGCTTCGATGAGGTGCCACACGCGGCGGCCGTCGACGGCCAGCAAGGCGGGGAGCCCCGACCAGGCCAGCGCGGCGCTGTAGCCGGCGATGAAGCGAAGCTCGGCCGACTGCATCTTCTCGATCTGCTCCCCGTGCAGCCACACGTACGGGCTGCTTCCGGCGAAGACCTGCGGGGTCGTCGGGCCGGAGTCGCCCGACTCGGCCTTGAAGCGCGTGATGCCAAAGACTTCGAGTGCTGCTTGAAGGCTCTCTTTGACGTCGGTGGCGTCGAGCTTCTTGAGGCGAACGCCCTCGAGGGCTTTTCGCTGGGGGAGTTCGTCGCTCCAGACCTTCTCGACCAAGGGCATCGCCGCCTGCAGCACGTCGACCATGCCGCCGGTGAGCTCGTCGGGAAGCAGGTGCTTCTCGATCTGCTCGCGGGTGATCGGGCGCGTCGGGTTCGTCTTGGTGCGCGGCTCCTCGATCTCGACGGCGCAGTCGAGCACGCGAAGGATCTGCTTGGAGACGCGCGCACGGTCGAATGCTTGGCAGCGCTCGAGCAAATCACTCATGCCGCGGTAGGTCGTCGGCTCGTACGGGTCGCTGACGACGAGCTTGCGGAACTCTTCGAGCGCTTCGTGCTCGCGGCCGGCGATCTGCGCCAAGCAGAACGCGCGGCGGCGCACCAGCTCGACCCAGGTGTCGCTGCCTTCGGCTTCGCCGCGCTTATTCTCGCCGCATTGGTTCTCGCAGCACGTAATGGCCGCGGTGTAGAGGCGCACGGCCTCTTCGGGCCACATCAAATCCTCTTCGATGACCCCGGCGGCGCGCGCCAGAAGGTCGCGGCGGCGCTCGCCGTCGACGTTTTCGGCCAAGTCTTCGAGACGCTCGGCGCAGTCGTCGAGGCAGTCGGCGCCAAAGGCCAAGTCGACGACCATCTCGAGGTCGTCCGCCCCGCCCAGTCCGCTCTCGACGATCTTCCACTGCAGCTCGTAGGCCGTCTCGCGGTCGTCGAGTCGGGTGTTGTAGACCTCGACGAGCTGTCGCCAGTCAGCGAGTTCACCTTCGTCGACCTCGTTGCCCAGCACCTGCTGGAAGTACTCGACGGCGCGGTAGGCGTTGCCGAGCTGGTCGTAGGCGTAGGCGAGGTTGCGACGCACGTCGTCGAACAGCGCGAGCTCTTGGCCCCCGTCGCCCTCCTCCGCCGCGCTCTCCTCGACCAGGTAGGTCGCGAGCAGGTGCTCCAGGCAGTCGACGCCGTCTTCGATACGCTCTTCATCCTGCAGGAGCAGCTCGGCGAGCCACAGACCCGACTGCACGCACTCTTCCGGGCTGCTGTCCGCCTCGGTGACGTGCTCGAAGTGACGCTGCTGGAAGCGAATCGCCCGGTCGAGGTCGTCGCGGCTCATGCTCACGCGGACCAACTCGCGAAGATAGGTGACGTCTTCGGAGAGCTGCCAGCAGTGGCTGAGCGCGGTCGAGGCGCCGTCGAAGTCTTCGAGCTTCTGCTCGTAGACCTCGGCCAGGGTGCGGAACAGGTACAGGCGACGGCTGCGGGTGAGCCCGCCGCGAAGCGAGTGCGCCTCGAGGCAGTCGCGCAAGAGCTCCCAGAGCTCGGCGGCGCGGATGGCCTGGTAGAGGCGGTCGAGCGTCGGGCCGTCCTGTGCACCTTCGATGGCGCCTTCGAGCTCGGCGATCTCGACGTCGCCCTCGGCAGTTTCGACGTGACGCTCGGGGAACGCCTGGCGCGCGGCCTCTTCCAAGAAGGTGACCGTGTCGTCGCGGCGTCCGCGCGAGGCGGCGAATTCGGCGACCTCGGTCAGGCGCGAGACTTTCAGGTCGCGACTGTCGCGAAGCTCGAGTTCGCGGCGCGTCCAGAAGACATACGCCTCGAAGTCGTTCGACTGGCGAGCTTCGATGCCGCGCAGGCGAAGCGACAGCGGGTCGGTGGTGCTGTCGTCGAATTGGCCCTTGAGGGCCTCGCCTTCGAGCACGCGCACCAGCTCGGCCGACAGGCGGAGCTCGGCGGTGTCTTCGGGGCGCGAGAACTCGGCGGCCACGCTCACGGGGAGCTCGGCGAGCAGCGCCTCGCGCTCGACGGCGTCGAGTGCGTCGATGGCGTCGCGAATCGCGTCGGCGTCGCCCACGGTCAGGCCGCTGCGGTTGACGTCGAGCAGACGCTCGAGCGCGTGGTGCGGGTTAGCGCGGCGGAACTGCTGGAGCACCTTGCGCTCCCCGCCCTGCGCCATGGCGAGCTGCAAGACGAGCTGATTTTCGAGGCTCTCCGAGGAGCCGTGCATGCGGTAGGCGCGGCTGGCGTCGGCGCTCTTATAGGCGCGCTCGCGCAGCCGTGCGATCACCTTGAAGTAACGGTCGCGCACCTCGGCCGACATCGGCTTCATGACGTTGTCTTCGAGGCGGTCGGCGACCGCGTCGGCGTCTTGGCCGGCCGCGCTCCAGCAGCGCGCCACGCCGGCGAGCCAATGGGCGTTGGCCGGCTCGGCGTCGAGCGCGGCGAGGTAGCGGGCGTAGGCTTTGCCCAGATCGTTTTGGTGCCACTCGGCGATCATGCCCAGCTCACCCTGCAGCGACGCAAAGGCGCGCGGCTCGGACGTCGTCATAAGCTTGCGCTCGGTCAACGCGATGACCTCGGGCCAGCGCTCGAGCGTGTAGTTGAGGCGGATGGCCGACTCGATGGCGTGCGCGTCGCTCGGGTCGAGCTCGAGGATGCGCTCGTAGATGCGGATGGCGTCTTCGCGACGGTCGAGCCGGGTCTCGAAGATCTCGGCGAGCGCGCCCAGGCGGCGAATCGCCTCGCGCAAATCGTCGGTCTGCTGGAGCTCACGTCCGGACATCTCGATGATGTCGTCCCAGCGCTGCTTGCGCATGTAGATGCGCCCCAGTCCCTCCAGCGCGGGCAGGAAGTCGGGGAGCACGTCGAGCGCGGCGCGGTAGTGCTTCTCGGCCAGGTCGAGGTCGTCGAGGTGACGCTCGGCGATCTCGGCGCACTTCTGGCGAAGCACGGCCTCCTCTTCGAGGTCCTCGACGAGCTCGATCTCGCGCATGTTCAGCTCGATGAGCCGGTTCCACTGGCCGGTCTTGGCGTAGAGGCGACCAAGCGCGGCGAAAGCGCGCGGGTGCTGGTCGTCGAGCAGCAAGATCTCCTGCCACGCGCCAATAGCGACCTCGTAGTTTCGGAGCTCGTTTTCGGCGACCTCGGCGACCTTGTCGAGCAGGTAGAGCTTCTGGCGGCGGTTGGGTGCGACTTCGACCGACGCCAAGAAGAGGTCGGCGAGCTCGCTCCAGCGGCCGAGCTCACCGAGCAGGCCTGCGGCGGCTTTGAGCGCGGGCAGGTAGTGCGGACGGTGCTCGAGGACCTGGCGGTAGTGCTCCAGCGCGCGCACCGCGTTTTCGAGGCGCACGCGGTAGATCTCGGCGAGCTGGAAGTGGCGGCGCCACACGCTCGGCGCGCCGGCCATGTTGGCGATCTCGCGCTCGTACAGGTCGGCCAAGCCCGCCCAGTTGTCGCGGCGCGCGTACAGACGACCCAGCGCACGCAGCGCGGGGACGTGGTCGGCCTCGAGGGCGAGCGCCTCGCGGTAGACCTCGGCGGCGGCCTCTTCGAGACCGGCCTCGCATTCGTACAGGCGCCCGAGTCGGGTCAGCTTGGTGACGCGCTCTTGGGTCGAAAGCGGGCCTTCGAGCTGGAGGTTGTAGACGTCGATGAGCGACTCGCCGGGCTTGTCGAGCGCGCGCTCGTCTTGCGACTCGTGGCGGTCGAAGTAGCGCTCCAGGTGCGTCTCACGCACGCGCAGCGCGGTCCAGTCTTCGGGCTCGCGGCGGATGAGCGAGCCGAGCATCGCGTCGGCGCCCTTGGGGCTGTCGGCGACGGTCTCCTGGAGCATCGCCGCGCTGACGACGTCGGTCTGTTCGAGGTTTTCAGACGTCTCGAACAGCTCGGTCGCCTTGTCGCGTCGGCCCAGGTCGAAGTACAGCGAGCCCAAAAACTCGCCCAGGTCACCGTCGAGGTTGCCGTTTCGGCGCACTTCTTCGAGCAGGCTCGTCGCGTCGTCCAGATCGCCCCATACGGCGCTCCAGATGGCCGCGCGCATGCGCAGCATGTCACGAAGTTTCGGGTCGTCGATGTGCTCGAGGTCGCGGCCCACCACGCCGAGCGCCCAGTCGGACGCCCCGCGCTCGAGCAGCGCGTCGAGGTGGAGGCGCGTCTTCCAGAGCGCGGTGTAGTCGCCGCCCTCGTCGGACAGCGTGTCGACGCGTCCGATGATCTCGTCGGCCGACTCCCCTTCGAGCCACGCGTGGCGCGCGAGCTCGAGGTCGATGAGCACGGCCAAGGCGTCCTGCCCCTCTTCGGCCGCGCTCTTGCGGGCCATCTGCAACGTCTCGATGGCCCGGTCCTCGCGGCCCTCTTGGCGGTAGAGGCGGCGCGACAGCGCCCAGACGACAGGCGAGAAGTCACGGACGTTCTCCAGGCGACTGAGCGCCTGGCGCGCCTCCTCGAAGCGCCCGAGCGACTCTTCGGCGCGGGCGATGCCGAAGAGCGCGGCGGCTACGGCGTCGGGATTGTCGGGAGTATGGGTGGCGTCGCGCTCGAGCCGGTTGCGGAATTGCTCGACCACATCGCGGCGAATGGCGACTTCCTCGCGCGGGCGGTATGCCGCGCGACGGGCCGTCGTCTTCGCATCATCGGAGAGGTCTTCACCGGGGACGTTGGCGCGGCGAAAGGTCGCCGCGCGATTCTGGTCGTCGTCCGAGCGTCGCGTGGTACGCGGGGTAAGATCGAGGGTCGTGTGCGCCATTCCTTAGCTCCTCGGGTGCCGTGCCGTCCTTGGCACGAAGCATATTAACGTCGTGGTCCCGCTCGGGGGCCCAGGAGCCAAGTTCGACCGCGATCGTCATGACGGCGGCTCGTCGGCACTCTGTTGCCCGGGAAGCGGGTAGCGGGAGGCGTCGTAGCTCCATTCTCCGGCGTCCTCATCCTCCATGGACTCGAACGCTCGCTTTCGACGCCGCCGCACGATTCCGTATGCTATAAGGAAAAGTATGCCTGCGCCAAAAAATATGACGGTTTCGTCACTCAAGATCGACCAGACGGTGGTCGATTCGGCCAGTGAGTCGCGCCAGAGGGCCTCCAGGGCGGCAAAGGACCGACCGGTCTCCCCTTCCAGCGCCTCCTTGAACCCCCTCCCTTGCCTGATCTCTCTCATCACCTGCGGCCACAGATCGTCGCCATACTCGTTTTGGAGCCAGCGCACGAAGTGAAAGCTCTGGTCGTAGGCGAGTGAGGCCGACTGGTGGTGACTGGGAAAGGAGTTCCACAGCTTCTCGAACGGCGTGAGCGTCTTGCCGGCGGCTGCGCGGGCGAGCTTCTCGCTGCGCTCGGCGCTCCACTCCTGGGCCATCATCACCGAGAAGCCCTCATTGAACCAGCGAGGCACCGGCTGGCCGTCGCGCGCGTGGTCGACCGCCACGTGGGCGAGCTCGTGGGCGAAGGTGTACATGACCTCCTGGGGCGGGCGTTTGCCGCCGTGCGCCACGATGATCTCGTGTTTTCCGGAGAACGACAGTCCCACCGCCCACTTCGGCGCCGTCGCCGGGTGATCATTGAGCTCGAAGTAGTCGTGCACCGTCGGAAGCACCCACACGTCGATCGTGGGCATGCCCTCGAGCCCCAGCCCCGTCTCCACACGGTCCAGCAGCTCGGGCCCCTCCTCTTCGAGGATGTCCACCGCCGGCGCGTAGCGCTTCAGATGGTGGAAGACCAGGCCCCCGTCGGCCTTCGTGGTCGTCATCTGTTCGGGAGGAATCTGGGCGCCGGCCGGCGCGCTCATGGCCAGCGCCACCAGAACGACGACGAGGCTCAACACTTTTCGCAAATGGATAAACATTTATCCGCCGTGACATTGATGTCCGAAATAATCGCTCACAAAAGACAACGCGCGAGACCTCGGCACAAATTTCCAGCGTCTAGGCCGGGCTGGCACCCGCTTTCAAATCCGCCCGATGATTGGCACGGCTTATGCTTTGACAAGTAGGCGAGTCTTGGGGCCGATGCATTCGGAAGTTCGGGGCATGAAGTTCAATGTGTGAATGGTGATTGGATAGAATAGCGCACACAACATCAATGAATGGATGACTGAATGAGAAAGGCGCCGTGGCGGCTCAACGCCACGGCGCCTTTATTTTTGCGTCTCGAGTCTCGACGCTCACGGCATCATGCCCGGTGCGGTCGCGCCGGCGTCGTCGATCTCTTGGGACGACTCGATGTCCGACTCGCTGACCGACAGCACTTCGTCGACCTCGGGGTCGTTTTGGCGCATGTCGGCCGGCTCGGGCGGCTTGGGCGCGCGCGAAATCGAGGAGCGCTTGTCGCCCTCGGGCATGCTGAGCAGGTCGAGCATCTTGATGTGCGACTCGAGCACGTTGCGAAGCTCGGTCTCGCAGCGCACGCGCTGCTGCTGCAGGCCGAACAGCTCCTCGCGCATCGCGGTGACGCGGTTTTGCACGCCCGAGAGCATCTTCTCGGCGCGAAGCTCGGCGTCGGCGATGGTGAGTTCGGCGTCGCGCTCGGCCTGCTGCTTGATCTCCTCGCCGACCTGCTTGGCCATATTGAGGGCGTCGTGCAGGCTCTTTTCGCGCCGGCGATACTCGCGCAGCTCTTGTTTGTGTTCTTTGAGCTCCTGGCGAGCCTGCTTGAGCTCGGTGACCATGTGGTCGTACTCACGGCTCAAAACGTTCAGGAACTCCTCGACCTGCTGGCGGTCGTAGCCGCGAAAGCGGGTCTCGAAGGTCTGATTGGCGATATCTTCGGCGCTAAACTTAAAAGCACTCATACAACTGCCCTCCATGGCGTCGCGCTATGAACGCAATAACAATTAGTCTTCGCCCATCTGACGGCTACGGGTCGCCGCCGCCTCGACCGCGCTGATGAGCGCGTGCCGAAATCCGTGTTCCTCGAGCGCAGCCAGCGCTGTGATCGTCGTGCCGCCGGGGCTGGCCACGCGGTCTTTGAGTTCGGCGGTGTGCACGCTCGGGTCGTCCGCCACGAGCGCGGCCGCGCCCGCGACAGTCTGCGTCGCAAGCTCGCGGGCCACCTCACGGCTCAAGCCCATCTTGACCCCGCCGTCGGCGAGCGCCTCGATGGCCGTAAAGATATAGGCCGGCCCGCTTCCGCTGACCGCGGTGAGCGCGTCGAAATTCTCCTCGCGCTTCAACTCGACGACGTGGCCGACGCTCTCGAACATCTCTTTGGCTGCGCCGGTGTCTGCGTCGCCGTCGGCCATGATGCCGGTGACTCCCTTGCCGACGAGCGCCGGTGTGTTGGGCATCGAACGCACGATTGCCGGGCCCTCGCCCACGAAACTGCGAAGCTTGGCCAGCGAAAGTCCCGCGGCGACCGATACGATCATGTCGTCGGCCGCAATCTCGTCCGAAAGCCCGGCGAGCGCACTCGCCACGACCTTTGGTTTGACCGCCACGAGCCACAACTTGCGGCCCTCTGCGGCCTGCGACAGCTCGGTGAGCGCGCCCAACTCGTCGGCGAGCGCCTCGGCCTTCTGTGTGTCGGCGTCGAGGAGCACCAGCCGTTCGCCGGCGACGCGCCCCGAGCGGACCATGCCGCCGGCCAGCGCACTTCCCATGCGCCCGCAGCCGACAAGCACCACGGTCATCTCGTCCAAACTCGTTGTCGGTGTCGCATCACTCATCAGCTATAATCTCTCTGACCAAAAATCCCTGTTCCGACGCGCACGATGGTGGCGCCCTCCTCGATGGCGACCTCGAAGTCGCCGGTCATACCCATCGAGAGGTGCTCGAAGGCGTCGGCGTCCTCGGAGGCGTTCTCATGGAGCCACGCCTTCGCACGCTCGAAGAGCTCGCGCATGTTCTGGAAGTGGCCGCGATTCTCCTCGGGGTTCTCGACGTAGGGGGGAATCGTCATCAGCCCACGCACACGCATGCTCGGGTAGTTGCGGGTCAGCTCGAGCAGGCCAATCAGCCCGTCGGGCGCTACGCCGCTCTTGGTGCCCTGGCCGGCGATATTGACCTGCAAGAGCACGTCGACCCGCTCGTCGCTGCGTCGGTTGAGCTGCTTCATGACGCTCTTGCGGTCGACCGAGTGCACCATGGCGACCTCGTCGGCGATATACTTCGCCTTATTCGACTGCAGATGGCCGATGAAGTGCCACACGATGTCTTTGGGCAGCGCGGCGGCCTTGTCTTGCCACTCCTGCACGTACGACTCGCCGAAGTCGCGGTGCCCTGCTTCGTACAGCGCTTCGATGGCCTCGACCGGGTGCGTCTTGCTCACCGCGATCAGGGTCACCTCGTCGGCCGAGCGCCCTGCTCTGTCGCAGGCCTGCTCGATGCGTTGCTCGACGGCCGCGAGGTTGTCGCAAAGCGTTTGGGCGTCGTACTGAGTTGTCGATTCGTCAGCCATAGCGTGCTTCAACTGCTGCTTGCTTCAACTTCAAGTGCGAAAGGGAAAGCCCTCGAGGCCGCCCAGCTTCTGGAGTTCCTCGACAACCTCGCATACCGGCAGACCGACCACCGCGAAATACGACCCGTCGACGGAGCGCACGAACGCGCTTCCCAAGAGCTGGATCCCATACGAGCCGGCCTTGTCGAACGGCTCGCCCGAGTCGAGGTAGCGGTGGATCATCTCGTCGGTCAGCTCGCGAAACTCGACGTCGGCCTGCACCGTGCACACAGACGAGCGCCCCGTGGAGCGCTGCAGCCAGCAAAACGACGTCTCGACCACGTGATCGCGGCCCGACATGTTTCGCAGCATCTGGAAGGCGTCGTCGGCGTCGGCGGGCTTTTCGAGCACCTCGCCGTCGAAGATGACGATCGTGTCCGCCGCCAAAATCCAGTCGGGCAGCGCGTCTTCGTCTTCGAGGCTGTCGCGTACGTCTTCGGCCTTCGCAAGAGCGAGCCGACGCGTATAATCAGTCGGGGACTCTTCTGGTTGACGTTGCTCGGGGATCGAGCTGACGCGCACCTCGGGCTCGAAGCCCAGGTTGCTCATCAGTTCCAGGCGCCGCGGCGAGCCGCTCGCGAGGATGAATCTTCGGTTGGTATCGTTTATCTGTGCCATCGTCGCTCGGAGTGTTTGGCTCCGCAAATCGGTTACGTTGAAGAAGACCGTAGGGTTGGATCACAAGACTGTCAAAAATTCGATTCAATGGCTGACTACAAGAATCCGACGCCCACCGTCGATATCATCATCGAGGTCGACGATCGCATCGTGCTCATCCGCCGCAAGAACGAGCCGCACGGATGGGCCCTTCCCGGCGGCTTCGTCGACGAGGGGGAGACCGTCGAGAGCGCTGCCGTGCGTGAAGCCGACGAAGAGACGAACCTTGAAGTGACACTCGAGGAGTTGCTGTACGTCTACTCCCATCCGGCGAGGGACCCTCGCCAGCACACGATGTCGACGGCCTTCGTCGCCAGCGCCCGAGGAGAGCCGCGCGGAGCAGACGACGCCCAGGAGGCACGCCTCTTTGGCCGCGACGAGCTCCCCGAGGACATCGTGTTCGATCACGAGCGCATCTTAAATCACTACTTCAGGTTCCGCGACACCGGTGAGCGCCCCTCGCCGAGCGCGGAGCTCGAACGATTTCGCAACAGCTGAGACACTGGATGAACGTTTTGAGCCACCGATTCTGTACGCTGCTCGGCTGCGCCGCCCTCAGTTTGGCCACCGCAACGACGGCCTCGGCCCAAGAAAAGTCTCCCGAACCCCGATTTCAGGAGACCTTCGAGCCTGCAGGCGCCGGCGAGAAGGTTCGGCTGACAGTCGAGCCGACGGTCGCCAAAGATACCTGGGAGGTTCACATCGCCAGCGAGGGCGAATCGGGGGCAACTCAGCTTCGCGAGAAGCTGCCGCGTTGGATCTTTGCCGACCATTACGGTTTCGAAGTCGCCACCGAAGAGCTCGACGACGGTGTCTCGGCGGTGATGTTCGCCGCGCTCCCCGGCGTGAACGGCGACGGTCCCCCGTCGGCGACTCAATTTCAGGTGGTCTGGGCGGTCGAGGAAAAACGCAACAAGCTACGATGGACTCGCGTCGACACTGCTCAGTACTCGTCTCTCGACGGAGGCCAACGACTGGCGTTCGAGAAAGCTCGAACGAAGAAGGGAAAGAGTCAGCTCGTGCGGCGCCGACGGGGGAGCGACTCCATCTTTTGTGGAAGTCCGACCGACGCACCGGTGCTCTTCGATCTTTATGAGCCCGATTCCGGCACCTTCACGCAAAAGCTGGATATCGACCGCCTGCTGAAAGACGCCCCGACCCTGAATGCAAAGAAGCCCGATGCCGAGTTCCAACCGCCGTCGCTTCAGGCCTGGTACCAGTGGTTCGCCGCTTCGAGCGACCGACGAAGTCCGAACCGACGCGGCGCACTGATTCGTCCGCTCGAGCTCGGCGACCATAAGGTCAACACTGCTTGGATGGAGGGCGTCGACGGGTTGGGGCGCGGCGAATTCGTCAGCGCGCAGCTCAATGACGCCGTCGCCCTCGAGTCGATTCGGATCCTTCCCGGGCTCGGAGGCAGCAAAGCGTTATTCGAGGCGTTTGCCCGCCCGACACGTGTCTTGGTGGGGCTTTCGGACGGCTCGCGCTTCGTCATCGACCTGGGCCGTGTGTCGCGCGAGCAGATTGACAACGGTCGAGGCGTCCTCGTCGAGCTTCCGAAGCCGATCGAGAGCCGCTGTATGAGCGTCATGCTGCTCGATTCCACGCGCGGCAAGCGCGTCTCCGGTCAACCGTCATGGACGCGCGATACCGCGATCATCGCCGAGATTACGCCCTATTCGGAGCTGCATGCCAAAGACGCGAAAGCCACGGCGCGGCGCATCGTCGAGCGAATTTCCACCGAGAAGAATGCGCGAGCGCGCCAGCGCATCTCGGAGTTGGCGCTGAGCTTGGAGGACGAGCTCGTGAGTGTGGTGCGCCAGGCTGTCGCGGAAGGCACGCCCGAAGAGAGACGTCGGATCATCCCGCTGATGGCCAGCCTCCCGGCCGAAGAGGCCGTGCCGATGCTCATCAAGTTTCTGCGCGAGAGCGACCCGGCCGATGCGGAGTACCGCGCGGTCAAGCGCAGCCTGGCGGCTCATTATGCCGAAGCAGCCCCGGGATTGATTGCTTTCTTGGGCGAAGATGCGCCCGACAAGGACCGCAAGCACACCGATGTGCTGCGTCTTCTGGGTCGCGTAGGTCAGCCGGCGCACCTGAATCAACTCGTCGAGCACCTCGGCCAGGGCAGTCGCTCCGTGCGTAACGAGCGCATCCGAGCCATAGGCTCCGGCGGCAGGCCTCTGGTCGAGCCGCTATTGGTTTACGCGCACGCCAACATCAATACAGAGGGCGGCTACGATGCGCTCAAAGCGCTCAACTTGCTCGGCAAGCGCTTGCACTTCAACGGGCTGGGCGAGCTGCCGCGGCCCGAGTTGTTCGAGCCGATGCTCGATAAGGTCGAGAGCCGACGAACGCTGCTTCGGGCGCTTCGCGTGGCGAAGTTTTTCCGCGCACAGGGCTTCCTCGACACCGTGAAGCGCAAGTTCGCCGACCACGAGGACGCGCTGGTGCGCCGCGCCGCTATCGCCGCTATCGAGCGCTACCCCTCAGCCGAGGCGCGCAACCTGCTCGTCGACGCGCTCAGCGATAGCTCTCCCGACGTGCGTATCACCGCCGTAAGCGCTTTGGCCGAGCGCGACGACGCCTCTGAGGTTGTATCCGAGGTGCTCGCATACTCGCGTGAGGAGAGTTGGAAGGCAGGATTGCAGCAGGCATTTCGGGTCCTCGCCGCAGTCGAGACCGACGAAACCGATGCCGCCTTCGAGAAGCTCTTTCTCGACAAGCCCAATACGACAGCGTCGCTGCTCGCCGCCCAGGCGCTCGACCGCGCGGGGCGCCCCGTCAAAGCCGAGGTCGCTCAGCGTCTTGTCGAGAACCCCGAGGTCAATCTCGATCTGCGCCTCGAAATGCTCGATCTTCTCGGCGTCGACAGGAGTCAGACTGGTGAGACCTTTTTGTTGGCGACGCTGACCGAGCAAAAATGGGAGCAATTTGCCAAACCAACTCGCTCCAAGCACAAGCTTCGCGACCACGTCCTGCTGGCGCTGGGCCGACGGCGCAGCGAAGCGGCCATGCCCAAGCTGCTCGAGCTCGCACAGACGAGCACGTCGCTCGATGTCCAGCAGGTCGCACTGCGCGCCCTCGCCTTCTATCAGGATGAGGGTTTGCTCACTTCGTTGAAGGTCTGGAAGAAGAGCGCGGATCCCAAGCTGCGCACCTTGATCGAGGACACCATCACGATGATCGAGCGTCGGCGCACCCTCACTTCCGTGCGCCAAGACATCGACGATGTGCTCGAAGGCGACGAAGAATCTGAATCCGACAGCGCAGATAATGCATCCAAACAGCCGGACACTGAGTAGCGTTGAACAATCCCTACCATCCTGATATGAATTGGCCGTTATCGTGGCTAATCATTGAAATCAATTCATCGATTATTCGCGCGGACCGACAGGCTGGGGAATTCCCCGGCCCCATTCTCTAGACACAGGAGCACCTTCGTGGCTGGAATCAACGATATCGTCAGCAAAATCAAAGAACAGATCCGCGAGACCGACGTCGACAGCGTCCACGACCAGTGGAGCCAGTCGAAGACGAGCGACAACCGCGTGATCATCGACGTGCGTGAGCGCGACGAGTTCGTCGACGGCCACATCGAAGGCGCCGACTTCGTGCCCCGTGGCCTACTGGATCTGAAAATCGAAAACCTGGTGCCTGACCGCGACAAGGAAATCATCTTGTACTGCGGAAGCGGCACGCGCTCGGCGCTCGCCGCCAAGACGCTCGAGGATCTGGGCTATAACAACGTCGCCTCGATGGCCGGCGGCTTCACCGCCTGGAAGCAGGCCGGGTATCCGGTCAACGTGGCCAAGACGCTCAATCAGGAGCAGATGTCGCGCTACAGCCGGCACCTGATCATCCCCGAGATTGGCGAGAAGGGTCAGATGAAGCTTCTCGACTCCAAGGTGCTGATGCTCGGCGCCGGCGGACTGGGAAGCCCTGCAGCGCTCTACCTGGCAGCAGCCGGCGTGGGCCAACTCGGCATCATCGACTCGGACGTCGTCGACCGCTCCAACCTGCAGCGCCAGGTCGTGCACGCCGATGACCGCGTGGGCGAACCGAAGGTCGAGTCGGCCAAGAAGACCATTCAAGGTCTCAACCCCGACGTCGAAGTCGAGATGTTCAACACGCGCCTGACGAGCGACAACGTGCTCTCCATTTTCGAGGGCTACGACCTGGTCATCGACGGCGGCGACAACTTCCCGACCCGCTACCTCATCAACGACGCCTGCGTGCACCTGGGGATCCCCAACGTGCACGGCTCGGTGTTCCGCTTCGAGGGACAGGTCACAAGCTTCGTGCCCCATGACGGGCCGTGCTACCGTTGCCTGTATCCGGAGCCGCCGCCCCCCGAATTCGCGCCGAGCTGCCAGGAAGCTGGCGTGCTGGGTGTGCTCCCGGGCGTCATCGGTCTGTTGCAGGCCATCGAGGCGGTCAAGCTTCTGGTGGGTATCGGTGAGCCGCTGTCGGGCCGCCTGCTCGCCTTCGACGGACTCAAGACCGAGTTCCGCGAGATGAAGCTTCGCCGCGACCCCAAGTGCCCCGCTTGTGGTGAAGACGCCGAGTTTACCGGCTTTATCGACTACGAGCAGTTCTGTGCGGTGAGTATCTGAGAGATATTCGGAGCGAGGGCAAGACGCCCTCGCTCCGAACTTTACGCCTTCCCCACGTACGGAAGCTCTTCTGCTTCCATCTCTTCTCCGAAACACTCCATCAGGTCACGCGAGTTGTACTGGCGGCCCGTCTGGGCGACGTCGAGACGCTCGATGAGCGTCATGAACGTTCCGGCGACCTCGTCGGCGGTGGGAAGCGTCGCGGGGTCTTCGTCCGGGTAAGCCTTCTTGCGCATACGCGTGGCCGTGCCGCCGGGGTTGACCGAGACGACGCAGATGCCATCGTCTTCGAGTTCGTCGGCGAGCGTGCCGGTCAGTCCCTCCAAAGCGTGCTTGGAGACGGCGTATGGCCCCCAACCGCCCCGCCCTTTGCGGCCGACGCTCGACGAGACGTTGAGCATGATGCCGCCAGACTTGCGCATCAGTCCCATGGCGAGCTTCGAGGCGATGAAGACACCGTCAGCGTTGACGGTGAGCGTGTGTCGCCACTCCTGCAAGCTGACCTTCTCGATGCGGGCGCGCGGCCCGAGAACCCCGGCGTTGTTGACCAGGATGTCGAGGTGGCCACGCTCGTCGCGGATCTTGGCGAACAGTTCGGTCATCGACTCGAGGTCGGTCACATCGGCGACCATGCCGACGACCGACCCGGGCCCGGGGGCCTGCTCTTCGGTTTCACGGAGCGCTTCTTCGTCGCGGCCGCAGGTGTACACGTGTACCCCGCGCTCGGCGAGCTGGAGGCAGAGAGCACGGCCGATGCCGCGGCTGCCTCCAGTGACCAACGCAACGCGTCCTTTCAAGTTGTTCATGGCGGTTGTGGGTTAGAGTACCGTCTCGTCGGGCGAAACAGACCAGGCCCAGCGAATGGATTGATAGTCCGGGTGGTCTTTGCCGAGGTTGCGGCGCATCGACTCACGGAATTCGCCGATGACGTGGTAGGCGTTCGACAGAGCGTCGCGACGCTGGCGGAAGAAGCGTCGATACGAGCGGAGGGCGTCCTCGGACTGGTCGTGCTCACCGTGGGCGGTGTCGATGAGCTGCTCCATGCGCGTCAGGTAGTCCTCGGCGAAGTCGATATTGCCGGTATGCTCGGCCAGATAGTCCATCATCTCGCGCGCGGCGTTCTCCAAAATCGCCTCGTCCCAATACATCACGCGGCGGTCGGGATAGCCGATGGCGTCGATGCGCTCGAGCTTGCGCTGAACCTCGCGCAAGAGCTTGGCCAGGTTCTTCCAGCTCAGCTTGTCCTCGCCGGCCTCGCGCTTCCATCGCGCGAAATGCTTGTCCGTCGTCGCCCACGCCTCTTTCATCTCGTTTTTGACGTCGAGCATATGAGGCAAGTGGTGTTCACAGTAGTCGATGTCCTGATGCTTCTGACAATAGTCGATGCAGTCGGACAGACAGGTGCTGACTTCGGCAATATTGGCGTACGGCATGGACTTGTTCCCTTGAAATGGAAGTCTCCTCGTCATCCCGGGGCCCATTCATGCATGTCCCGGGGGAGGCGCGCAGGTGTATATGCATTACACCCGCGTGGTGTGTCAACTCGTGAGGCAGTCAGCCACGCGGCGCGAGACGCGACGAGCCGTCTGGGGTGCAAAGCCTTCGTAGTCGTTGGCGGCGTAGCCAAAAAGGGTGCCGCCGCGGCCCAGGAAGTGCGCCATGCGCGGCGCCCACCAGTCGAGCGCCTCGTCCCGCGGTTCTTGGAGCCTGTCGTAGCGCTCGAACGGGTCGTGAGGCCCCAGCCAGCGCATGTAGGCAATCCGGGAGGTGACGCGCCAAAAACGACCGAGGTGGCCTCCACAGGTCAGCGTCATGGCGACCCGCCAACGCTTCAGTAGGTCGGCGTACTCGTCGACGAGCCAGGAGGGGTGACGCACCTCGACGGCGTACATGAACCCGTCGGGTAACCCCTCCAGGAACCTAGCCAAGTCGTCGAAGTTGTCGACGGTAAAGCTGGGCGGCAACTGGATAAGAAGCGGGCCGAGCCGGTCTCCAAGCTCGGTCATCACCTCGATATAGGTCGCCGCTTCGGTCCCGCAGCCCACCAATCGGGCCTCGTGGGTGATTTGGCGGGGGAATTTGGCGGCGAAGACGAACCCGGGCGGTGTGCGTTGGTGCCACGACTGCACGGTGGTTCGGCTCGGGATGGCGTAGAACGTCGAGTCGATTTCGACGCTGCGAAACTGCGAGGCGTAGTACGGTAGACGACCCTTCGAGGAGGTCCCCGCCGGATAGAAGACGCCGTCCCAATCATCGTAGGACCAGCCGGCCGTTCCCAGATAGAACTGGTCGTGTGCCGAGTCCCACTCTGGCTTGACCCCGTCGAAGAGTTCACCGCTCTTTGCCAATCTGCTCCCCTTCGGTGTCGGCTTCGAGGGTCGTGTCGGCATCTGCAGCGTACTCGGCGGTGTCGTTGGGGTTGACCGGAACAGTAAAGCTTCCGCTGTCGCGAAGCTCGTCATCCTCTTCGAATTTCGGCGCCCGGATCGGCAAGGTCACCCTGAAGGTGGTCCCTTGGCCGAGCGTGCTGGTCACCCAGATTTGACCGCCCAAGCTGCGCACGATGTCGCGCGAAATCGACAGGCCGAGCCCCGTCCCCTCTCCCGGCTCCTTGGTGGTGAAGAAGGGGTCGAAGATATGCGGCAGAATCTCTTCGGGGATGCCCTCGCCGGTGTCGTGCACCGTCACCGTCACGCTGTCGTGGTCGCGCTGTGTCTCGACCACAATCTCGTTTTCGTCGGGCGCGCCACTTTGGATGGCGTGGGCGGCGTTGACCAACAGGTTCAAAAAGACCTGGCTCAATCGGTTGGCGTCCGAAAAAATCTGGGGCACGCCCGAAAAGTCGAGTTCGACTCGCGCTCGATACTTCGCCTCGTGCTTGACCAAGTTGATCGTCGACTCGAGCAGACTCTCGATGTCGATCCAGCCAGGCTCGTTGGCAGTATCGTGAGAGAAGAAGCGCAGGTCCTGGACGATTTGATGAATGCGCTGCATGCCGCCCAGGCTGCGCGACAACAGCGTGTCGAGGTCCTCGCGCAAAAAGGCGATCTCGTGACGCTCGGCCAGCTCCTCCCACGCGTCGACCAGCGCGGGCGCCTCGCGCTCGAGCACGGCCCTGAAGTCTTCGAGGAACTCGCCGATCGTCTCGACGTAATCGTCCATCACGCTCAAGTTGCTGATGACGAAGCTCGCCGGGTTGTTGATTTCGTGGGCAATCTCGGCGGCGAGCACGCCCATGGCGGCGAATTTCTCGGCGTGGACGAGCTGATCCTGAGTGCTCTGGAGCGAACGGTAGGCGCTGGTCACCTCCTCGAAGAGGCGGGCGTTTTCGAGCGCGCCGCCCAGCTGCGCGGCCATCGCGCGCAACCCCTCGCGGGTAAAGGGGACGCGGCTGCCGGGGGCGAGATCGGCGAGGATCAGGATGCCCAGCGCACGCCCCTGCCCCCAAATGGGAACGAGGGTGAGCACGCCGTCGCCCAATCGGTCGACCAACGGCTCGATTCCCGGCAACTTGCCGGGGTCGAGCCCATCGTCGAACACGACGATGGCGTCGTCCTGAATGATCTCGAGCCAACGCTCCGGTGGCTCGAAGGCCGCACACACGGGCTCACCGTCGACGGCAAACTCGCTGAGGCATTTGAGGGAAATGTCGGTCGGTTCGTCCCGGAGTCGTTCGGTCGCTTCGCCCACGCGCTCTGCAAGTGGCGGAGGAGGATCGATTTGGACCAGCGCGACCGCGCCCTTTCGGCACAAACCGCCGAAGACCCACAACGCACGGCGCACGATGACATCGCGGCTCAGCGAACTGGACACGGCACTCGCGAGCGCGTTGAGCCCGAGCAACTCCGAGTTTCGCCGCTCCAATTCGTGTTGCAGGCTTACTTCGCGTGACTGCGTGGCCAGACGCTCCACGAGCGCCTCCAGCATGGAGGCCCCGTGCTCGGACGCGAGTTGTGATTCGAGCAAAACGTCGGCCGAGGCATGTTGCACAACCCGTGCTGCGGCACCATGGTCGCCATCGCAGACCACACAGATGACCGAGACGTCGGGGTGGTCGCCCACGATACGCTCCAGCTCGGGGTGTCCACACGCGACTTGGTCGCCGTAGGGCATCAGCAGTGAGTCGAAGCGCGAGGCGACGAGTTGCGAGCAGGCCGACTCGAGATCGTCGACGCCGACGAACTGCAGCTTCCCTGTCTGGTCGCAGAGATGCTCCAGGTCGTCGGCGAGCGCGCCGTCTCGAATGAATAGTACCCGACTCATATACCTTTGCCGCCCAAGAATCCGCCTATTTTTCGCGCCCCGATTGTGGCGCAGCAGACGTCGACCTGCAAGCATCAAGCTTGCGGGCGACTGTGAATATCACGCCAAGACCGATGACGGCCAGGAGGTGGTGGATATTCACCGCCCCCCAACTGGCCACGGTGGACGGGGCCCGAGTCCACTCCATCGCGAATCGCCATAAAAGGTAAGCGCCTGCGGCCAACACTGCCACCCGCCCCGGCGACGACTGGCCGCGCGACAAGACGCCGAGCCCTATCGCCACAATGAGCAGAGTGCCCGCCGCCATATACAGCGGGAACGGGTGAACCGGGGCTGACCACGACGCATCGGCCAAAATCCGTCCAGACTCGACGTGCAGCGCGAACGCTTCGGAGCCGGCGGGGTATTGAATGGACCACGGAAGCTGAGCCGGGCGCCCAAAATCACAGCCGTTGGCCAAACAGCCTACCCTCGCGAGCGCGAGCCCGCTGAGCCCGCCGAGCACCAGCGCGTCGATCGCGCGCAACGCCCATGCTTCGTGGCGCTGCAGGTAACACCAGAGGGCTACCACAGCCGCGGCACCGCCGAAGGCCCCGAACGAGCTGTACCCGCCATTTCGAGGGTCCAGCAGCTCTCCTAGATGCGCGACAGCGACTCCGATGTCGACACTCGGTGCCGCGAGCACCCAAAATACTCGGCTCGACGCCGCGCCTACGACCACGCACAGCCCGAACAGCGCGAGGATCTCACTGGCAGGAACCCGCCGCATGCGCCCTGCCCCCACGGCAATCGCGGCAGCGACCAGAAGCCCCGCCCCCATCCAGACGCTCTGGGCGGGAAGTTGTGTGGTGAGCCAATTCATCGACAAGTGCGAATTGTGAGGGGAGAAAGCGAGACCATTTCTTGACGATGTAAAATTCGACTTGCTATATTCCCCCGAACATACAGATTGCCTGCGGGGAGTCCTCTTGGCGGCCGACGCCGCACGACTCCACACCGCACGGAGTCGAATCTGTCATTGAATGGCCGCTGCAGTTCCAAGTCAAATGCCTTCCGATTTCTCTGTTAAATTCTACGGGTGCCGCGGAAGCATTCCGGTCTCAGGCACCGATCACGTCCGCTACGGCGGCCAAACCTCCTGTCTGACGGTTCGCGCCGGGTCGCGCGAGATCATCCTCGACGCCGGAAGCGGGCTGGTCAGCCACAGCAACGACCTGATCAAACGCTACATCGAGACGCAGCAGCCGTTGGAGACCTATGTCTTCATCACGCACGCGCACCTCGATCACCTCATCGGACTGCCCTACTTCGCACCGATGTATATGCCCGATGCGAGCGTGTCTATCTGGGGCCCGCAGAACATGCGCTTCGATTCGTTCGAAGAGACCATCGACGCGTTCATGTCGCCGCCGTTCTTTCCGGTGCCGCGCTACGAGATGCAGGCCGACTTTCGCTTCGCCGACATCGGCGAGGCCGACGTCATCTATTTCGTCGAAGGCCAAGACGCGCCTATTCAGTGTCGGCCGCGACACCCGCGGACGGCCGGTCAGGCCCCCGATCCGAGTCAGATCGAACTGACTCTCGAGTGCATGCGCGGCTACAACCACCCCAAGTCCGGGGTGAATATCTACAAGATTAGCGCCGGCGACAAGACGCTGGTCTACGCCACCGACACCGAGGGCTTCGTCAAAGGCGACCGCCGCCTCATCGAGTTCGCCCGCGGCGCCGACGTGCTCATCCACGACGCGATGTACACCGAGGAGCGCTACGTCTCGATGCCGGTGCCCACGCAGGGCTACGGCCACTCGACCGTCGAAATCGCCGCCAGCCTCGCCAAGGCGGCCGACGTGGGGCAGCTCTTCTTGTTCCACCACGACCCGGGCAACAACGACAACACGCTCGACGAACTCGAAGCGCGTGGCAAGGATTTGTTCGAGAACACATTGGTGGCTCGCGACGAGATGGAAATCACTCTCTGAGCGGCGCCCTCGAGCTGAGCTTCGCCCTCCCCCAACTTCACCTCATACAAGCGCGACATACCGTGCCTAATCTCGACTACCGTTTCGACAAATATACCGAGGAGTACCAGGCCGACGAGCTCGAGCGCGTGCGTGAATTCGCCCGCGACATCGAACTCCCCGACCAGGTGAGCATTGAAATCGGCAGCAACCGCGGCCGCTTCATCAAAGGGCTCGCCGAGCGCTTTCCGGATCGATTCTTTCTGGGCATCGAGTGGACCAAGAGCCTGGCCGACGCCGCCAAAGGCCGGCTCGAGCGAAACGAGATCGCAAACGCGCGCGTCATGCAGGCCGACGCCAACCACGTCTTGCCCATCGTCATCGACGAAGGCCAGGTGCGCGAACTCTTTCTGCTCTTTCCCGACCCGTGGTGGAAGACTCGCCACCGCAAGCGTCGCGTGATCCAGCCCGAATTCCTCGACTTGCTCGCCCCGAAGATGATCGAAGGCGGCAAGCTGTGGATTCGCACCGACGTCGGCCCATTCGCCGACGATATGCGCGACACGCTCGACGCTCACGAGGCTTTCCGCCCCGTCGACGTCTTCGATTACCCGCTCGAGCCCTTCCCTCGCAGCACTCGCGAGCGCCACGTCATCCAGGCGGGCATCCCCATCCACACGTTGTATTACGAAAGAATCTGACAGACGGGCTTGGCGCCCTCGAACGGGGCGCCAAGTGTTTGAATCAGTACGCGACGTCGAAGCCGTACAGGTAGCCCCGATTCGAGAAGGCGAAGCCTGCAGTCGAGCCGAACACGACGCGGGTGTTGAAGCCGGTGGAGGGGTCCCACTTCATCAGCGGGTAACCCGTCGCACGATCGAGGACGTACATCGGCCCGCTGGCCGTGGAGACGAAGAGATAGAGTTCGGTGGCGGTCAGCGCCACCGGTGAGTTGTCCGTGAAGCGGAACGCCCAGCGGGTCGTGCCGTCCTCGGCGCCCACGGCGACCAGACGCCCGTTGGCGGTGGCCGCGTACAGCGTGTCTTCGCCGTAAATGAAGTCGGCAATGCCAGACAGGGGCACCTGCCAGATCTGCTCGCCGCTGGTCTTGTCGAGCGCGTACAGCCCGCCGTCGTAGGAGGCGGCGAAGAGCCGCGACCCGGCGACCACGGGGTCTTCGTCGGCGTCGATGAACTCGGTTTTGCCCCCACTCAAATCGCTCTGCCAGAGCACCTCGCCGGTGTCGATCTGCAGGGAGACCATCACCCCGTCGGCGAAGCCGCAAAAGACGCTCCCCTCTTCGACGACCGGCTTGGCCGTCTCTTTGATGGTGAAGTACTCGGGCGCCGGGCGCCGATAACTCCACAGGCGCTTTCCGGTGGCGGCGTCGGCCGCGATCAGGTCGTCATTGCTGGTGGTATAGAAGACTCGACCCTGCGCGTAGGAGGCGCGCGACTCGATGGAGCCGTCGATCTCCGTCGACCACAGGGTTTCGCCCGTCGCTTCGTCGACCGCGTAAAAGCCGCCGGTGAGCGTCCCTACGTACACGCGACCGTCTCCAAAGGAGGGTTCGGCGTGGATGGGGCCGTCGAGCTTCACACTCCACAAAATCTCACCGTCGCCGCCGCGAACCTTCAACAGCATGCCGTCGTCGGTCCCCACGAAGATTTCGTCGGTGCTCTTGCGGTAATGAGGCGTGGAATACTCGCGCGGGCGGTACTCCCAGGCGCCGGGAGGGTTGACCAGCTGTCGCCAGCTAATCTTGAGGTGCGGGCGCGTGGCGAATGGCTCGCGGTCGTACGGCGCCTCCTTTTCGATATCCTGAGACGCCGCACAGCCGGCCAGAGTGCCGGCAGAGAGTACGGCGCCCAGGCCGATCAAGAGAGCCGTGCGCACACGAGAGCGAAAGTGGTCTGTCATTGCAGAGCCAAACAATCAAAGAAGTGCCAATCGTCGTTCGATTTCGTCGCGGTACGGCGTCTCGGGGTCCGACTCGAGGATCTCGTGGTACAGCTCTTTAGCCTTGTCGGTCTTGCCGGCGGCCTCGAGCACCTGAGCCTTCTGATACATGGCCAGGCCCTCGTAGCTGGCGTCGACTTCGACGAGCTTGTCGAAGTTGGCGGCCGCTTCGTCGACATTACCTTTGGCGCTGTGCGCCGTCGCCAGTCCGAGGTAGACCACCGGAAGCATCGCTTCGTCGGTCTCACCGCCGAGGTAGGCCTTGTAGAGCTCGACGGCCTCGTCGGGCTTGCCGAGTCGGTTGGCCGCGGCGGCCTTGGTCAGTCGCGCGGTCTGCGCCAGCGCGCCCGAGCCCTTGGCCGACAGCGATTTGTCGGCTTTGTCGTAGATGGCCTGCCAACGCTCCGTCTCCGAGGCGAAGACCTCCGCGGGAGGATCGACCTCTTCGGCCTGCTTGATCAGGTCGAGCTCTTCGGAGCCTTCGACCGGAGCCGCGTAATCCCACAGCGCCGGGCTCAACGTCGAGGAGGCTTTGACCTCTTGGCCTTCGATATAGGCCGTGCCCACCCAGACGCCGATGATCGCGACCACCGCCGCGATAACCCCGCCGATGACGAGGTTGCGATTTTGCTCTACCCACGAGGCACCACGCATCGTCGCCTCGAGAACCGGGTCGGACGCAGCAGGTGCGCCGGCCTGTCCCTCGGGAGCTTCTGCTTCGGGCTCCTCGCCGTCGGTGCGCTTGCGAATCTTGATTGCCATATATGTTCTCCGTAACCTGCGGGTCCGCAGCGCCTCTTTAGTCATCAAGTCGGGCGGACAGTTCCAGACAGGGGCTAAAAGCTTATTTTGAAGTCAGCGGTCGACACGAGCTCTGTAGGACGCGTCGAGCATCCCCGAAAATCGGCCGGGCCAGCGAGTCGCGGACTATATTGTTGCCACTTGTGAGTGTCAACCAACGCCGATACCACGTAACTAGGTGCGCTCGATTTTCCAAAAACTTTAACTCAATCAGTGCCATGACCATTCCAGCCCGCCTCGACCGCCGCCTCCGCTCGTTCACGCCGGCCTTTTTTCTCTTCTGTCTGTTGGCCGTGCTGCCCGCCCAGGCCAGCGCCAGCGACGGCTACGCCCAGTTATGGGGCGCGCTCAACCTGGCCAACGCCAACGCCGTGAGCGACAACGGCCAATGGGGGCCCGGCGCCCAGATCGGCGCGCGGGTGGGCATCACCGACTTTTGGAGCATCGTCGGCGGCGTCGAGGGCAGCTACCACTTTGCCGAGACCGAGGACGATATCCCCTCCAGCCAGGTGCTGGGCCTCTTCGGCGGGTTTCGCTACAACCTCGACGTCTTCCAGTACGTCCCCTACGTGGGCCTGGCCATCGAAAACTTCGTCATCGCCCCGCCCGACGCCCCCGGCGTCAACCGCGCGGCGGTCGGCGGCAAGTTCAGCCTCGGCCTCGACTGGCGCTACAGCCGCAACTGGTCCCTCGGCGGCATGATCGAGCTGCACGCCCCGCTGACCGACCCCGGCGACTTTCCTATCTATTCGACGATTGGCGCGAACTTGGCGTATCACTTCAGGTTGTAGTCTATTTGGGCGGACAAACTACATCTTGAGGGTCGCGTTTTTGGACCACTTCCGATTCTCGACCCCCAAATTGTAGTTTGTCTGCAAAAATGGCGCGCATTTTTGGACCACTTCCGATTCTCGACCCCCAAATTGTAGTTTGTCTGCAAAAATAGCGCGCGTTTTTGGACCACTTCCGATTCTCGACCCCCAAATTGTAGTTTGTCTGCAAAAATAGCACGATCTTGCGGCGACACCCTCCGCAGTGCTATCACATTGCGAGTTCTAAATTATTTCGTGCTGTTTGGGTGATGTTGCGCAACTTTTTGCCGGCGGCATCACCCGATCCGTTGCCCCCCTGTAGCCGCCGACATGAAAGACAAGCTCAAAGACACTCAGAAGTACGCCATCCCGGTGATCATCGTCATCGTCATCGCCGTCTTGGCGGGATTGGCCGGCGAACAAACCATCAACAAATGGTTCGGCGCAGTCGTCGAGCCGATGGGGGCGGTGCTCTTCTGGAGCCCCCCGCTGCCGGTGCTCGAGGAGATGCCGCTCATCGTCATGGTGCTCTTCGGCGGCGCGCTCTTCTTCACGCTACGCTTCAAGTTCATCAACCTGCGTGCGTTCAAGCACGCCATCGACGTCACCCGCGGCAAATACGACAACCCCGATGACCCCGGCGAGGTCTCTCACTTCCAGGCGCTAAGCTCCGCGCTCTCGGCCACCGTCGGCCTGGGTAATATCGCCGGCGTGGCCATCGCGGTGAGCATGGGCGGCCCGGGCGCGGTCTTCTGGATGATGGTCGTCGCCCTGTTCGGCATGACCAGCAAATTCACCGAGGTCAGCCTCGGCCAGATGTACCGTCGCATCGACAAGAAGGGCGACGTGCGCGGCGGCCCCATGGTCTACCTGCGCGAGGGCCTGGCCGAAATGGGCGGCTTCTTCAAGCCCCTGGGCGTCGCGCTGTCGCTGATCTTCGCCATCTTGTGCATCGGCGCCTCGTTTGGCGGCGGCAACATGTTCCAGGCCAACCAGAGCTTCCAGGCGATGACCGAAATCGTGCCCTGGCTCGGCGGCGCCAAGGCCCAGGGCGAGGTCGTGCTTCGCGCAGACCAACCGCGCGAGTGGGACCTGCCCCCGCAGGTCGTCCGCTTCAACGTGCCCTCCGCGAGCGAGTCCGAAGACGCCACCGAGCGCCACTACGGCCCCGCCGGAGCCCGCTTCACGGTGACCATGGACGACTGGAAGCGCGAAGACGGCGCCTTTGTGGCCCGCGTGCCCATCGTCGCCGAGCGAGCCCATACTCGCTACAACGTGCGCGCGAACTCCGTCGCCCAGATGCAAATCGGCGTCATCGAGGGCCGCGAGATCAAAGATTGGGCCCAGCCCGAGGGCGTCGCGGTGGTCAACCCCGAGCCGATCGGGGGCGGCGAGAACGAACGCGGACTCGTCTACGGCCTCATCTTGGCCGTGCTGGTCGGCCTGGTCATCATCGGCGGCATCAAGAGCATCGCCAAAGTCGCCGAGAAGATCGTGCCCACCATGTGCGGTATCTACGTGTTGGCCGCGCTCGCCGTCGTCTTCATGAACATCGAGCAGGTCCCCGAAGCGGTCGGCATCATCTTGAGCGAGGCGTTCAACACCGACTCGATGTGGGCCGGCGGGCTGGTCGGCGTCTTCGTCCAGGGCGTGCGGCGCGCCGCCTTCTCGAGTGAGGCAGGTATCGGTTCGGCGGCCATCGCCCACTCGGCGGCCAAGACCAACGAGCCCATCCGCGAGGGCGTCGTCGGCCTGCTCGAGCCGTTCATCGACACCATCATCGTCTGCTTCATGACCGGCATCGTCATCGTCATCACCGGCGTGTACGCCCAGCAAGACACCATCGGCCTGGCCGGCATCTCGCTGACGAGCAAAGCCTTCGGCTCCGAAATCGGCTTCTTCCCCTACGTCTTGTCGGGTGCGGTCGTGCTCTTCGCCTTCAGCACGATGATCTCGTGGAGCTACTACGGCGAGCGCTGCTGGACGACGCTCTTCGGCGCCAGCCAGTCGATGCCCTACCGCATCATCTTCCTGCTCTTCATCGTCCTCGGCTCCATCTCGAGCCTGGGCAACGTGCTCGACTTCTCGGACCTGATGCTCCTGTCGATGGCCTTCCCGAACATCCTGGGCGCGGTCATCCTGAGCGGTAAGGTGGGCGATCGCCTCGAGAAGTATTGGGCGAGCTACAAGAAAGGGGAGTTCGAGACGTACAAATAGTCCCCCTGCGGAGCCGGGGCTTGCCCCGAGCGTAGCTCTCGCCGGTGCAGCCCCGCGGCTTGCCGCGGGGTTTTGACGTCAACAACCACATGGGTTCTCCATCCCAATGTGCAGCCCCGCGGCTTGCCGCGGGGTTTTGACGTCAACGACCACATGGGTTCAACAACGCAATCGTACACGTCGCCCATTGGTGCGATGAATTGTGATGATTGGGGCCATCGAGTGGGGGCCGCGTTCAGGAGTTGCGGCGATCGACATGGACCCGTGTTCAGGAATGGCACGGTTTACCCCAAGGCAAGCCTTGGGGCTGCACGGGCGTTGGCTACGCTGGGGGCAAGCCCCCGCTCCGCTAAAGCATCACTCCTCGCCACGCCCCCGCAACACCGTCTTGATCGGCGTCCCCTCGAACCCGTACACCTCACGCAATTTGTTCACCAAGTACCGCCGATAGCTCGGTTTGACGCCCTGCGGGCGGTTGACCGAGAACAAAAACGTCGGCGGGCGCGTGGCGACCTGCGAGGCGTAGTAGAACTTGACCGGGCGGCCCTTGTGCATCGGCGGGTTGTGCTGGCCCAGCGCCTGCTCGAGGAAGCGGTTGGCCTCCGAGGTGGAGATGCGGCTGGTGTACTGCTCGAAGACCTCGTCGACGCGGTCGAGGATCTTGTGGACTCGCTGGCCGGTCAGCGCGCTGACGAACATGATCGGCGCGAAGGCCATGAACGGCATCTCGCGGTGGATGGCGTGGACGTACTCGCCGGCCGTGGCGGTCTCCTTGGCGACCAAATCCCACTTGTTGACGATAATGACGCACGCCTTGCCGCGGTTTTTGACCACGTCGGCGATCTTTTTGTCCTGCCAGGTGATGCCCTCGGTGGCGTCGATGACGAACAGGACGACGTCGGCGCGGTCGATGCTGCGAATCGCTTGGACGACCGCGTACTCCTCGAGCTGGTGCGAGATCTTCTTTTTGCGCCGAAGCCCCGCCGTGTCGATGAGCAGGTACTCCTGGTCGCCGCGCGCAATCCGCGTGTCGATGGCGTCGCGGGTGGTGCCGGCGACCTCGCTGGTGAGCAGCCGGTCTTCGCCCAAAAGCGCGTTGATCGTGCTCGACTTGCCCGCGTTGGGCTTGCCGACCACGGCGATGCGCGCGTGCATCTCGTGGGCTTCTTCTTCCTGATCCTCGGGGATATGCGAGCACACCTCGTCCATCAACTGGGCGACGCCGTGGCCGTGCTCGGCGCTGATCGGGTACAGCTCGGTGCCCAGCTCGTAGAATTCGCCGATATGGCGCTCGGGGTTGACCGGCGAGTCGATCTTGTTGACCGCGAAGAGCACCGGCTTGGTCGCCTGGCGCAGCATCTGGGCGATCTCGCGGTCGGCCGGCAAGATGCCGTCGCGCCCGTCGAGCAAGAAGACGATCAGGTCGGCCTCGTCCATCGCCAGCTGCGCCTGATTGCGCATCTGGCGCAGCATCGGCTCCTCGGCCTCGGGCACGAACCCGCCGGTGTCGATGACCGTGTAGCGGTTGTCGTACCACTTGCCGTCGGCGTACTGCCGGTCGCGCGTCACCCCCTCGAAGTCGTGCACGATGGCATCACCGGTCTGCGACAGGCGGTTGAACAGGCGACTTTTGCCGACGTTGGGTCGGCCTACAATGGCGATCAAGAAGCTCATGTTGCGGGGTCTCGGGATTTCGGAAGATTCGGGGGCTCGGGGTCACCACGGGGAGCGCAGGGGGCACGGAGAACTACTCTGTTGGCCTTTCCCCGTGGACTCCGTGCTCCCTGTGGTGATTCTCGGGATTATTCGTAGCCGAATCGCTGCAGCGCGTTGGGGTCCTCGCTCCACTCCGACTCGACACGAACAAATGTCTCTAGGAAAACCTTTCGGTGGAAAAACGACTGCATCCGCGCGCGCGACTCGCGCCCGATGGACTTCAGCCGGCTTCCGCCCTTGCCGATGACGATGCCCTTCTGGCTGTCGCGCTCGACGTGAATGATGGCCGAGATCTCGAGCATATTCTTCTCGGCGTTCTCCACGAAGCGCTCGATCTCGACGGCCACGCTGTAGGGCACCTCTTCGTGGGTCTGCTCGAGGATCTGCTCGCGGATGAACTCCGCGGCGATGAACCGCTCGGCCTGGTCGGTGAGCATATCCTCGGGGAAGATCGGCGGGCCCTCGGGCAGATGCTCGATGAGCACCTCGACCAGCCGGCGGATATTGTCGCCCTTGGCCGCGCTCACGGGCACGACCTCGGCGAACTCGTAGCGCTCGCTCAAGTCGGCGATGACCGGCAAGAGCAGGTCTTTCTTTTTGACCAGGTCGACCTTGTTCAACAACAAGAAGACCGGCTGGTTGACCTCCGAGAGCTTGTCGAGGATGAACGCCTCGGTCGAGGGCACCTCGTCGTAGCGGTCGAAGTTGTCGACGTACTCGGCGGCGTCGATCACATGGCAGATCAGGTCGACCTCGTCCATGGCGTCGAGCGCCGTGGAGACCATCGCCCGGTTGAGCCGCTTTTTGGCCTTGTGGATGCCCGGCGTGTCGACGAAACAAATCTGTCCCTTTTCAGGGAACGTCCGCACCCCTAGAATCCGGTTGCGCGTCGTCTGCGGTTTCGCAGTCGTAATCGCCAGGTCGACGCCCAGAATCCTGTTCATCAGGGTGGACTTACCGACGTTCGGCTGACCAATGAGCGCCACGAAACCGGCGTGAAAGTCAGCAAACTCTTCTTCGTTCTTCAACGGCTCTTCGATGTCGTTTCCCATATCTCGACCAACCCGTTCCATTCGGGCCCTTGTGATCCTTGTGTTGTGCGCTTGGATGCTGGGGGGCGTCGTCGCATGCGAAGACCCGCAGCAAACTCAAACGCAAGCGTTCGAGTACGCCGAAGCCCATTATCGCGCCGGCGACTATGACGCCGCGCTGGATGGATATCAAGCGTTTCTCGAGGCATATCCACAGAGTCCTCTAGCAGAAACTGCCGAACTTCGCATTCGCTGTATTCATCGCGAAGTGCGCTCGGTGCTCATGCGCAAAGATATGCCCCGGCCGCGCTACGTCGGCGCCGCCAATCAGAAACAAGCATCGAACGGGGCCCAAAAGTCCAGCACGAATCGAACCCCCCAGCCAAATAATCGGCTGAACAATAACGAAAACAAGCAGGATACGGACTGATGACTCACCTGGGCATCTTGATGAGAGCGCGACTCGCCGGGCTGCGAAACCGCGCTTCGGGGCGCTCTGCGCGCTGGTGGGCGGCGCTCGTAGGTGCCATCGTCGTGCTCGTCGGCGGCCTCGGCGCGCTGGGCCACGCGGCCGCCCCCGGCCTGCTCGAGCCGCCCGCCGACGTGGTCACCGCCATGGGCGTGGCCGGCGAGGACGAGAGCTTGCCCGCCGGCGCCGCCGCGCTCGAGGCCGCCTTCTGGCTGGCTGCCCTGGCCTCCTCGGTGCTCAACTTCCGGGTCATGGAGCTCCTCTTTCGCCGAAAGGACATCCGCGCCGTCGAGCCCTACCCGCTAAAACTGTACGCCCTGTACGTCGACCGCCTCCTCGCCGCCCTCGGCGAGGCGCTGGGCGCCGCCCTGCTGCTCGCCCCCTTCTTCATCCCGCTGTGGTGGCACGGCGGCGGGCTGGCCGCGGCCACCTGCGTGGCGCTCATGGCGCTGGGGCTGCTCACCAGCTCGGCCATCGGCTTCGCGGTGCAACTGAGCGCCGGCTCGACGATGACCGGCAAGCCCTCGCGCACCAAAGATGACAAGCGCAAGGGCGAGACGCGCGACATCTACGGCGGCGCAGGCCAGGTCTTTTTGTACTCCCCGGGCGTCGCCCTGGCCGTCTCGGTCATCGTCATCCTCCTCGCCAAGCTCGTGCTCGGCGAGGTCATCAAGGCCGGCGAGCCCACTCGTGCTTTTAGTGTGGGCCTGGGTATCTTGGGCGCGTCCTTCGCCGTCGCGATCGTCGTCTCGTACCGCCAATTCGTCGCCGGCTTCCCCCGCATGGCCGCGCGCTTCCACGAGGCCGATTTCGTCGGCTACGAGGTCTCCGCGCAGCACCAAAAGAGCGAGTTCGGCAAAAAACGCCTCGGCGAAACCCTGCTCCCGCAGGCCGCCCGGGTCGTCTTTCGCGCCTACGCGCTCCAATTTGGCCGCCGCTACATGCTCGCCCGCTGGACCTACGGGCTCGGCTGGCTCGCCGCCGGCATCGCCGTCTTCCGCCTGAGCGAAGCCGCCCTGCCCGGCTGGCTCGTCGTCACGCTGCCGGCCATCGCCGCGGCCACCCTGGTCAACCCGTGGGTGCGCCTCTCCGCCCCGCGCATCCGCCCGACCTACCAAAACCTGCTCGCCCTGCCCCAAAACGCCGACCTGGCCGCCGCGGTCGTCTTCGCCGTACGCGAATGCCTGCTGGTGACCGCCCCCTACGCCCTGCTCGTCCTCCTCGCCCAGGGCGTACGCTACGGCGACTGGCTCACAGGCCTCGCCTACGCCGCGCTCGCCGCGGGCGCCTGCCTCGCCCTCAACGGCGCCATGGCCCTCGCCTGGCGCCTCGCCGGCCGCTCCCGCGTCGCCGAGCTCTTCGTGCCCCTCGTCGCCGCCATCGGGCTGGTCGCCCTGGCGAACGTCTCGCTGTGGGCGATGGCCGTCGCCGAGGTGGTGTTGCTGCTGGGACACGTCGCTGTAATCGAGCGTCGCGAGCTTGCGACTTCCTGAATCGTCCTCGCGACGACTCGAAACGCCCTCGAAGCGCTCCGGGCTGGTTCGCGACGACTCGAATCGTCTTCGAAACGCTCCGGGCCGGCTCGTAAGTCACCGGGCGCCCCTGCAACGCCCGCGGGCCTTGCTGCAAGCTCTCCGCACGTCCCTGTAAGATCTCCGGGAGCCCCTTCCAAATCTCCGGGGGACTTTGCGACGTCTCGAAACGTCTTCGGGACCCTCTGAAACCTCCTCGCAAAACCTCGGGCGCCCCTGCAAATGTCGACCCGGGACTCCCTACGGTCGCCCCGGGCTACCGAGGCCTCGCGGACAGCGCTCGGCGCGGCGCCGGACGACGGCGCCTTGGTGGCCGAGTTGACGATGGAGGACAATTGGGCCGCCAAGGCGCGTAGTTTGCGCCGCGCCGGAGTGAAGCGCAGCGAAACGAAGGCCTCGGTAGCCCCGGGCGACCGCAGCGAAGCGAAGGGAGTCCGGGGAGTTGAGCCCTCCCTTGTCGACAGAGTCGCCTATCAGTTACAAAAGCGGCCCACACAACATCACCTTTGCACGGGACGCGACCATGCCAGAGAAGACCCTCGATCCCCCTCGCCAAGACGGGCGCAACGATGCGCGCACCTGGGCGCCCGAGCCGCGCCGCGCCGAACGAGAACTCGCCGCGCGGGCCACGAGTGACCGCCAGGTGTGGGCGCGTATCCGCGAGGTGCTCGAAGACGACCAGGGCCGCGTCGTTCCGTTCGCCGAGCTCGCCCAGGCTTGCGAGCTGAGCGTCTCGGAGGTTCGCGAGGAGGTCGCCGCGATGGCGGTGGCCTGGAGCGACGGTGACCGCCACCCGCCGTTGAACCACGGCGCCCTTCGGCCTTATTTGCAGGTCCACGGCGCCCGCCTCGATTTCTACAACGACGTCTTCAACTCCCTCGTCTATCCGAGCCCCTATGTCGTCGAGGAGCTCGTCGTCGACGAAGACTACGTGCGCCTCGACGCCCTGCTCGCCGAGATCGACATGCCGAGCCCCGGCCTGCCCGACGGCGCGCCGCAGCTCGCGTGGCGCAACGGCGAGGCCCTGAGCGAGGCGGCGGTCCGCTGGTACACCACCCATCTGCTCTCCGAGACGCACTATTTCCAGCGCGGCTTGGCGCCCGACGAGGCGCGCCACAAGCCGGTGCGCGGCGCTGCCGAGCTGGTCACGCCGGGGCTCTCCGACGAGAGCCTCGCCGCCTTCGTGCGCTGGGTGGTCCGCCAGCGTCTTCCCGATGCCTTGCAGGCGAGTATCCCCGAGGGGAGCAAGGTCGCCGTCGACGCGTTGGGCGCCCTCAAGATGGACGGTGGGCTGCGCCGACCGCTCGAAAGCGTACGCGGCGTCGACCGCACCGAGAGCTACGTGCTGTGGCGGGCGCGTTGGGGCCTGCCGCACCCGCCTGACATGCTCGAGCGGCACTGGCCGCGCGAGGACGAGCCCAGCGGCACGCTGGACTTCTGGAAGGCGATGGCCGTCCACACCCTCGAGCGAGCACTCGCGCAGCGGCGCACCTTTGGGTACTACCACCTGCGCAATAACTACCTGTGGCATCCTGTGGCTCGCGACGCCGTCGAGGGCGCGGTCTTTCGCACCGACGAGGGGCGGCTGGTTTGGGTCCAGGATGGCAAGCTCGTCGACGCAGACGGCACCGTGCGCCTCGGCCCCGACGACACGCTCGTGTTGGCACATCCGGCCACCGATCTCGAAGACTGGCCCGATGTGCCCCTTGAAGACCAGTTCTCACAGCGCACACGCTCGGTCCTCGACAGCGACGACCTGCCCGAGCTGCCCGTCGAGCCACTCGCGCACGACCTGTGGCGAGAACGCGCCCGACAGCTCGCCCTGTACGGGTTGCTCGCAGAAGACTACGGAAGCGGGCGCAACCGCCGCAGCGCCAACACCACCCACGCCTACCTGGCCATGGGTGACCGCCAGCTCTACATCAAGCACAACGGCTACGGTGACGGCTACGGCGGGCCGAGCCGCCCGGTCCAAATCGAAGAGTTTCGGCTCGGACGTACCGAACACGACGGGCCGGTGCACGCAGCGGAGAAGACATCCGGGTGGGACCAACTCCCGGCCGACCTCCGCTCGGAGGCGATCCTGCTGATGCGTCAGATACTGGGCGAAGCCCCCCTTCCCGACGTCCCCGAGCAGATGGGGCCGCCGCAAGAGCCCTCCGGCGCCGACGAGTCCACCGAAAGCGACGCCCTTGGGAAAGGATCGCGTGTGCGCGTCACCAGCGGAAAAAACGAGGGCGTCGAGGGGCGTGTGTTCTGGTTCGGCGACAGCAAATTCGGGCCGGGCAAGCGCGTGGGCATCAAAGGCGACGATGGGGAGACCCACTGGCTCGACGCCGACGACGTGGAGGTCATCTGAGCTCTCCTGACGAGCATGGACAGGAGAATTGAACTACACGCCGCGACGTATTAGAACGTCGCCACCATGAACGACACGAACAAAACACGCCTTCATATCAGCAACCTCGTCAAGCGCTACCGGCGCCTGACCGCCGTCGACGGGTTCTCGCTCGACGTGGCCGCCGGGGAGTTTGTCGGGTTTATCGGGCCGAACGGCGCGGGCAAATCGACCACCATGGGCTGCGTGGCGGGCATCCTGGCGCCGGACGGCGGCTCGGTGGAGGTCGCCGGGGTCGACGTGGTCGAGAATCCCGTCGAGGCGCGCCGCCATATCGGGTTCGTGCCCCAGGACCTCGACCTGTACGACTACCTGACCGGCGACGAGTTCTTGCGCTTTGTCGCCCAGATTCGCGGCGTCGAGGGCGCCGAGCAGGACCGACAAGTTGAAGAACTACTCGAACTTACCGAGCTGACCGACGCCCGCGACCGGGTTGTGAAGGAGTATTCGGGCGGCATGGCCCGCAAGATCGCCATCTGCGCGGCGCTTATCGGCCCGCCGGAGCTCTTGCTGCTCGACGAGTCGTTCGTCGGCCTCGACCCGGAGTCGACGCTTCGCATCCGTCGGCGCCTGCAGCGCTACTGCGACGAAGGCGGCGCGATTCTGCTGTCGAGCCATATCCTCGACATGCTCGAGCGCATCTGCTCGCGGGTGGTCATCATGGTCGACGGCAAGCTCGAGCGCGACCTGAGCCGCGACGAGCTCGAAGACATGCTCGCCGGCGGCGAGTATCGTGATTTGAACGCGATTTACCTTGAAGCGACCGGCAAGGTCATCGACTGACCGGCTTATTGGCCAACCTGTTTATTGGCCAACAAGCACCTGCATGCGCTCCTGCCCCCGCTCGACGAGCGCCGAATAGCCCCCGCCGACGCTCCTCACCCACACAATTCGATCGCCACGCTCGATGCCGGCCTCGGCGGCCGCGCAGGTCGGCGAGAGTACGTCGGCGAGCCACGCATCCCCGTCAGGGACGAGCTCCGCGCCCAGGATCTGCTCGATTCGGGCGCGGGAGTTGATGCGCCCGGGCGGGACGTCGAGGCTCAACAGCGGGCGGTCGAGCGAGACGATCGCCTCTTTGGTCGTGTCGACCCGCGTCAGCGACAGGCGCGCCCGGCCCTCGCCGCGGCGGCCGTCGAAGGCGACGAGCGTCCCCTCGAACGGCGCCTCGAGCTCGACCGGCACCGGCCTGGTGCCTCGACTTGTGCCCTCGAAGAGCTTTCGATCGCCCTTCCAAAGCTGCAGCAACGCCCCCGAGACCGCCGAGCCGGTCGAGTCGACCACATACAGGTCCACGGCGCTCTGGACGGGCTCTTCGGTTAAAGTATCACTTTCGCTTTCGGCGTTTTCGCCCGGCTCGTTGGTCTCGACGACCGTGCGGTTCCCCTCCACGACCACCTGCGCGGCGAGTCGCTCGAGTTCTCCGTTTCCGATGCGGGTGGGCCCGCGCTCGAGGTCGACCGAGACGGTCTCCTGGCCCTCGCCGTGGCTCAGACGGCGCATGAGGCGGGCGAACCCGCTTTTCTTAAGTGTCACATGAAGGTTTCCGGGCGGCAGCGCCTCGAAGGTGGCCGTGCCGTCTTCTGCGGTCTCTTTGGTCAGGTGGACGAGCCCCACAAACCCGCGCGACACGCGCACCTCGGCCCCGGCGACCGGCTCGCCTTTGTCGTCGCGGACCTCGACGGTGAGCGGCGAGGCGTCCAGAAGCTTGGCGTCGAGGACGTCTCCCTCGGCGCGGCCTTCGGTCGACAGCTCGCTCCAGAAGGCGTGGCTTCCGTCGGCGGTGCGCGCGAAGATCTCGTAGGTGTGCATCTCGTCGCCCCACAGCGTCGAGGCCTGGGGCGCGGGCAGCGCAATCGTGCCGCCCTCGGGGGCCTGCATCGTGGGCGGCGGATAGATGCCCGCCATGCCCACCGTCGCCTCGACGGCCTCGGAGGGCGCCTCGCCGCCGGGCGAGAAGCGCACCGCGAAGCCGGAGGGCGAGACGATGATGCGCGGTTTTTGATCAATTTTTGGCGCGTGCGCCCGGAACACTTTAGGGGCGCTCGCCGGTTGTTGAGTGCGCGCCGGCTGGTCGTCCTCGGGACGCGCGTCCTCGCTCGTCGACCACAACACCGCGGCCACACCGCCGCCCAAGGCGATGAGAACGAGCGCGATGATGAGGGATCGACGATTCATAGCCATCGTTGAGTAATTACACGGAACTTTTGAGCTTTGATAGTCGCACTTCGGCCATTGAGTCGCCCAGCACGCATGCACCCGTTCTTGGTGGTTGGTTCTTGGTTCTTGGTCGATGTTTCGACGCCGTTACCAAGAACCAAGGACCAAGAACAGCTGCAACTGTCCTGAAGGTTCATCATGTCAGGCGCTTTTCGAAAGTCATAGAACACATGCACTTGTACTCAATAACGCATTCGAGCAGTTGAAGAAAACCCGGCGCTGAACTAAACAACCTGCAGGCAGCACTCCTGCTGGCCTCACGTAGTCTAGAGGACCAACTACCATGGAATTATGGCCCTGGGACATCGAACTCGAGCGCGACACCTCGGTGACGCTCGACGTGTTCGGCAAGCCGCTGCGCGTCGAGCGCATCAACCCGACGACGTTGCGCTACGGGTTCGGCGACGACCCGCAAGGGGCGAAGCTCGTGGGCGTTTCGGAAACGGCGCACAAGCTGCGCTTTGTTCCGACCTTCGGCCCCTTGCCGCTGCTCATCTTCCCGCAGACCCAGCTTCTGTGCCCGTCGGCGTCGTCGGTGCGCTGCGTGCTCCGGCTTCCGCTGCACCTGCAGGTCGGCGTGGGCGACAAGGCGGGCTTCAAGAAGCTCGACGAGCTCGCCCCGCCCTCGCTGTCGCGCGCGCTGTACGGGCCGGTCGATTCGGGCATGCTATGCACCTCGATTCACGCGCCCAACGCCAGCTCCATCGAGGAAATCAACCGCACCGCGCCCATCGAGCAACACCAGGCGCGGCCGCACGCCGACGAAGCTGAAGTATCGCCCGAAGATACCCGGGAGCTCGTCGCCTACACCTATTTGCGGGTGCGCAACAAGACCGAGGAGCCGCTGCAGGTCACCAAGGTTATGGTCCCCGCCGGCGGCATCTCGCTGTACGGCTCGGGGCGCTACGTGCACACCAACGAGGTGAGCATGCGCTTGATGAGCGCGCAGGAAGCCGAGCTCGACTTCCTGAAGTGCCCGGTGCCCAACACCGTGCCGCTGGCCGATTTGGGCGGCGCGCGCACAGACATCGCGCCCAAGAAGCGCCACTTCTTCTCGCACGACTATCGCAGCAAGACGGGCCTGGAGTTCGGGTTTTAATCGATGAAAGTACTGAGCGATATCACGACGAAAATCGGCGAGATTTTCAGCCCCCAGAGCATCGAGACGTACGTCGTCGCGCTGCTCATCTTCGTGGTCGGCTGGGTGCTCGCGCGCAGCCTGGCCAAGGGCGTCGAGCGCTTCATGCGCCAGCAGGGCTCCGAGCACGGCGCCGCGGTGGGCAAGAAGGTCGTCTTCTACGTGGTCCTGCTGCTCGCCACGTTCGGTGCGCTCACCCAACTGGGCGTCAAGCTGACCGGCCTGCTCACCGCCGCGGGCATCTTTACGGTGGCCATCGGCTTCGCCGCGCAGACGAGCGTCTCGAACGTCATCTCGGGCCTATTCTTGCTCGTCGACCGGCCTTTTTCGATCAACGACACCGTCAAGATCGACCAGACCATCGGCACGGTTGTCAACGTCGACCTGCTGAGCACGAAGGTGCGCACGTTCGACAACCTGGTGGTGCGCATCCCCAACGAGGCGCTGCTCAAGAGCACGATCACGAACTACACGCTCTTCGAGGTGCGCCGCATCGATATCCCCGTGTCGGTTGCGTACTCGACCGATCTCGGCGAGGCTCAACGCGTGCTCAAAGAGGTGATGCGCGACCACAAAGCCGTGCTCGACGAGCCGGAGCCGGCGGTGCTCGTCGAGTTGCTCGCCGACAGCGGTATCACGCTGGTGGTGCGCGCCTGGGTGGTGCGCCAGGACTTCATCACCGCCAAGAGTGAGCTTACGCAGGCCATCAAAGAGGCGCTCGAGGCGGCGAAGATCGAGATTCCGTTCCCGCAACGCGTCGTCCACCACGTCTACGGCGAGCCGAGCGCGCCTGCGGCGCCCGAGAGCCCGTCGAAGCACGTCGAGAAGGCGCAACCAGTTATTGAGACGTAATCGGTGCGGGGGCATCTTGCCCTCGTCATCGGTGCGGGGGCATCTTGCCCTCGTCATCGGTGCGGGGGCATCTTGCCCTCGTCATCGGTGCGGGGGCATCTTGCCCTCGTCATCGGTGCGGGGGGCATCTTGCCCTCGTCATCGGTGCGGGGGGCATCTTGCCCTCGTCATCGGTGCGGGGGGCATCTTGCCCTCGTAATCGGTGCGGGGGCATCTTGCCCTCGTAATCGGTGCGGGGGCATCTTGCCCTCGTAGGCGAGAACGAGAATGCAATCGCTGCGAAACTCGAGGTTAGTGTGAGTAAGTCGGCCACAACGATTCGCCCGATGATGCGGCCCTTCGTGCTGCGACCGACCGGCTGGGCCGCGCTGCCCGCGGCGTTCGTGGCCGCGGCGAGCTTCTTTTTCTGGGCGCCGCTGTCGATGGCGCTGGGCGAGTGGGCATTTTTGGTCCCGGCCGTCTGCGCGCTGATCCCCCTGCTCGTGCTCGTCGAGCGCATCGCCCGCTACCGCAAAACCGAGTACGTCGTCCGGCCCGACCGGCTGGTGGTGCGCACGGGCAGCATTTTTACGAAGCGCGCCATCGAGCTCGACCTCGAGAACGTGACGCTCGTCGAGTGGCATAGCCCGTACTTGCTGCGCCTGTTCTACGGAATCGGCCACGTCACCGCCCAGGAAGCGGGCAGCGCCACCCAAAACGCCAAGCTCGCCTACGTCGAGGAGCCCGAAGCGCTCTACCGGCGTATCGCCGAGTATATGCGCGAGCGCGGCTTCTCGATGCAACGCGCCGAGACGGTGCGCCAGGAGCGCCCCGGCCCGATGGGCGCGCTGCTCGACCTCCTGGGCCGCATCGCGGCGTTCATCTACGCCGTGGGCATCTTCGGGGCGACCGAAGGCGCCGACCTGTGGACTCTCTTCGCCGACGACACCGGCCCCAGCCTGCTGCAACTGCTCGAAGGGAATTACGAGGTCTTCTCGGACACCGCCTTCGCCGTCGAGATGCTCGCCCGGATGCGCGTGGGCGTCTTCGTGCTCGGCGGGCTCGGTTTGTTGGGCTCGGGGCTGTACCTGACGCTCACCTACATCGACCTTTTGCGCCGCAAATACACGCTGCACGACGACGTCATCGACTACGAAGACGGCTTTTTGACCAAGACGCTGCGCTTTATCCCGCTGGAGAACCTCGCCGACACGAAGCTGTCGCGCCCGATTCACAAGCGCCTGTTCGGCTTCGGCGACCTGAAGGTGAGCTCGCGCGGCGCCGGCAGCGAGATTGTGTTCGAGAGCCTGCCGCGCGGCAAAGACTTCGCCGCCGCGCTCGAGGGGCTGTTGGAGAAGACGGAGAGGCCCGCTGCGGGCTCCGATGTCGGCTCGCTCGAATATGTGGTGGAGCACGACTCGGCGCCGAGCGAGTCGAGCCTGCCTGCGCGCACCTTCAAGCCGAAGGCGATGCGCGCCGTGGCGAAATCCCTGCTCGGCCTGGCGCCGCTGACCTTCTTCGTGCTGGTCGGCCCGTTCATCGCGGTGATGGCCGGCGACACCATCGAATTGGGTCCCTTCGCCATCGCGAGCTTCGGCGCGCTCGCGCTCGCCGCGCTGGTCTTCATCGGCGGCTTCGGCGTGTTCGGCGTGGCCTCAGCGCTCATTAAGACGATGGCGACCGACTACAGCTTCGACGAGCGGCGCGTGAGCGAGACGTTCGACTTCTTGTCGAGCCGGCAGACCAAGTTCAGCGTCGACAAGATCACGTCCATCTCGGTGCTGCGAAACCCCATCGACCGCGTCATGGACACGATGACGGTGCGGCTGCGCTCCATCGGCACCGCCGAGACGATCGACCTGCAGCATATCGACCACGATTTAGAGTTGCTGAGCGAGCTTCGAAAGGCGCTGGGGCTGCAAGTCGGCAAAGATGCGCGCGCCGCGACGGCGAGCCTGCAACCCGACTACACGATGCTCGGCGAGCTCAAGCGGCATATCGGCGTCTTCGCGCTCGTCCCCGCGCTGTGGGGCGTAGCCGCGCTGGTCTTGGCGCTGGTCGATGCGCCGACCGCCGTCCAGATATCCCCGTGGGTCGCCGGGCTGAGCCTCGGAGTCCCGTTGGCGCTCATCGCGCCGTATCTGCTGTGGCGAGGCGTCTACTACCGGCGATTCCACGGGAGCCTACACGACGGCTACGTCGACGTGACCGGCGGGGTCTTCTTTCGGTTCCAGCACCTGTCTGCGTTGCGCCACGTCAAAGCCGTGCACAGCGTCGAGTATCCGTTGTCGAATCACGGAGACCTGTATCTGGCCACCGGCGGCGGCTTCTCGATTGGCGTCGCTCACCTGCCCGAGCTCGCCGCTCGTCACCGCCAGATCGACGCGCGCTTGGGCGAGCACCCGCCGCGCGGCGGAGCTGCGGCGCCGACCCCCGACGAGCGCCCGCGCCAACCAGTCGGCTACGCGCCGCACGTGGGCACCGAGTTGCTCCGTCACCTGCGATTCGTCTTCACGCTCTTTACCCTGCCCGTCTCCGGCTCCTGGGTGTGGCTCGTGAGTACCCGCACCGACTACCTCATCGAAGGCGACCGCATCTCGACGGCCACGGGCATCGTGTACCGCCGACGCTCCTCGGTGCGCTTCGACCGCATCGACCACCTCGAGACCGGCCGCAACTTCGCCCACGGCCCGTTCGGCACGGCCGACGTCGAGGTCTATACGGTGGGCAGCATGGCGTGCGACCTGACGCTGCGCGCCATCGCCCAGCACGACGTGGCCATGGAGCATATTCGGCGGCGCACCGAGACGCGGTGAGTCGCGGAATCGCCTAAAATCTGCGACAATCCCCGCGACTGCCTTTATTTCAGGGGAAACCTCGTGGAATTTATCTGCTCCATCGCGTGCACGCTGCTCTTATTCGGCGCCGTCTTCGTTTGGGCGCTTATCGACCGACGCCTCGAGCGCAGCTTCCTTCGCGACTTCAGCGAAGTACACGGGCTGCAACTCGCCTATGCGACCGAAGACCCCACTGAAGACGTTGCGGCTCGCATGAGCGGCGACTGGCGCGGGCGCCCGGTCGAGTTTTCGTGGGTGCGCACCTCGAACGGGCTCGAGCGAAAATCGTTCACCATCCTGCGGACCACCGTGCGTGGCGACTCATTGCCGAAGTTGAGGGTGCTCTACCGCACGCATCTCCCAGAAGCCGATTTGGGGTTCACCGCGCGCCTCCAAAAGGTCACCTCGGGCCTCGCCGAGGTCGACGACGAGTTCGCGTTCATCGGCACTCCGCCCGATGAGGTCCGCGAAGCGCTGCAAGACGAGAATACTCGCGAGCCGCTGCTCACCCTGATTCGCGAGGCTTGGAGAGTACGAGATTATTCGGTGGAGGTGCGCACCGACGACGACAAGGTCGACGTCGTCTTGCCGCAATTCTGCAAAGACGCCGCCGAGGTCGAACGACTCTTCGATGCGCTGATTGCCTGCGCCGATCAGATAGAGAGTTGGTAGGGGGACGTGGTTTACCCCAGGGCGAGCCCTGGGGCTGCACGGGCGCTGGCTCCGCTGGGGGCAAGCCCCCGCTCCGCGTCCGCGATCCTGCAAGCGGAGCGGCTGCTTGCTGCCCGCGGAGCTCGCCCCGTTGTTTGGGGCGCCCGTGCAGCCCTGCGGCTTGTCGCGGGGGTTGGACGCCGACAATCACATGTGGTCGATGAGTCGCAGTTACGAATTGAACCGTTTGACCACGCTTTCGGCGAGGCCGGCGACGCTGCGTTGGTCCATCAGGGCGTCGAGCCAGCTGGCCTGGCCCTGGGCGGCGGGCTCGTGCTCGAGCATGGCGTCGCCGCCGTCTTCTTGGCATTGGGCGAGGTAGGCTTCGACGAGCGGGTGGTCGAAGCAGGTCTCCATGAACGAAACCGCCTCGTCGCAGCCTTCCCACAGGTCGGCGCAGGCATGGACGAAGTCGCCGGCGTAGTCGCGGCTGCCCAGATAGCCGGGCACGCAGCTCTCGGCGTCGACCTGGCGGCCGCTCAAGAGATGAAAGACGTGGATATTGGAGACGAAGGCACGGATGAAAGTGCCTGCGGACGCCTCGGTCTGCCCGTCGGTGAATTGGGCGAGCGCGAGGTTGTAGAGGGAGGCGGGCTCGACGGGGCCGAGCCGGTAGTCTTCGATGGCGCCTTTGATATCGCCGGTCATGTGCCGGATTTCGCCGGCCATGTAGCGGCACCCGTCGTAGTCGACCACGTTCATGTTGGCGAGCGCGTCGAATAAGGGGAGCGCTTCTTCGTGGCGATTGAGGCGGCACAGCGTCAGCGCCCTGCCCTCCATCGCGCGGAGGTAGTCGTGGTTTTCAGGGGCGCGCCAGTCGACTTCGCCGTCGGCGGCCACCGGAAACGCGGCGGCCATCGCCTGGGCGTAGCATTGCGAGGCTTTGGCGTAGTCGCCCATCTCCCAGTGCACCAAACCCAGGTGATTCGAGAACTCGGGATCTTCGGGGAAGGTCTCGACGCCCTGCTCGAGATACTCGAGCGCGCGGTCGTAGTTTTGGGCGGCGAGCGCTTCGAGCGACCGCTGCAGGAGCCACTCCCTGCACCGCCGCTCGAAGCGTTCTCCACTCACGGGCGCTTCGGCGCCCTCGGCCTGCTCGTCTCGGAGCAGGCGAGTCGACTCCTCACACAATCCTTCGAGAAGCACTTTAAGCTTCTGGTGGGTCTCAGGCCGCAGATCGTCGATGCGATCGAGGGCGGCGAGCAATTGAGAAGCGTCATCGAGGATCTCGAGCAAAACTTTCATCGCGCCAAACTCAGCGAAAATTATAGGCACACACTCAACTCCATTCGGGCACCTAGATTGACGGGGATCGGCGCACGGGTCAAGAAATTACTTCAACTTTTTCGTGATAGTTTGTTCGAGTGCTGCTTTAAGAAATTGTTCCGTTCGGCCAGTGGTTGCTTGTTGGGGCGGCCCCTCCGCCTCGCTTCACTCGGCACCTCCCCAAGCGCTGGACGACGCGCTGGGGAGGGGGATTGCAGGTAAGGTGCTCTTTGCAGAGAGGCAATCCCCCTCCCCAGGACGTTGTTCAGGCCGTGGGGAGGTGGTCGAGCGCTGTCCGCGAGACCGGTGGGGCCCCTGCGAAAAGCAAGGGACTCCAGTTGCGCAGCCATTACACAGTTGCTAATAGCATTTGCCTGTGACTCATAACTCCAGAATTCCAACCCGAAGACCATGAAGCCATCCGATATTCGTAAGAGCTATCTCGAGTACTTCGAGGGCCAAGACCACCGCGTGGTCGAAAGCTCCCCCGTCGTACCCCAAGGTGACCCGACGCTGTTGTTCACCAACGCGGGCATGAACCAGTTCAAAGACGTGCTCCTCGGCAACGAGACGCGCGACTACACCCGCGCGTCGAGCGTGCAGAAGTGCATTCGCGCCGGTGGTAAGCACAACGACTTGGACGAGGTCGGCAAAGACGGACGTCACCTGACGTTTTTCGAGATGCTCGGCAACTGGTCGTTCGGCGACTATTACAAGAAGGAAGCCATCGAGTGGGCGTGGGACTACGTGCTCAACGTGCTCGAGCTCGAAGAGGACCGGCTGTACGTGACGACCTACAAGGACGACGACGAGTCGTACGATATCTGGGTCGACGAAATGGGCGTGCCCGAAGAGCGCGTGCTGCGCCTGGGCGACATCGAGGAAGGCAACGAGGAGAACTTCTGGTCGATGGGTCCGACCGGCCCGTGTGGTCCGTGTACCGAGATTCACTACGACCACCACCCGGAAGCCGGCGAGCTCGTCTTCGACGTGGGCTACGACGAAGACCGCATCGTCGAGATCTGGAACCTGGTCTTCATGGAGTTCAACCGCGACGAGACGGGCGAGCTCAACCCGCTGCCGATGAAGAGCGTCGACACGGGCATGGGGCTCGACCGCGTGGCCATGATCAAGGCCGGGCGCGACAACGTCTTCCAGACCGAGCTGTTCACCCCCATCTTCGAGAAGACGCTCGCCCTGCTCGGCCAAGAGGTTCCTGGGCAAGAGGTCGACGACTGGGACACCTTCTATGCGCGCGAGGACTTCACGAACTTCGCGGTCATCGCCGACCACGTGCGCACCGTGCTCTTTGCGGTGTGTGACGGCGCCAAGTTCTCCAACGAGGGGCGCGGCTACGTGCTTCGGCGCATCCTGCGTCGCGCGGTGCGTTACGGCCGCGAGATTGGCTTCACCGAGCCCTTCCTGCACGAAGTCTCCAAGGCCGTCGTCGAGCACTACTCGGATATCTATCCGGAGCTCGAGGCGATGGGCAACGAGGCCGGCGAGCTGATGCGCCTCGAAGAGGAGCGCTTCTTCCGCAACATCGACCGCGGCATCGAGCTGTTCGAGCAGGCCGCCGAGAAGGCCCAGCAGGCCGACCGCGACGAGCTGACCGGCGAAGAGGTCTTCCAACTGCACGCCACCTACGGCTTCCCGCCCGACTTGACCGAGATCATGGCTGAGGAGAAAGGCCTGTCGATCGACTGGCAGGGCTACGAGAAGCTGTGGTCGCAGCACCAGGAGACCTCGCGCGGCAAGGACGTCCACGCCGACGCCGCCGGTGTGGGCGACTGGGTGACCATCTACGACGAGCAGGACAGCGAGTTTGTCGGCTACGACAACACCGAGGTGACCACCTCGATCACGCGCTTCCGCCCGCTCGAGGACGACCGCTACCAGATTCTGCTGACGAAGACGCCCTTCTACGCCGAGTCCGGCGGCCAGATTGGCGACCGCGGCGTCATCAAGGCGACCGACGACAGCGTCGTGTTCCGCGTCGTCGACACGCAGAAGGCCCCGATTGGCATCGTGCACACCGTCGAGCGCGAAAAAGGCACCGTCGACCGCGACGACACCCTCAAAGGCGAGTTCGTGGCGACCGTCGACGAGACGCTTCGTCGCCAGACGATGGCGAACCACACCGCCACGCACCTTCTGCACGCCGCGCTTCGCGACATCGTCTCCGACTCGATCTTCCAGTCGGGCTCGCTCGTCGCGCCGGATCGTCTGCGCTTCGACTTCAGCCACGGCGAGCCGCTCACCGACGAGCAGCTTCGCTCCATCGAGGACCGCGTCAACCGCCTGATTCGCGAGGGCCACGACGTCACCCCGCACGTCGACATCTCGCGTGAGCGCGCCGTCGACCAGATGGGCGCGATGGCCATCTTCGGCGAGAAGTACGGCGACAAGGTGCGCGTCATCGAAATCCCGGGCGAGTCCGTCGAGCTTTGCGGCGGCACGCACGTCGAGAACACCAGCGACATCAACCTGTTCCGCATCACGGGCGAGTCGGGCGTCGCCGCCGGCATCCGCCGCATCGAGGCGGTCACCGAGCAGGGAGCGTACGAGAGCTTCCGCAAGGACGCCGACACCCTCGACGAGGTCGCTAAGACGCTCAAGACCGACGCGCACGACATCATCAAGCGCGCCAAAGCGCTCTTGGAGGAGCGCGCCGAGCTCGAAAAGCAGGTCGACCGCCTGTCGCAAAAGCTCGCCCAGACCGAGTCGAGCGACCTGGTCTCCGACGCCGCCGACATCGACGGCGTCAAGGTCATCGCCAGCACCATCGGCGCGGACACCCGCGACCAGATGCTCGCCTACGCCGACAAGCTGCGCCAGCAACTCGACCAGGGCGTCGTGCTGCTCGCCAGCGAGATCGACGGCAAGGCTGCGCTATTGTGCGTGGTGACCGATTCGGCGTTCAAAGAGCGCGGCCTCAAGGCCGGCCCGCTCATCAACGAAGCCGCTAAGCACGTCGACGGACGCGGCGGCGGGCGCCCCACCCTGGCCCAGGCCGGCGGTACGAACGTCGGCGGGCTGCAGGCCGCGGTCGACAGCTTCGAAGAAGCCGTGCGCAACGCTCTTGGCTAGGCGTAGCGATACGCAGCCCCTATGTCTTTAATTGCTTATGTAGAAGGCCTTCAGAAATCGAGGCGCCCTCTACATGGGCATCGAAGGACATAGGGGTTGCGATTTGCGGGGCCTTCAGGAACCGAGGCGTGAATTTTGGAAGCAGTTCTATTGCGAGCCGATTTCGATCGGCTCGCTTTTTTTGTTGGCTTGAACTTGGGTGTAGTAGGTCAGACCGGCGGCGGCGAGCGCCAGCGCGCAGATGAGCGCGATGAGGAGGTTTTGGCGGCGCTGCAGTCGGGTGACTTCGTCGACGAGGCGACGGTTCTTTTTGTGGGCGTCTTGGAGAAGCGAGCGGTCGACCTCGGCGGTCTCGGTGACCGTGCGCTGGCCGCCGTCGGCCGCCAGTTGGTCGTCGCTCTCCGAGGAGAGTTGCGCGGCGAGCGCGCTGTCCTCTTCGGGCTCGGGCATCGGTACCTCGAGCTCCTCGGCGGTGAACTCGACGTCGGCGCGGCCGAGCTTCTCGAGGGGCAGATTGCCCAGCGGCTTCGGCTGGAGCTCGCCCTGCGAGGCGCGACGCACCGTCTGGGCGATGTCGGCGCGTTCGGCGGCGAAGAGCTCGGCGACGTAATCCCCGAGTTCGTGGCGTGCTCGACCGTTGGAGCGCGACGACAGGAATTGCAAGAGGTCGTCGCGCATCTGCGCGGCGGTCTGGTAGCGCGCTTCGGGGTCACGCGCCAGCGAGCGCATGACGATGGCTTCGAGCTCTTCGGGGAACGACGGGTCGAACTGACTCGGCGGCGTGATCGGCTCTTCTGTGACCGCGGCGATGACGTCGGCTTTGGAGCCGCGCCGGAACAGGCGGCGGCCGGCGGCCAATTCGTACAGGATGATGCCCAGGCTGAAGACGTCCGAGCGCGCGTCGACCGGCTGATCGAGGCACTGCTCGGGGCTCATGTAGGCATATTTGCCCCCGGCGAGCGTGTCGTGCTGCTCGCCCTTCTCTTGGACCTTGGCGATGCCAAAGTCGAAGACCTTGGTGACGCCTTGATAGGTCACCATCAGGTTTTGAGGGCTGACGTCGCGGTGGACGACCGAATAGCGAGTCTCGTCGAGGTCGCGAAACTCGTGGGTGTAGTGCAGGCCGTCACACGCGTCGGCGACGATTTGTACGGTCTGCTTGATCGTCGGGGGGCTGCCGTTTTTGTAGCCTCGCTGGGCGATGTCGGCGACGGTCTGACCGGCGATGAAGTCCATGATCATGCAGTGCTCGCCGCGCAGAATGCGCGCGTCGTGGACCGTGATCACGTTGGGGTGCGAAAAGCGCGCCGACAGGAACGCCTCGCGGTAGAAGAGCTCGACGAAGACGGGGTCGTGGCGGTACTTCGTCGGCAGCGCCTTGATGACGAGCGGACGCGAGAAGTGATCCGGGCCCTCTTTCATCGCAAGAAAGACCTCAGACTGACCGCCGACGGCCAGCCGGCGCAGCAGAATATACTCGCCTAGCTGTCGATTGATGAACATTCGAGGAAGCCCGCCAATCCGGGAAAAATCCAAAGTTGGCGGCCATTCTAGTGTACCAGCCCTCAAGTCACAACCGGTTTGAAAAACGGCCGAGGAGCGCCCTGCACAAAGCGGTTCGATATTTGAGAAATCATCCACTAGAATCGGGAGCGGAGGTGGTTTTCCCAGCAACGCAGTAGGTTCATGACGCAGCGCTTTATTTATCTGTTGGCCGCCCTCGCCTTTGCCCTGGCGAGCGCGTGCAGCCCGCCGCCTGACGGCGGTGAAGGCGGCCCTGCGTGCGAAACCGACCTCGACTGCCCAGACCAAGAGCGTTGTGTGGCCAGCCGTTGCTTGCTCATCGCAGGAGGCGGCGGTCAGGACGCCGAGATATCCGACGCGCCGGATATCTCGGTAGGTGACGCCGGAGACGTGGTCGACACCTCGGGTGACGCCGACGTCGTCACGGCCCCGGACCAAGACAATGACGGGGTGCCCAATATCGGCGACAACTGCCCCACGGCGCCCAACCCCGACCAAAAAGACACCGACCGCGACGGCCTGGGAGACGCATGTGACAACTGCCCGCTGGTCGCCAACGCCTTTCAGCCCGACGTCGACGGCGACGGGGTCGGTGACGTGTGTGACATTTGCCGGCGAGTTGCCAACCCCGACCAGCGCGTCAGCGCGTCGGGAGCGCCCGTCGCTTGCACGGAGACATCCGATGCCGACGGAGACGGGATCCCCGATTTGCGCGATGTCTGCCCGATGCTGGCCGACACGCTGCAGGTCGACCGCGACGGCGACGGCTTCGGCGACCTGTGTGACAACTGCCCGTTGGAGGCGAACGCCGACCAACACGACCGAAACGCCAACGGCAAAGGGGACGCGTGCGAGCGCGGCGGCACCGTCGACTCCGACGGCGACGGGTGGTCCAACTATATCGACCCGTGCCCCACCATCCCGCAAGGTGGCTTGCTCGATGCCGACGGCGACGGCATTGGCAACGCGTGCGATCCCTGTCCGGCGCGGGCATCGCGCACGCCAGAGGAGTGTGGCGCGGCCGAAGACATCGACAACGACGGTGTCGACGCGGCGCGAGACAACTGTCCCACCGTGCCCAACCCGCTGCAGCTCGACCTAAACGCTGATGGGATCGGCGATGCGTGCCAGGACCACTTCTGGCGTCGCGACACCGATGGAGACACCATCCCCGACTTGTCGGACAACTGCCCGCTGGAGCCGAACACCGCTCAACTCGACGACGATGACGACGGCGTGGGCAATGCCTGCAGCGATGAGCAGGAGACTGATCGCGATCGGGATGGGCTTGTAAACACGAACGACAACTGCCCGTGGCGCCAAAACCGCTCGCAGACAGACTCCGACGGCGATGGCGTCGGAGATGCGTGCGACAACTGCCCCCTCGTAGCTAACCCGGACCAGGCCCTCGCCGAGGATTCCTCGCTCGGGCTCGCCTGTGTGAACGACTTCGACGGCGACGGCGTGCCGGCGCCGAGCGATAATTGCCCTTACGTCAACAACCCGGAGCAGCGTGACCACAACGCGGATGGGCTTGGAGATGCGTGCCAGACACCCGACGGCAGCGATCGCGACGGTGACGGCATCGCCGATCGAGTCGACGGTTGCCCAGAGTGGCCCCTGAGCGAGACCGCGTCGGAGTGCGAGATAGACCACGACGGCGACGGCGTCGACGACCTGCACGACAACTGCCCGCGCGAGGCGAATCCCGACCAGGCTGACAGCGACGGGGACGGTCTCGGAGACGCGTGTGACTTGTGCCCGGGCGTCGGCGACCCGTGGAACCGCGACCTCGATGGCGACGGGCTGGGAGACGCGTGCGAGTCCGACCGTGACGGCGATCAGATACCCGACTCGGCTGACAACTGCCCCCATCGCTCCAACCCCTTCCAGACCGACCTCGACGGGGACGGACTGGGGGACCTCTGCGATGTCTGTGTGCTCGTGGCCGACGCGTCGAGTGACGTGCCCGGCTCCGCCTGCGCCGCGGACTTCGACGGCGACGGCGTAGGCGACGCGAGTGACAACTGCCCTCAAGCCCCCAACCCAGCTCAACTCGACAGTGACCTCGACGGCGTGGGCGACGCCTGCGACGCCGATACCGACGGTGACGGGATGCCCGACACCTGGGACAACTGCCCGTTGTTGCCGAATGCCGACCAACTCGACTCGAATGGTGACGGCATCGGGGACGCCTGCTGGACCGATACCGACAACGACACCCTGCCCGACGGACTCGACCCCTGCCCCGCCTTCTTCAGCTATTTCGGGCGTGCTTGTCCGGAGACCTGACAGGCGACAAACGTCCAGCCGCATGCAAAAAGGCGCAAAAGCTAGACTCCTAGCCTTTGCGCCTTCTGCGTCTTGCGCGGTCGAATGACGTCAACGACCCGCGCTCACCGAATTGTGCTTATCAAATCGCGCTTACTGAACAGCGACCGTGGCGACCGTCGCCGGCTGGGCCGAGAAAGTGCCCGTCAGCTCCCAGGCATCGTTGGTGCCGTCGCTGTCGAGGTCGGCGTTCATGGTCTCTTTGCCGAGAATCTCCGACAGCGGGATCGGCTCCTGGCCGTCGCTCAACTGCACGGCCGAAGCGTCGGCGTTGGCCTCGGTCAGGTAACCGAGCAGGTCGGCGTCGTAGATGGCCTCTTCGACGACCACTTCACCGTTGTCATCCAGATACGCGTGCGGGAAGCGTGCATCGAGGCGCAGGTCGGTGATCGGAATGACCGTGTCGGTCTCTTCGCCGTCGGGCGACTCGAAGGTGGCGATGAAGTCGAGCGACGGAAGCTCGGCGGAGAAGTCGCCGCTGGCGGTGTCGAGCGCCACGCCCTCGGTGTAGGTGTCGGGCGTGTCCTCGTCCCACATGTACTCGCAGTCGCCGTCGAGCTCCGGATCGCACATGAGGTCGGCTTTGCGGCCCGCGCCTCCGCGGATGGCCAAGGTGCCGCCGTCCGGGTCGATGTCCTTCAGGTGCACCAAGACGACGATGGGATACTTCTTCTCCTGCTTCTCGATATTGATGCGAAGCAGCGTGTTCAGCCCGTAGCCCGGCGAGCTTTGCTTGAACTGGAACGAGGTGAACCGCAGGTAGTAGTCCGACTCGTACTCCCAGTCGTCAGGAAGCTGGGCTTGCTGGACGTCGGCGCCGTTGTTGCCGGCGTCGGCGGCCGTGTTGTTGGTGTCGTTGTTGCTCTCACTGTTGCTGTCGTCACCGCAGGCTGTTCCCAGGGTCAAAAACAAACCGGCGAGTAGCACTACGAGCATACGGCTATTCATCATCGTCGATACTCCTAAAAAGCGTGTCCCAGACACAAAAAAGGCGCAGAGCGTGTCGGCCCTGCGCCCGTAATTGACCGATTACTCGGCTATTCTAGTGTTTTTTACTACAGCGACTCAAGTGGCTCGAAGCTGACGAGCTTCTCGAACTTCGAAAAACGCGAGGCGATGGACTGCGAGTCGAGCTCGCGCAGCCCGTCGAGGCTGAACTCTTCGACGCAGAAGCTGGCCATGCAGCTGCCCACGACCATCGCCTGGCGAAGGTGCTGCGGGTTGAGGTGGCCGTTCTGGCTGATATATCCGAGCAGTCCGCCGGCGAAGGTGTCCCCGGCGCCCGTCGGGTCGAATACCGCTTCGAGCGGGTACGCCGGCGCGAAAAAGGTGTCCCGCTCGGTGAAGAGCAGCGCGCCGTACTCACCGCGTTTGATGGCGATGAAATCGGGGCCCATCTCGAGGATCGAGTGCGCGGCCTGGACGATATTGGCCTCGTCGGCCAACTGGCGCGCTTCGGTCTCGTTGATGACGACCATGTCGACGTGCGACAGCGTCTCGAGGAGCGCGTCCTTTTTGCCCTCGATCCAGAAGTTCATCGTGTCGAGCGCGACGAACTCGGGATCTTCGACCTGTTGGAGCACTTCGAGCTGCAGCTCCGGGTCGATATTGGCCAAGAAGACGTGACTGGCGCTGCGATAGTCCTCGGGCAACTCCGGGTGGAAATCACCGAAGACGTTGAGCTGAGTGTCGAGGGTAATCGCTTCGTTCAGGTCGTAGCCGTACTTGCCCTTCCAGCGGAAGGTCTCCCCGCTGGTGCGCTGCAACCCGTCGAGGTTGACCCCGCGCGAGGCGAGGAAGTCGGTGGTGTCCTCGGGAAAGTCGTCGCCGACGACCGCCACCAGGTTGACGTCGGTAAAATAACTCGCCGAGGTCGAAAAATAGAGCGCAGATCCTCCCAGCGCCTCTTCAACCTTTCCAAACGGGGTCTCGACGGTGTCGAAAGCCACCGAACCTACTACCAGCAAACTCATGAGGGCCTCTCGGCGGGTACAGCGTAGAGCAAATTAGGCTTGTCGTGCTTCTTCTTCGAATTTGGCCAGGCGCTTGCGCAGGTGAGCCGGCAGCTTGCGGTCGCCGGGCTTACCAAGCTGGCCGCAGGCGGCCATCTCGTCGCGACCACGCGTGGCGCGTCGCAGGACGTGGACGCCATGGTCCATCAAATACTGCTGAAACGCCAGAATTGTTTCTTCGTCGGGCGTCTCGAACGGCGTTTCGGGGTGCGGATTGAACGGAATGATATTGACCTTGCAGGGGATATCGTCGACCAGCTTCACGAGCCGGGCGGCGTCCTCCAGGCGGTCGGTGATGCCTTTGATGAGCACGTACTCGAAGGTGATGCGCTCGCGCTTCTCGAGCGGATAGTTGCGCAAGCACTCGAGCAACTCGTGGATGTCCCAGCGGTCGTTGACCGGCATGAGCTTGCCACGCTGCTCGTTGTTCGTGCCGTTGAGGCTGATGGCCAGCTGGACGTCGACGTCCTTGCCGAGCTTCTCGAGCTGAGGAACCAGCCCGGACGTCGACACGGTCACGCGTCGGCGCGAAAAGTCGAGGCCGGACTGATGAGTCAGGATACGAATCGCACGCACGACGTTGTCGTAGTTGTGCAGCGGCTCGCCCATGCCCATGAAGACGATATTGCCGATATGACCGTACTTCTCGGTCATCTTCTGGCGGGCAATCACGACCTGGGCGACGATTTCGGCCGTCGACAGGTGGCGGCGAAGGCCCATCTTGGCGGTGTAGCAAAACGTGCAGCCCATCGCGCAGCCAACTTGGCTGGAGATGCACAGCGTGTTTCGCCCATCGGCCGGGATCAGCACCGTCTCGATGATCGCGTTGTCATCGCACTTGAAGGTGAGCTTGGCGGTGCCGTCGTCCGACGGGTGCGCGCCCTTGAACTCGATGGGCTGGAGCCGACCGATCTTCTCGAGGCGTGCGCGAAATTTCTTCGAAAGGTTGGTCATCTCGCCGATGTCTTCGGCGAGGTGGGTGTACATCCACTCGAAGAGCTGGTCGGCGCGGAACTTGCGCTCGTCGAGGCCCTCGATGACGAAGGCCTGCAACTCCTCGAGGGAGAAGTCCATCAGGTCGATCGGCTCCGATGCCTCACCGGCCTCCAACTGCTCGAGGTGGGCGATGGCGTCTTCGACGTGTGCGTTGATTTCAATACTCATGTTGCTCTCGGGACCTTTGGGAAACTGACGATCCCAGAACGCTTACCGATCCGATGAACTTCCAAAGGGAAACTAAGAGGGACTAAGGGTAACTAAGAGCGACTCAGAGTAGCCACGTGCGTGTTTCGTGAATTAGTTTCCCTAAGTCCCCCTTAGTCACCCTAAGTTTCTCTTTAGCGGTCGAACAGCTGCGTGCCGCTGAAGAAGAAGTTCACTTCGATCTCGGCGTTCTCGGGCGAGTCCGAACCGTGGACGGTGTTTTCACCGATGCTGGTGGCCAGGTCGGCGCGGATGGTGCCTTCGTCGGCTTCGTCGGGGTTGGTAGCACCCATGATCTCGCGGTTGCGCTCGATGGCGTTCTCGCCGCGAAGAGCCATGACGACGACCGGGCCGCGGGTCATGAACTCGGTGAGCTCGCCGAAGAACGGACGCTCTTTGTGCACCGCGTAGAACTGCTCGGCTTCGTTCTGCGACAGGTGGACCATGCGCAGGCCGACCGGGGTCAGGCCAGCTTCTTCGAAGCGATTGATGATGTCGCCGATCTTGTTCTTCTCGAGGGCGTCGGGCTTCAGGATGCTCAGCGTGGTTTCAACAGCCATTGGTTTTCCTCCGGAAAACGTGAAGTTATAAAGTGAAAAGGAAAAGAGCAAAAAAGCAGATTACACTCTTTTGCTCTCTTGCTTTTTGCTCCGCGCGGAGCGTCTTCTGCTCCGTGCGGGGCGCTCTAGCCTTTGTAGATGCTCTGCAGGGTCGTGCCCATCTCGGCCGGCGTGGCAGCGACGGCGATGCCGGCGGCTTCCATGGCCGCCTTCTTCTCGGCCGCGGTACCGCTTCCGCCGGAGATGATGGCGCCTGCGTGGCCCATGCGCTTGCCCTTGGGGGCGGTCGCACCGGCGACGAAGCCGGCGACCGGCTTGCTCATATTCTCTTTGACCCAAGCAGCGGCTTCCTGCTCGGCGGTGCCGCCGATTTCGCCGATCATGATGACGGCTTCGGTGTCATCGTCCTGCTCGAACATCTCGAGCACGTCGATGAAGTCGGTGCCGTTGATGGGGTCGCCACCGATGCCCACGCAGGTCGACTGACCGATGCCCAGCGCGCTGAGCTGGCCGACGGCCTCGTAGGTCAGGGTGCCGGACTTGCTGACCACGCCGACTTTGCCCTGCTGGTGGATATGACCGGGCATGATGCCGATCTTGCACTTGCCGGGGCTGATGACGCCCGGGCAGTTCGGCCCGACGAGCGTGATGCCCTTCTCTTTGTAGAACTTCTTGACCGCGATCATGTCCTGCACCGGGATGCCCTCGGTGATGGCAATGACCAGCGGAATGCCGGCGTCGGCCGCTTCGAGCAGCGCGTCGGCGGCGAAGGCCGGCGGCACGTACACGACGCTGGCGTCGCAGCCGGTCTGCTCGACCGCGTCGGCGACGGTGTCGAACACCGGCACGCCGTGCTCTTTCTGGCCGCCTTTGCCCGGGGTCGCACCCGCGACAATGTTGGTGCCGTACTCGATCATCTGCTTTGTGTGAAAGCTGCCGGTCGATCCGGTGATGCCCTGGACGAGAACCCGGGTATTTTCATCGATGAGAATGCTCATTTTCTATCCTTCGAGCAGTAGTTTGCTTTGTGTGAAGCGTAAGCCTCTCCTAGTCCCTTCCCGTCACTGAATCGCAGCGATCGCCTTTTCGGCGCCGTCGGCCATCGTGTCTGCCGGGATGATGTTCAGGCTGCTCTCCTCGAGGATCGCTTTCCCTTCTTTCTCGTTGGTGCCTGCCAAGCGCACGACCAGCGGCACTTCGAGGCCCACTTCTTTGACGGCCGCGACCACGCCGTTGGCGATGACGTCGCACTTCATGATGCCGCCGAAGATGTTGATGAAGATGGCCTGCACACGCTCATCTTGGGTGATGATCTTGAAGGCCTCGGTCACCGTCTTGGTGTCAGCGCCGCCGCCGACGTCCAAGAAGTTGGCCGGCTCGCCGCCGTAGTGCTTGATGATGTCCATGGTGGCCATCGCCAGGCCGGCGCCGTTGACCATGCAGCCGATATTTCCGTCCAGGTTGACGTAGCTCAGGCCGTGCTGCTTGGCCTCGAGCTCGGCTTCGTCCTCTTCGCTCTCGTCGCGAAGTTCCTTGATGTCCGCGTGGCGGAACAAGCCGTTGTCGTCGAAGTTCATCTTCGCGTCGAGCGCGATGATGTCTCCGTCGCCGGTGACCACGAGCGGGTTGATCTCGGCGAGGCTGGCGTCCTTCTCGACGAACGCCTTGTACAGGCCCTTCATGAACTTGACGGCGCGGAAGACGCTCTTGCCTTCCAGGCCGAGTTCGAAGGCGAGTTCACGGCACTGGTAGTCGGCCAGGCCGACGAGCGGATCGACGTAGATCTTGTGGATCTTTTCGGGGGTCTCTTCGGCGACTTGCTCGATGTCGACGCCGCCCTCGGTCGACCCCATGAGCACAATGCCGCCGCTGGCGCGGTCGACGACTGCGGCGAGGTACAACTCGCGGTCGATGTCGGCGCCCTCCTCGATGTAGAGGCGACGAACTTTTTGTCCGTCGGGACCGGTCTGGTGGGTCACGAGCGTCTTGCCGAGGATGTCGTCGGCGTGCTCTCGCACCTCGTCGATGCTCTTAGCGAGCTTGACGCCGCCAGCTTTGCCGCGGCCGCCAGCGTGAATCTGCGCCTTGACGACCCACAGGTCGCCGCCGAGTTCCTTGGCGGCGTCGACCGCCTCGTCGACGGTGAATGCCGGGCGTCCTTCGGGCGTTTTTACCCCGAAATCCCTCAAGATCTGCTTCGCCTGATACTCATGGATGTTCATGCGAACCTACCCTTTGTTTCTTGGGTTTTGGTCTAGCTGTCGGGACGTCTATACCTACGCCTGCTGGCAGGCGTCAAGGAACAGCCGCGCAGCCAAAAAGTAAAAGAGCGAAAAAGTGAAAGAGTGGAGTTCGAAAAGCTAAAGAGTGAAAAGCTAAAGAGGTGAAGGCCGAAAAGCAGCAGGTGTGCGATTAGAATCGCGCAGGGAAAACTGTCATGTCTTGATTTGCCCCTCCACGCTAGTGATGAATGCCTGCAATGCCGGCGAAAGGTTGTCGATTACGCGATATGCGCTATCGATATCTTTGGCATGAATGAAGCCTATGTCGTCGCAAATTTTCAATTGCGTTTCGAGCTCAGAAAGCGAGGCGCGTGAGTCGTAGAGGAACTTACGCAACTGCCTCGAAGTGCCCTTGGCCGCGCCTTCGGCAATATATGAAGGAATCGAAACCGCTGCACGCCGCATCTGTGATTGAAGTCCCCACATTTCATCACGCGGGATCTGTTTGGTGATCCTGTACGTGAGGCCACACAGCGTCATTGCCAACTTCCAAATCACCCAGTTCTCATGGGGGCGTGTGTATTTTCGCTTGTAACGCATCGTATGACCTTGCCTGGAATCTGTCCCGTAACCCCCCTCTATTACGGTTATCGGCAAAAGTCCGATTTTGTTGCGTAACCCCCGGCCCTATAGCCGCCTAGCCACGATTTCTCTGTTTCCAGGCGGTGGCTCCTTTGCTCCTTTGCTTCTTTGCTTCTTTGCTTCTTTGCTTCTTTGCTCCTTTGCTCCTTTGCTCCTTTGCTCCTTTGCTCCTTTGCTCCTTTGCTTCCCTACTGAATCCCCTTGCCCACATACGAGATGTGCATCTGCAGCTCGTTGCCCAAAATCTTAGCGATCGTATGCGCCTCTTCTTTGTTCGGTGTCGCCTCGACGATCGGGATCAACCGGTCGTCGGCGTCGCGCACCAGCAACGTGAACGCATGGACGTGCACGTCGCTGCGACTCTCGGAGAGAGGGTAATCAGTCATCCCGAAGACGACCTCGGTGATCTCTTCGAACGGTAACGCCAGTTCGCCTGCGCCTGGGGCCGTCGGCCAAGCCAACTGCTGGCGCTCGATGTCGACCTCACACAGCACCTCTTCGCGAAGCGAGGACTTGCGGCCGTAGCGATACAGAAAGACACCGAAGGAGAGCGCGACGAGGGCCCACAGAATATCCCAGACATTGTAGACCGACTGGGCACTCAAAATGAGCAATACAGTCACGACAAAGACGAGCAATCCACCCCAGAACCCCCAGGCGATCAAGCTCTTGTCTTCAAGTTGGCCGCGGATCTCGTAGCGTGCCTGGCCGCTGGGGCGAATAAGTGGGTTGTAGACCAGCCCGCCCCCTTTCTTCTCGGGACGAGTCTGTACCAGTTTGTCAGAGGCGACTTTGGGCGAGCTTTCGGTGCTCTCCAGAGACGTATTTTCTCGAGGAGGTGCATTCATAGTCATTTACTCCTCGCCCGCATTGATGGCGGTGCGATGTAGCACCCACTGGCCGCCTTCCAAGATCATGACCACCTTCTGGGGCTCGCCGTTGGCGTCGACCACGAAAAGCTCTCGCCGACGCGGGGTCTCGTGCTCGTCGGCTCCCTCGACCGTGTCCTCGATCTGGCGGACCTCGCCGCCGAGCAGAAACTCGACCGGCTCGAACTCGACGGTGCGCCCGTCGGGAAGTGCGAGCGTGCCGGAGGCCAGCGCCCCCGCCGCGTCGGCGTTTTGGTTGCCGTAGGCCAAAAAGTCGCGGGTTTGCTGACTCAACAACGCTTCGGCCTCGTCGAAGCTCCCGTCGGAGAGCAGCTTATACAGGTCGAGCAGAGAGGCGCGGGCCTGCAGGTAATTCTTGCGCTCCAGTTCGGCCTGCGCCGCCGGATCGGCGGCGACATCGCGCTGCTCGTCTTGCGGTGGCGGTGCCGGTAACTGGTACGGAGAGCTGGCACAGCCAGCCAGCAGAAGTATCAAACAACTCGGCGCCAACGCGCTCGAAAATACTCTCATCATCACATTCCTGGGTCGCTTCCTAAACACATGGAGCCCACGATTAACCACATTCCCCCTCGGGTCGAGGCTGAGAACATCACCCGCACGACTTCCAAGTCAAGAAGGTGCGCCAACATTGTTGGTCGACCACCCGATCTTAGGTTTCAGTTACGTGTGAGGAGTTGTGCCGAGGAGGTCGACGATGCAAGGCGATACCAAATGGGCCGACGGGCTCAACCTGATAGCGGGAGCGTGGTTCTTCAGCATTCCAATGATCTGGGAGGGAATGCCGGTGGCTGCGTCGACCAATCACTACGTGTGCGGCGCCGGTTTGATGCTCGTCTCCCTGATTGCACTGTCGCGCCCGCGGCTTTGGGAGGAGTGGGTCAACCTGCTGTTCGGCCTCTGGATATTCGTGGCCCCGTTCGTGCTTGGCGTCTGGCAGTCCCAGTGGTCGATGTGGAATCACCTGGTAGTCGGCGCCGTGGTGGCCGGACTCTCATTGTTCGCTCTACTGCGCCGCCACAGGATGCAGAGCGCGTTCTAGCTAATTGGGCTTGCGCGCGATAGCGAAGGTGGTCGTGCCCCCGAGGCAGGCGACGAAGTTGATTTCATCGAAGCCAATCTCGCGCAGGGTTTGCGAGAAGCTCGACCGTGTCTTGAGCGGCGCGGACGGGCTCATCCCAAGATCGAAGACCGTCTCGAGGGCGAGCGGGAGTGGACTGGGTCCGCGGTCTGGATGAACTGCCTCCCAGAAGACAGCGACTCCTCCGGGGTTTAGAACGTCGAGCGCTTTGCGCGCGAACTTCTCCCCCACGTGGGCCTGCGGGTCGAGGATCATCTTTCGGGTCAAAAAGACGAGATCGTAGGCTTCATTCCCCCACCTATCATCACCGGGTTCGCCGGTGTGCGAGTGCATACCGTCGACGCGCGTCGGGTCGACATCGTACTGACGCCGAAGTTCGGGGATGCGCCGCACGAGGTGCTCCAAGCAGCCGTAGGTTACGCGCGCCTCTTTGTGACGGCGCATCAACTCGGCGCTAAAGCTCACCCCCATCGAACCGACAATTAGCGACTCAATCTGTGGCAGATTTGCCCGGGCGAACAACTCGCCGGCGGCTTGAGCCATGTGGGAGTTGACGGCCTGCAAGATGGAGTCGGTCGTCTCGTCGTCGCCGCGCACGTCGAGCGCGTCGGGCGTCTGCCCCGTTCGCAGGCTGTTGGCGATTTCGGAGAAGCTAAGGGTGTAGGTGAGCAAGAGGTCGACCACCGGCAACAGGCTTGCCGATGCCGAGGGAGCGAGAAACTGGCCGGCGTAGGCAGACAAAGCCACCTGCTCGTCGTCAACGGTCAAAATCCCTTGCGCCTCGAGCACGCGCACCAAAGTCTTGGCCGCTTCGGGATGCATTGCGCAGCGTTCGGCGAGCTGGTCGACGCGGAGCGGCGTGTCGTCGAGCGCGTCGAATAGGCGCAAGTGGCGCGCAAACAAAACGGGCAGAAGATAACGAAAGTTGAAGAACGACCACTGCAAGTGAGCCAAGTTCTTCAACTCGCCGGGCGATGCGGCGAGCTCGCGCAACTCGGCGATCGGCAGGCCCACCAACAGGCTCTTCAAGCCTTCGATGGGCCTGCGAATTGGTTGGGTTACGCGGCGCGTCAATTCAGCGAGCATTCGATTCACCGAGCTTTGTGTTCACTCATTCACTTTTTACTCATTCACTTTTTACTCATTCACTTCTTTACTCGTTCACTTGTTAACTGGGTCAGCCGGCCGCGTTAGAAGGGGCGTCTCGTCGAGCGTTCGGCGCATCCCGTGGATGATGCGTTGTGCGCCTTTGGTCGGAAAGAGCTTGGCCGTGCGGCTGATGAGGCCGGTCAGCCCGTCGAGGTCTCGGTGTTCGACGTGGAGTTGCTTTTTGTGGCCGCGCTGCTCGAGGATCTTTTCGGCGGCCATCCACCCCGAGCACACCGCGCTCTCCATCGACGAGGGGAGTTCGGTGCGCACGAAGTCGCCCGCCAGCACCAGCCCCTCGACCCCCGGATCGGTCACGGGCCGCCGCTTCTCGGTGCCCGGATAGGGGCAATGAATCGCCATCGGGATTCGATTGACGACGTAGTGCTCGAGGTGGTCCATCGACGCGGCCGGATGGGTCTCGGCGATCTCGGCGACCGTGTGGCGCACGATCTCTTCGTCAGTCATCCCGTCAGTGCGGTGACAATAAATGATGTTGCTGCAGATTACCGACGGACGTTCTCTCCAGCCGGTGTGGATATTGGAGAGGTCGTAGAAGTCGCAGTTGAGGTCGTCCGGGGAGTGTGTGCGCGCCCACATGCGCAGGTCGGTGATCTTTTCGTCGAACCACAAAAAGACGCTCACGTACGGGCACGGATGGAAGTGGACCAGTTCGCGGTACCATTCGTACTCGCCCATCCACTGTCTCGGGCCTAGATTCCGCAACACTTGCGGTGGGACGGCCGCCACGGTGTGCTTCGCCTCGATGGTCGTGCCGTCGGCGAGCTCGACGCCGACCACACGTTCGCCTTCCACGCGCAGTCGCGACACCTCGGTGCGAAGCCTCACCTCTCCACCGGCGCGCTCGATCTCTTGCTTGGCCGCCGGCGCAAACAAGTCGCCCAGGCCACCATCGGGAAACCCGAAGGAGAATGTGTCATAGCCGATGAACTTCTGGAAAAAGCGCATCAGAGCACCCGCCGAGCAGACCTCGATGGGCACGTTCATGATCGCCATGCACGCAAACGACCAGAACTGGTCGATATACGCCTTGGTCACCCCCATGCGCCGCAAAAAGGCGTAGGCGTTCATGCCGTCGAGGCGCATCACGTCGCGCTCGTCCATCTGCATGGCGTACAGGGTGACGGCCAGATTCGACAACTTGTCGCGGGTCCGCGCCCGCGGGTCGGCCATCATCGTCGGGGCGAAGTGAAACGGCGCAGGCAGCGGGTATTGCTCCTGAACCAGTCGCTCGGACCCATCGGCGAGCACGATGAAGTGCTCGTCCTCCCAGACGATGTCGCCGCGCGTCCCCAACAGGTCCAACAGCTTGAACATGTTGGGGTACTCGGTCAGGAAGATATGCGGGCCGATATGCACCGGGTCGCCGGTGGTCTCATCGGTCCAGCTTTGAGCGCGTCCGCCCAAGCGCTTGTCTTTTTCGAGTACCACCACATCGAGGCCTTCGCGCTGCAGACCGATGCCTGCGGTCAGCCCGGCCAGGCCGCCGCCGACAATGACCACATCGGTCTGGCGCGTCTTCGCTGTGGCTTTCGCCATGGGGCGCCTCCGTCGTTTGAATCGGGGTGCTTAAACTGTGGGTAACTGGGCTCGAACCTAGGTACGGCAGCTGCCGAGACAAAGATCGAGAGCCAGACTGGAGCGACTCGTTGACATGCACCGGCACGCGTGATTTATTCGCCAATCCGCCGCATGACGCGCGGCGTCAATGACTAATTAGAACACGATTCGGAGGAAGACAGTGGCCTCGTTTCTGGAAGAGCATCAGCGCACGCACATGTGTGGCGACCTTCGTGAGTCGCACATCGATGATGAAGTCGTTTTGTTCGGTTGGGTCGCCAAGCACCGCGACCTGGGCGGCATGATCTTCGTTGATCTGCGTGATCGCAGCGGCATCTCCCAGGTGCGCTTCCACCCGCATATGGGTGACGAGAAGTTCGCCGAGGCCGACAGCCTGCGCTCGGAGTGGTGCATCGGCGTCAAAGGCAAGGTCGTGAGCCGCGGGGATAACGCCAACACCGAGATTCCGACCGGCATGGTCGAGGTGATGGCCACCGATATCCATATCTTCTCGAAGTCGGACACCCCGCCCTTTCTGATCCGCGAGGACACCGACGCCAACGAGATGCTCCGGTTGGAGTATCGCTACTTGGACCTTCGGCGCGAGCCGCTCCAAGAGGCGATGATCACGCGCAGCCGCGTCAATCAGATCGTGCGCAACTATCTGTGCGAGAACGGCTTCCTCGAGTTCGAGACCCCTTACTTGACGCGCTCGACGCCCGAGGGCGCACGTGACTACCTGGTGCCCAGCCGCGTCAACCCGGGCAAGTTCTACGCGCTGCCGCAGTCGCCGCAGTTGTTCAAGCAGTTGTTGATGGTTTCGGGCTTCGACCGCTACTTCCAGATCGTTCGCTGCTTCCGCGACGAGGACTTGCGCGCCGACCGCCAGCCCGAGTTCACCCAGATCGATATGGAGATGTCGTTCGTCACCCCCGACGACGTCATCAATATCTGCGAAGGCATGGTGCGCGCGATCTTCGACGACGTGCTCGACGTGCAACTTCCAAGCGAGTTCAAGCGTCTAAGCTATGAGGAGGCCATCGAGCGCTTCGGCGTCGACGACCCCGACCTTCGCTTCGACCTCGAATTGGTCGACATCAGCGACGAGGTCGCCGACTCCGACTTCCGAGTCTTCTCGGGCACCGTCGAGAGCGGCGGCGCGGTCAAAGGTATTTGCGTGCCCGGTGGCTCGGACGCGCTGAGCCGCAAGGATATCGACGCCCTCGAGGACCACGCCAAGGTCTACGGCGCCAAAGGCTTGGCCTGGGCGAAGGTCAAAGAGGACGACTGGTCGGGTCCCATCTCGCGCTTCTTCGACGAAGAGGACCGCGAGACGATCCAAGCGAAGTTCGGAGCCGAGTCGGGTGACCTGCTCCTGATCGTCGCTGCCGACCGCAAGGTGGCCAACAACAGCTTGGGCCACCTGCGCGACAAGTTGGGTGACGACCTCGGGCTGAAAGTGGCCGGCGAATTCGAGTTCGTCTGGATCACCGAGTTCCCCTTGTTCGAGTACGACGAAGAGGAGGACCAACTCCACCCGATGCACCACCCGTTCACAAGCCCGCGTCCGCAGGACTTCGAGTTGCTCGAAGGCAACCCCGAAGCAGCCTACGCGCAGGCCTACGACCTGGTGCTCAACGGCTCGGAGGTTGGCGGCGGCTCGATTCGTATCCACCGCCAGGAGATTCAGGAGAAGATCTTCGACATCCTCGGGTTTTCCGAGGAGGAGGCGCGCGACAAATTCGGCTTCCTGATGGACGCCTTCCAGTACGGTCCTCCCCCGCACGGTGGCATCGCCTTCGGCATGGACCGACTGGTCAGCATCCTGACCGGGCGCAGCAATATCCGCGACGTCATCGCCTTCCCGAAGACCCAGAAGGCCGCCGACATCATGGCCGGCGCGCCCAGCACGGTCGGCGAAGATCAACTCGAGGAGTTGCACCTCGAGGTCGAATTGGACGAAGAGGACGACTAAGCAACCTTTTCCTCTCCACCCGAAGCGAAGCGCAGGGAGGCAGATGACCAAGGTGAGGCCTCCCTTTCCACGAAGCAAAGCGGAGTGGAGAGGGACCGAGGGAGAGGACTCCATGCCGGCTTTGATTTCCTCCTCCTGAATCCTCCTCCACTTCGCTTGCGCTACGTGGAAGAGGACGCCCCTCCTTAGTCCTCCCCTGCCCTGCGGGCGGGGAGGAGACTTTGCATGTGCGCAAGGCAGACATGGCTCTCGGAACTCCCCAAAACCCCTACGACCTCGTCATCATCGGCGGCGGTATCAATGGCGCGGGCATCGCCCGCGACGCCGTCATGCGCGGCCTGTCGGTCGCGCTCTTCGAGAAAAACGACTTCTCGACCGGCGCCACCTGGGCGTCGAGCGGCATGATCCACGGGGGCGTGCGCTATCTCGAGCAAGACCCGACCGTCACCAAGAAGTCGTGCTACGACTCGGGGCTTATCCAAAAGATCGCGCCGCATCTGCTGTTTCGGGTGCCCTTTTTGTTCCCTGTGGGGCCCAACAACTTCAGCAACCGCGTCATGCTCGAGCTAGCGGAGGTGTATTTTGACACCTACGACCGCTACGCGCCCCTCAAGGGCGGCGCGCCCCACAGCCGGTTGACCAAGCAAGAGGCCTTGGCCGTCGAGCCCGGCCTCCCCGAGCACATCATCGGCGCGGTGACCACCGACGAATGGGGGATCGATTCGCCTCGACTCACCTTCATCAACGTCCAAGACGCCAAAGAGCGTGGCGCCGACGTGCACAACTACCACGAGGTGGTCGGCTTTTTGCGTGATGACGGCAGCTCCGACAAACGCGGCGCCGTGCGCGGCGTGCGGGTACGCGACCGGGTCAATGGCGGTGAGCGCGAGGTGTATGGACGAATCACTTTCAACGCCACCGGCGCCTGGGCCGAGAAGACGGCCAACAAGGTCGGCGCCGAGATGTGCCGCGTGCGCCCAGGCAAGGGCATCCACCTGCTCTTGGCCGGCCGCGTGACGAATTACGCCATCATCGCCGACGCCATCGACGGCCGCCAGATCTTCATCGCCCCGCACCAGAACGTCACCTACATCGGCACCACCGACGACGATTACTGGGGCGACCTCGACGACATCCCGGTCCTCGAGGACGAGGTCAAATACCTGCTCGACGGCATCCGACCTGTCTTTCCGAGCGTCGACAAGTACCGCATCATCGACACCACGGTGGGCTGCCGGCCGACGCTGTACGACGACAACAAGTACGAGAGCCAACTGTCGCGCGACCACGCAGTGTATGACCACGAAGTCGAAGGCGTCCCGAATTTCATGTCGATCGCCGGCGGCAAGCTCGCCGCCTACCGATTGATGAGCGAGCATGCCGTCGACGAGATCTGCCAGAAGCTCGGCATCGAGGCCGAGTGCCGCACCCACCTGGAGGCGCTTCCGGGCGGCGAGGCGCACGACCTGACGACCGACGCCTTCGAAGAGGTTGGCCTGGGCAAATATGCTGCAGGGCGCATTCTGTACCGCCATGGCTCACGCTCCGACCAGATCTTGGCGATGATGCGCAAGAACCCGGAGTGGACCACCATCGTCGACCCCTCCGAGCCGGTCACCGAGGCGGAGCTTCGCTACGTCATGCGCGACGAGATGGTCGCCACGCTCGACGACTGCAAGCGCCGAAGCCGCTTGGGCCAAGGCCTCGACGGTGGATGGAGCGCCACGCTGCACGCCGCCGAGATCTTTTGTGACGAGAAAGGCCTCTCCCAGCGTGACCGCTTCGACGTCGCCCTCTCCTTCCAGCGAGCGCGTTGGAAAGACCGCGAGGGCATCGAGCGCGACGAGCAACTCGCCGCCGAAATGGTCGGCCAAACGTGGTTCTTCGAAGCCGGTGGCGCGCTGGGCGCCGATGCAACCGCCCTGTTCAACGAGCCGGCCGCACAAACGAGCGCGGTCGCCACACAGGTCGAGAAAGCCAGTTCCAGGGAGTCGGCGTGAGCACCCGCAGTACCCAAGTCGCCATCATCGGTGGGGGCCTGGCCGCGTTCACCGCGGCCGAAACGATTCGCCGAAGCGGCGCCGACGCGCTGATGATTCACCCTCAAAGCCCCGGCGCGACCGCCCTCTGGAGCGGTCTCGGCCAAGCTTTCGGCCCCGCCGGCAGTCTGCTGCCGCAGTCGGCAGGCTCCGTCGAAGCCGCCGAGCGCGTCGTGCAAACACTGACGACCGACCGCGACGAGCGCTTCGCGGCGCTGTCACGTCGCCGTCCGTTCCACCCATACGCACGCTGGGGGCTCTCTCGTGCTGAGGTCGGCGCGCATTTGAAGAGCGCCCTGCGGTCCTTGGACTACGCGGGCATCGAGCGCGTCGACGAAGAGGTGGTCTTCCCGACAGCTTACGCCGCGCCCTACTCTGCCGACATCGTCGCGACCTCCACGCGCCAGTCGGCGATCACCGCCGGTGAGCGCGTCGGTGTGGTGGCCTGCCCGGCGCTTGCTGATTGGAGCGCCGCTCGGCTCGTCGATGCGTTGAACTCGACGCGGCCCGACACGGCCGTAGTGGTCGAGGCCGCACCCCTGTCTAGTCTACCGGGTGCCTCCTCGCACTCGGTCAAGGTCGCCACGCAACTGGCGGCGGCGCTCGAAGACGCCCCCGGCACATTTGCCGCTGCGCTCGAGCAGAGTGTCGACGCCCATGGCATCGATCTGCTGACTTTGCCGCCTTGTCTCGGGCGATCCTGGACCGAGCACGTCGAGATCTTCGGTGCCCTCGAAGACGTGCTCTCTTGCCGCGTCGCCGAATCGGCTGCCGCCCGCAACTCGATCCATGGCTGGCGCCTCGATCGCTATTTGCGCTCGCGCAATGCACTCGAGGTTGTCTCGGCGCGCGCTGTATCGGCGGCCGTGGAGAATCGCAGTGCGCGCGCCGTCAACACGGTGTCTGACACCGTGTCGGCCGACGCCGTCATCCTGGCCACTGGACGCTGGATCGGCCGAGGTCTGCCCGGCTCGGCTCCGCTTCGCGAACCGATTTTCGGCGTCGACCTGTGGCTCGACGGCGGTCCCATCCGCAATCCCGAGGAAGCATGGCCCCCACGGCTCCTCGAGGAGCTTCCTTGGGGTGATCACCCCCTCTTTCGCGCTGGAGTCGCCACCGACGAGACCCTGCGACCACTCGACTTGAACGGCGCCCCCGCGGTCGACAATGTGTTCGCCGCGGGACGTCTGCTCGCCGGGTTCAACCCCATCTGGGATGGCACCACCATGGGCGTCGATTTGATCAGCGGACGCTTGGCCGCGCTCTTCGCGCTCGAGTATTTGGGGATCGCCGCTTCACGCGAGGAGATGACATCGTGAGAAAACTCCACGCCTATATCCTGCTCGCCTGGCACCTTTTGTTGCACCTGACCAAGAAGTTTCTCTTCTTGTACCGCCCCGGTGGGATCGATCGCGTCAAAGACAACTTCGAGACCGAAGGCCTCACCCCGCTGAGCGCGCGAGAGCGAGAGATGATCGCCAAATGGCAGTCGTGCATCGGCTGCGGGTTGTGCGAAGCGGCGTGCGCCGAGTTGTCGGTGATCCCGGAGAACCGCCACGTTGGGCCGCAGCTATTGGCCGAAAGCTCCATGCGCGATCTCTCCCAGGCCGAACTCGCGATCCCTTCGGCTGAAGCGATCGAAGCGTGCGGTTGTGACGAACTCGAAGAGATTTGTCCGGTCGATATTCCCCTTTGCGACCTCGCTGAATTCCTGCATCGACTGGGAAATGAGACCCGATCGGCGCGAAAATAGCCCCGAAAGCGCACCCAACCCCTTGTATCTGAAGGGAATTTACGTCCTCGACCCCCAGTTGCAGTTGGGGTCGCCAGCCTTATTGACACTATCGGTCGCGCCTTTGTAGTGTACGGCGACTTTGGAAACGCTGAGTGAAGACGCCGCGACGTCGTCGTGACAGACCTCCAGATTTAGCCGACGACCCTCGCGAGTTTCCCCCATAATCCGTAGACGAGCCCGAGTTCCATGCCGAGAACGTTCAAAGCAACCATTGCACTGATCGTAACTCTCGTCGTTTTGGCATTGCTGACGATCTTCAACGTCGTGCAGACCAATAGCGCCGAGGAGGACATCGTCAAATTGAGCCAGAAGCTCGACGCGATGTCCGAGACCAACAGTAAGATCCTCAAGCAGCTCGAGCGCGGCGTGACCGTCAGCGGCCAAGCCAGCGGCGCGGGCCAAGCCAACGGCAAGTATGCCGCGGCGCTGAACGATCCCGACAATATCTTGGAGGCACCGACCAAGCCACTGGTGCCCGCCGATGCCAAATCCGGCGGCACTCTGCGTCGTTATATGAGCAGCACGCCCAAGGGTTTCAACTGGCTGACGGAGAACGGCGCCGACGTCCAGGAGATCGCGACCTACGCGCACAACACCTTCGTGTCACGCGATAAGGAGAACCCGGATAAGTTCGTTCCGGAGCTCGCCTACAAGATCGAAGTCAACGACGACTTCACCGAGTACACCCTTCACTTCCGTGACGACGTCTACTGGCATGTGCCCAACGTCGACTTTTCCCAAGAGAAGTACGCTTGGCTCAAAGAGCCGCGTAAGTTCACCGCCGAAGACGCGGCGTTCTACTTCGAGATGATCAAGAACCCGCAGGTCCAGGCGGGCGCTATCAAGAGCTACTTCCAAGATCTCGACCGGGTCGAAGTCGTCGATGACTACACCTTGAAGGTCTATTGGAAGAAGAAGACTCACCAGTCCAAAGAATTCACCATCGTTGGCACCCCGCTGCCCAAGTGGATCTATACGAAGACCGAGACCGGCGAGGACATCCCCAAGGAGTCGTTGGGCACGCGCTTCAACAACCATTGGGCATCGCGGTACCCCATCGGCACCGGCCCCTATGCCCTCAAGGCGATCGAGCAGGATAAGCGAATCTTGCTGGAGCGTAACGAGAATTATTGGGACACCAAGCCGCCCATCGAAGAGATCGAGTACCAGATTATCAAGGACCCGAACACCGCGTACCTGCGCACCAAAGGCGGCGAGCTCGACCTGACCGAGCTTCCCCCGCCCGTCTATCGTCAAGAGGTCCTCAACGGCGGGCCCGATAGCCCGTTCAATGACGGCAAGCTCGAGCACAAAGTCGTCGACCGTCCCGTCTACTACTACTTCGGTTGGAACGCCGATAAACCGCTCTTCTCCGACAAGCGCGTCCGCCGCGCGATGACCCACGCCCTCAACCGCCCGGGCATCATCAAGAACGTGCTCAGCGGCCTCGGAAAGCCTCTTACCGGCTCTTTCCTGCCGGGACACCCGGCGAACAACCCCAAGGTCGAGATGTACGACTACGACCTCGACAAGGCGCGCAAGCTACTCGAAGAAGCCGGCTGGAAGGACACTGATGGCGACGGCGTGCGCGACAAGATGATCGATGGCAAGAAGAAGGACTTCCGCTTCACGATCCTTGCCTACAACAAGCCGAGCACCCGTAGCTATCTGTCGGTGTTCCAGGAAGACCTGCGTAAGATTGGCGTGATCATGACGCCCCAGCCGGTCGACTGGTCGCTGATGCAGAAGAAGATGGACGAGCGCAAGTTCGACGCCTTCACCGGCGGTTGGGGCCTGAGCTGGTCGATGGACCCCTACCAGATCTGGCACTCGAGCCAGGCGGACGTGCCGAAGGGCTCGAACCGTGTGGGCTTCCGCAACGACCGCGCCGACGAAATCATCGAGACGCTGCGTACCACCTTCGACGAGGACAAGCGCCTCGAGCTGCTTCGCGAGTTCCACATGATCTTGCACGAAGAGCAGCCCTACACGTTCTTCTTCCAGCTGCGCACCGCCTACGCTTGGAACCCGCGCCTCGAGAACGTGTACTTCCAGAAGCTTCGTCCCCAGGACCTCTCCATCCCCTGGTGGATCGAAGAGAGCGCGCAAGACTCGAACGATTGATGTAACGGACGGTGCGCGGTCTCGTCCTTCTTTGGAGACAAGCCGCGCTCGGACACAGCGTCGGCGCGGGCTCGCCTCTTTGGGATGAGCCCGCGCCGACTGACTTCACCCAAGAAAGACGACACAGGCCATGACGACGTATATCGTCAAGCGCATCCTGCTGATGATTCCTACCCTCTTCATCATCGTATTGGTGGTGTTCGGGGTTCTCCAGCTTGCTCCCGGCAAACCCAGCCAGGGTCAAGCGGGCTCGACCGGAGCCGAATCGGCTCAGGGTGCCGAGGCTCGAGAGAGCTATCGAATCTTCAAAGAGCAGTTCAACTTCGACAAGCCCGTCTTCTTCAACTTCCGGTACAATATCGATACCGACGAGGTGAAGCAGCGCCTGGAGATTTTGGCCGACCAACAGCTGCCGGTGTGCCCGGACGAAGGTGCCAAGCCGGAGAACTGCATTTCGGCCTCCGAGAAGCCCGAGTCGGGCAAGGTCATCGACGCGCGGGACACCATCGAGGATTGGGGCGAGTATATCGTGCCTCATCTCTACGCGATCGCACAGAAGTCCGACCGTCTCGACGTGCGCCTGCTGGCGATCGACCAATTGGCCATCAACGCCCAGCTCGACCTCAAGAACGAGTTCAGTGACAAGCAGTCGGACGAGGACCGCGCGTTCAACAAAAAGGCTTATGCCGAAAACCAGAAGATTCAGGGCTGGACTCTCCCTGCCGACGTCTCCGCGACTCAAGTCAACGAGTTGCTCGACGAGAAGTGGGGGCCGTGGCTCGAGGAGCACGCCGAGCGGTTTGACTACGATCTCGGTGAGAAGTTCTGGATCACGGTCAGCGACACGCGCTTTGCCAAGTACTGGGGTAACCTGCTCAACTTTGACTTCGGCATCAGCCATGTCGACAAGCAGCCCATCTTGCCGAAGGTGATCGAGAAGATGAAGGTCTCCATCGTGCTGGGCTTCTTCTCGATCTTCTTTGCCTACCTCATCAGTGTGCCCCTTGGCGTGTGGAGCGCCTACAAGCAACACACTACCGCCGACCAAGTGGTCACGGTCGTCCTGTTCATGCTCTACAGCCTGCCCAGCTTCTTCACGGCGGTGCTCTTGCTGCAGTGGTTCACTACTGGCAACCCCTTCGAGTGGTTCCCCACCGGCGGTTTCGAGGGCAATAACGTCGACTCGATGACCACCTGGGAGCACGTCACGAGCGTGGCTTACCATATGGTCTTGCCGGTCTTCTGCCTGACCTACGGCGCGCTCGCCAGCTTGAGCCGCTACGCAAGGAGCGGCCTGCTCGACGTCATCCGCGCCGACTATATCCGCACCGCCCGCGCCAAGGGACTGTCCGAGCCGATGGTCATCATCAAGCACGCGGTGCGTAACGGCATGATCCCGATTCTGACGCTCCTGGGCACCCTGCTCCCGGCACTGATCGGCGGCTCGGTTGTCCTCGAGTTCGTCTTCAATATCCCCGGCATGGGCCTGTATATGCTCAACAGCATCTTCCTGAAGGACTACAACGCCATCATGGCGTTGACCCTCTTCTCGGCGGTGCTGACCCTGATTGGCATCCTTCTGTCGGATATCAGCTACGCCGTGGTCGACCCGCGCATCAGCTTCGACTGAGCGCGACGTACGGCCGCCTGGCCAACAGGCGGCCGACGCCGACGTCCTATTCACAACCCGATTGTGTTAAAACGAGATGTCCCAAGAAACAGCCAACAACAAGCCACCGCGTCCGCAGTACAAGTCGTACGGTGAGATCGTCTGGGGACAGTTTCAAAAGTACCCGACCAGTCTGGTGAGCCTGTACGGCATCGGGATTTTGTTCCTGGTTGCCACCTATGCGCCCGTCTTCGCGGCCAACGTGCCGTTTTATATCTCGGTGCCTGAAGGCGTCGGGCCGGCGACCGCCCAGGGCGTGCATTTTCCCTGGTTCGCCGCGCTGTTCGACGCCAACTTCTACGAGAGCGGCGTCGACATCTTCTTTAACGTGCTCGTCTTCGGGCTGCCGCTCGCCTTCGGTGGGTGGTTTTTGTTCAAGAAGTTCGCAGCCGATACCACCGACAAGAAGGTCTACCGACGCCAGCGGCGGAATTACGGCATGATCGCCGCGCTCGTCCTGCTGGTGGTCTGTATCGTCGTCTTCATGAGCGGGTTCAGCCTGCCCTACGTCGACTATGTGGGTCTGAGCGAGATGGACGGCGTCAGCGCGATTTTCCCGCCGGTCGAGTATTCGTATCGCGACATCGACCTCCAAGCGGTCCAACAAGATCCGAGCTGGACGCACTGGCTGGGCACCGACCGTAAGGGACGCGACGTCTTCACCCGCTTGTTGTACGGCACGCGTATCTCGCTGACCATCGGTGTGGTCGCCGTGGGCATCTACGTGACCATCGGCGCCATTCTGGGCAGCTTGGCCGGCTACTTCGGCGGTAAGATCGACTCGGTCATCCTGCGCATGATCGAGGTGATGCTCTGCTTCCCGACCTTCTTTTTGATTCTGACGATTCGCGGCTTCATCGACGACCCGTCCATCTTCCACATCATGGTCATCATCGGCCTGACTGGCTGGACCAAGGTGGCTCGACTGGTGCGCGGCGAGTTCCTGCGCCTCAAGAACCAAGAATTCGTCCAGGCTGCCAAGGCCATGGGTCTCAAGCAGGGACGCATCATTTTCCGGCATATCCTGCCAAACTCGCTCGGCCCTGTGCTCGTGGCCGCGACGTTCGGCGTGGCCGGCGCGATTCTCATCGAGGCCTCGCTCAGCTTCTTGGGTCTCGGCCCCCCCACGGCGCCCAGTTGGGGACAGATTCTGACCACCGGTCGCGAGACCGGCCAGATGGCGCTGATCTTGGCCCCCGGATTCGCAATTTTCGTCACCGTCAGTCTGTTGAACTTGGTCGGTGAAGGCGTCCGCGACGCCATCGACCCGAAACTCCGCAAGTAAGCTGTTATGGCAGATAATAAAATCGCAGCCGCCGCTGACGACCCGATCCTGCAGGTCAAAGATCTGCGCACCTACTTTTTTACCGACGACGGCGTTCTTCCGTCGGTCGACGGGGTGAGCTTCACCATCGAGCGCGGCAAGACGCTCGGTCTGGTGGGTGAGTCGGGCTCGGGTAAGTCGGTGACCTCGCTGAGCATCTTGGGGCTCATTCCGCAGCCTCCCGGCAAGATCGTCGGCGGCGAAGTCCTCTTCGAGGGCAACGACCTGACGAAGTACAGCGAGAAGCAGCTTCGCAAGGTGCGCGGCAACGACATCTCGATGATCTTCCAGGAGCCGATGACCAGCCTCAACCCGGTCTACACCATCGGCAACCAGATCATCGAGGCGATCCAGTTGCACCAAGACCGCACCTACAAAGAGTCGCGCGAGCTCGCCATCGACATGCTCGATCGGGTCGGTATCCCCGCCCCCAAAAAGCGTATCGACGAGTACCCGCACCAGATGTCGGGCGGCATGAAGCAGCGCGCCATGATTGCGATGGCGCTGGTGTGCGAGCCCAAGCTCTTGATCGCCGACGAGCCGACCACCGCGCTCGACGTGACGATTCAGGCCCAGATCCTCGACCTGCTCAAAGAGCTTCAGGACGAGATGGGCATGTCGATTCTGTTCATTACCCACGATCTGGGCGTCGTCGCCGAGATCTGTGATGACGTGGCGGTTATGTACGCCGGCCGCATCGCCGAGTACGGCTCGGCCGAGACGCTGTACGAAAAGCCGTCGCACCCTTACAGCATCGGGCTGTTCAGCAGCCTGCCGCAGGTCGACGTCGCCCACGCCGGCCGCCCCGACCGTCTGTACGTGATCCCGGGCATGGTCCCTCGGCCGCAGGACTTCCCTGCCGGCTGTCGCTTCCGCTCGCGCTGCGAGTTCGCCACCGACCAGTGCAGCGAGCTTCCGCCGATCAAGAGCCAGGAAGAAGGCCACTTTTCGGCCTGTTGGTACGCCGATGAAGTCCGCGAAGGCACCAAAGAGAAGACCGGCCCCAAACCCGGCGGCAAAAAGGCCAACCCGGATGACTTCCTCTCCTCGATGAACGGATCGGTCGGAAAGGTCGGATGATCACAGGCGGAGCGGCTGCTTGCTGCCCGCGGAGCACGCGCCGGTGCAGCTCCGAGGCTCGCCTCGGGGTTTGGCGTCGCGAAAAATGAACGCGCCCCAACAGAGCGACACAACGATGAGTACTGCACTCAAGAAAGAAAACCCGAAGATGTCCGCCAACACCGACCGCGAACCCCTGGTGCGCGTTCGGAACCTGCAGAAGTATTTCCCTATCAAAAAGGGCATCTTCAACCGGCACGTGGGTGACGTCAAAGCCGTCGACGGCGTCAGCTTCGACGTTTTCCCCAACGAGACCCTCGGGCTCGTCGGAGAGTCGGGCTGTGGCAAGACGACCACCGGGCGCACGCTACTCAACCTGCTCGAGCCGACCGGCGGCAAGGTCTACTTCCGCGACGACAGCATCTACGATCTCTCGGAAGAGCAAATGCGGGCGCTGCGTCGCAAGATGCAGATCATCTTCCAGGACCCCTACTCGAGCCTCAACCCGAGGATGACCATCGAGAACATCATCGGCGAAGCGATGGAGTTCCACGGCATCGCCTCGGGCGACGAGCGACGCCAGAAAGTCGAGAATTTGCTCGAGCGCGTCGGCCTGCAGCCGTCCTATATCACGCGCTACCCCCACGAGTTCTCCGGTGGACAGCGTCAGCGCATCGGCATCGCCCGTGCGCTCGCGCTCAATCCCGACTTCATCGTGTGCGACGAGGCCGTCAGCGCGCTCGACGTCTCCGTCCAGGCGCAGGTCATCAACCTGCTCCAAGACCTGCAGGAAGAGTTCAACCTGAGTTATCTGTTCATCGCCCACGATCTGTCGGTGGTGAAGCATATCTCCGATCGCATCGCGGTGATGTACCTGGGCCAGGTCGCCGAGCTCGCCGAGACCGACGATTTGTTCGACAACCCGCTGCATCCGTACACGCAGTCGCTTTTGTCGGCCATCCCGGTGCCCGACCCGAAGCGCAAGAAGACGCGAGTGATCCTCAAGGGCGACGTGCCCTCGCCGATCAACCCGCCGTCGGGATGTCGCTTCCATACACGTTGCCCTGCCTGTTTTGCGCCGTGCGACAACGTCGAGCCGCGCAGCATCGAGGCCGAGCCGGGTCACTTTGTGCGCTGCCATCTCTACGATCCCGAGTACGCTCCCAAGGACGCCTCGGTCTTCGACCGCCTTCCGGTCAAGCCGCGTCATCTCGCTAGTCCCGATGAGCCGATCGTCGAGGCCGACGAGAGCGCGCCGAGCGCGGCGGACCAGGAGCGCGACGAGGTCGTCGTCGAGACCCAATCGGACGGTGGCAACTCCGCCGACGCCGGCGGGCTCGAAGAGAGCTCCACACCGGCGGCGACCGTCCCTGAAAGCTGAGCAGTTGATTTCTTGACAGAAACTGCTTGCTCTGCGACGCTTTGAAGCCGAAACTAGTATTCAAAATCGTCGTCTTACTAGACGTGTGTCTCGGCGCGAGTCGCCAGCATCGATGCTTCGCACTCTCCACACACCTTAGAGGAACCTGCCATTCATGTTCACCGTCACGATAAGTGAGAAAGGCGGGCAGCAGTCCCAATACGATTTCAACAAGTCCGAGATCACCATCGGGCGAATGAAGGGAAATGACATTGTCCTGCCCAAGGGCAACGTCTCCAAGAAGCACTCCCGGATTGCGCTGGTCGATGGCAGTTTTGTGATCGCCGACTTGAACAGTACTAACGGGACGTACGTCAACGGCCGCAAAGTCACCGGCGAGCAGCCCATCACCGAGAACGACAAGATCTACATCGGTGATTTCATTCTTCAGGTCGAGGCACCGCAGGCGGCCAACCAGCCGCCGGCCGCACCGCCCTCGCCTCCCCAACAGACTCCCAGCCAGCCCAACCCGAACCAGTCGGGCTTTGGTCCTGGTGGCGGCGGTGGCGGTTCGATGCCCCCCTCGCCTCCGGGCGGAAGAAATCAGGGAGCGCAGGGACAGCCAGCCAACTCCGGTTTGGGTGGCGGCGGTCCAGTCGACGACCTGTTTGCGGCGGGCGATTCGCAGGCCCCTGGCGTGACCGGAGGAGGCCCCGCGCCTCAACGACGGCACTCGTCGGCAGGCGGTTCGACCCCCTCGCGCAACCAGCCCGATCCCGAACCGGCCCTCGACTTCGACGACCTCGGTTTTGGCGGCGAACCGGCCCCGAACAACACCGACATGGGTGGAGCGAGTCCGGCACCGCAATCTCGACGTGGCTCGAGCGCAGGAAGTGCACCGTCGCAGCCTCAGCCTCGCCACAACTCCAGTCCGGGCAGCGTGACGCCCGAGCCGTCGCTTGGCGGCCCGAGCCCTGCTGGCGGCGACATCCAAATGGATGCACCGACGCCCAGCCCCGACCACGCTGCGCCATCGCGACCGGACGCCCCCGCTCGAAGTGGCGGACGCGTTGGTCGTGAGATGGGTCACAGTGGCAGCGCCCCACAGGGCGACGGCATGCTCCCGGCGCGTGAGATGCGCTCGGAATTCGACGCTGATTTCCACGCCGCCCAACACGACGTGGCGCGTGTGCTCTTCGAGAGCGTCCATCCCGACGACCTTCCGTTGGACTACCCGCCGGTGCCCGCCGACCGCGACGACTTTGCTCAGCAGGTCGCAGACGCCGTCAATACGGTCAGCCCGCGCGTTGACCGCGATACGCTCATCGAGCTTATCACCACCGAGTGCGTCGGCCTCGGGCCCGTAGAGATGTATCTCGACGATCCCGAAGTGCAGGACATCTACGTCAACAGCTTCGACCAGGTGCTCGTGCGCAAGAACGGCGAACTGATCGTCGCCGAGCGCGCCTTCAGCCACCCCGAGTTGCTGATGGCTGCGGCTCACCGACTTCTGGGCACGCGTGACAATAGCATCGGCGCCGACGAAGTACGCTTCGGTGACGGCACCCGCGTGCACGTGGTAATGCCGCCGCTCTCGGTCAACGGCCCCGCCCTGACCGTTCGAAAGCCGCCCACCGACCATCCCAGCCTCGACGAACTCGTCGGGCGCGGAACGCTGTCGCCGGGCATGAGCGAATTCTTGGGACGAGCGGTGCAATCGGGCCGTTCGATCTTGGTCGCCGGCCCGACCAGCTCGGGCAAGTCGACGATGCTCGGCGCCATTGCCGGGCTGATCTCGGAGGGCACCCGTGTGGTGACCGTCGAGGAGTCGACCCACCTCGACCTTCCGCTCGCCTCGGCGGTGCGCTTGGAGGCGAGCCCGGCTACCGGCCACGACCTGAAGTTTTTGGTGCGCACAGCCGTCTCCATGCACCCTCAGCGCATCATCGTCGACGAGTGTCGTGGCGGCGAAGCGTATGATTGGGTGACTTCGGCCGCCAGCGGCACCGAGGGCAGCATGATCACCACCCACGGCACCAGCGCTTCGGACGCCCTTGGGCGACTCGAGAGCCTCTGCCTGCTGGGTAATCCGGAGATCAGTCCCCGAGGCCTTCGCGAGCAGATCGCCCGTGCAGTAGACTTCGTGGTCATCGTGCACCGCAGTGGCGACAACGGCTTCCGCGTGCGCCAGATTACCGAAGTCCAGGGTGTCGACCTCGATTCCTTCCGCCTCAACGATGTGTTTTACTACCGCGTCGAGGGCAACGAGGAGAACTTCCACCCCACCGGCTATATCCCCCTCTTCTACGAGGACTTGCGTCACGCGGGGGTCGAAGTCGACTTCGACATCTTCCGCGACTAGAGCCGCGCTTTGGTTTGGCGCTTCGAGCAACACGGCCGCCTTCCGCTCGACCTGTCTGGGTTACTGGGATAGTTGAATTGCCCCGGTCGAGCGGAGGCGCCGATTTTTTCGGTTGTACGGATTCATGTATACCCTGACCATCGAAGACAGTAACACTCAGATCGCCGACCAATTTTCGTTCGACCACGGGTCTTACGTCATTGGCCGGTTAGACGAGTGCGATATCGTCCTCCCCTCTTCGAGCGTCAGCAGAAAGCACGCCCGTATCTTCATCGAAAACGATCGGTGCTTTATCGAGGATTTGGGTAGCGCCAATGGCGTGATCGTGGACGGCCAACGAGTCATCCAGCGCCGTGACCTCGGGACGGCCTCGCAGATTCGCATCGGCGACTTCTATCTGTACCTGGAGTTCAAGGCCACTGGTCAGCATGGTCGCCAAAGTGTGCTCAACACCCTGTTCATCTCCAACAACTCCGACCACCACAAGTTGGTCCGCGTCAATGACTCGTTCGCCGGCGAGGAGTTCAGCCTCTCGGAGATCGAAAACACCATTGGGCGCACCGACGACAACTTCATCCTGCTCAGCGACCAATCGATCAGCCGCCAGCACGCCAAGATCGTGCGCGACGCCGATCATTATACCCTGGTCGACTTGGGCAGCTCGAACGGCACCCGCCTCAACGGCAGCTCAGTGAGCGGCAGCAAACGCCTGAAGCCAGGCGACGTCGTCGAATTTGGAGACGTGGAGTTCGTCTTTACCGAGGGCGACGTCCAGGTCAACCTGAGCGAGTACACCCACAAAAAGGCTTCGCGCAACAACCTGACGTTCGTGGGCGGTTTGGCTGTGCTCGTGCTCTTTGGGCTCGCTCTGGGTGGACTCATCGTCTACGCGCTGTTCTGGTTTAAACAGAGCAAGCAAGAGGCGCAGCCTCGAGAGCAGGCTGTCGTAGCAGCGCCCGAGTCGGTCGAAGGCCGCGCGTCTTCGATGCTCGAAGAGGGCAAGTCGCACATGCGTCGGCGCGAGTGGGACAACGCCATCTCGTCGTTCGACGAGGTCCTGGCCCTCGCTCCCGACAATCAGGAAGCGCAGAAGCTTCGCCAGCAAGCGCGCGCCGAGCAGGAAGCCGGCGACTTGCTCCTCAAGGGTGAAGAACTCAGCGAGCAGGGACGCCACAACGACGCGCGCGAAGTCCTCATGAAAATCCCCGAGGATACGGTTGCCGCTCAGCGCGCCAAGCCCACCATCGAGCACGTCGAAAAGACTTTGGCGCACAACCTCAAGAACGAGGCTATCCGCCTGCTCAAAGACTCGAAATTGTCGAAGGCCGAGATGCAGAAGGCGCACGAGAAGCTGGTGCGCTCGTTGGATCTCGCTCCGGACGACGAAGAGGCCCTGGAGGCAGTGCGTGAAGTCGAGTCGATGATGAAAAAGAAGCGCGTCGACTTCAAAAAGTACGCCCGCCAATAAAAAAAGGCCCGCCAGAAATGGTGTTCATTCCTGACGGGCGCTTCCCTTCTGCCGACATCGTCTGGTGTCGGCTTATTTTTTCTGAGCTCGAAGCTCCTCGACCTTCTTTTCCATCAAGCTAATCAGCTTATCCCAGCCATCGCTCTCGATGACGTCGGTGTACGCGTCGCGGTAGCTCTCGAGCGTGCTGATGTCGTCGGCGACGATATCGTAGACGACCCAGCCGCCATCTTTCTTGACCAGCTTGTAGTCGACGGGCTTCTCGCCCTCGTCCCACTTGACGCTCGTCTTGACGATGGCGAGGTTTCCGCGCGTCTTCTCCTCGAGGTACTTGATCTCGTAGTCCTCGCCCATCGTATTGCCGGCGAGGCGTCCTTCGTAGTTGGCCTCGATCATCTCGCGCAGAAGGCTCAGGAACTTCTCCTGCTCCTCTGGGGTGCGCTTTTTCCAGTGCTCGCCGAGGGCTCGGGAGGCGAGTTCACGGTAGTCGATGATCTCGTTGACCTTCTTGGAGAATTTGGCGTAGCGCTCCTTCGAATCCTTTTGCTGGAGCAGCTTGCCCACCTCTTGAGCGTTCTCTTTGACGAAATCAGTGGGCGGGCCGGCCAGCGCCGGGCTCGCCGCGCCCAAGATGAATGCAGCGGCAAGCACGCCGGTCGACAGGGTCTTTCGGAATTTTCGATACATGGGAACAACCTCCAGTGGGTGATCGGTACAAGCCGAGCAGCTCGTTTGGATAGACGCCCCGCTCGCCGTTTCATTCAAAGAACACAAATCGCGCCGGCTTAGTCCGACAAAACCGCGCCGTCCTCGCCCAAACCGTACGCCCCCACCGCTTTGGCGAGTGCGCCACGGGCGACCATGTAGTCGAAGACCGCCTGCAAGTACTTGGCACGGGCTTCGTAATAGGCCTGGAGCGGCTGGACGGCGTCGGCGATATCGGCGGCGCCGGTCTGGCGAGACAGGCCGAACTGGTCACGCCAGCGGCGCGCCGCGGTCATGCGTCGTTTGTTGATGGCAATCTTTTGGAGCGAGTCGGCCGCGTCCTGGTAGAGCTTGCGTACTTCGAGTTTGATGGCGCTTTGGGCACGGCGACGCTGGGCGCGGATGGCGAGCACCTGGGCGTCCTTTTTCTCGACCTTGGCGTACTGCTGGAAGGGGTCGAACTCCCAGCGAAGTCCGAGGCCGATGCCCAACGAGAAGCGGTGAAGCGGATCGCCGTACGGCTCGGCGTAGAGACCTTGGCCGTCGACCTCGAATTGATCTTCGGGAAAGTCGCACTCGGTGGCGTCTTCGCGGGAGTTTGCAGCGCAGACGCGTTGGAAAGCCGTCTCTTTGGTCGACCAACCCGCGCCCACCGTGAACGCCGCGAACAGGTTGGGATACCACTCGGCGGTGGCCAGTTCGCTCTCGAGGGAGCGCGCACGCACGGCCTTGTCGAGCTGCAAGATCTCGGGGCGCTGCTTCATCGCCGTGTCGATATAATACTTCTTCGCGCGAAGCTTCGGTGGCGAGTCGAGGTTATCGAGCTTGGGTAGCTCGATCTCGACGTCGTCGGGGATTTCGGCCAGGAAGTGAAGCCCGGCTGACGCCACCTCGCCGAGCTTGGCGTTGTCGACGACGCGCTCGTCGACCTCGGCGCTGAAGATTTCGAGCTTGCGAAAGTCCTTGATCTCGAAGTCGGCCGCGCCGAATTCGCGGTCCTCTTCCATCTTCTCGAGTTGCTCTTTGATGATCTTGTCGCCCTCGCCGAGCATCTCGGCGAACGCGTTCGACAGGCGAAGCCCCCAATAGGCGCGTTTGGTCTGGTAGACGACGTCGAGGCGGGCGTTGGCCAGCTCGAGCGCCGAGTTGTCCACGCCCAACTCCGCGAGCTCTTTGGCGATGTCGACGCGCCCGAAGGTATAGACCGGCACGATCACTTCGAGGTCCGAACGGATATACGGACCGATGTCGAGCGAACCGATTTCGTCGAAGTTTTCGTTGATCTCGTCCGGATCGGCGTTGTCGGGGACGACCGATAAGAACGTCGTGCTCTTGATACGCGGGCTCCACGCATGTTCGGCGCGGTACTTGTCCCACTTCGCCTTGGCGCGCTTGGCTCTGTACTCGTCGACGAGGTCACTGTTGTTGATCGCCTTGTTCGTCAGCTCGTCGAGCGTAAAGGACGTCCCCTGCCCATCGGCCGCCTGCGCCGTGCCCGATGCGCGAGAGCCGTCTTCTTGAGTTCCGCTGTCTTCGGCCGCACCTTCTTCAGCCGCATCTTGTTCGGCCGCATCTTGTTCAGCCGCATCGGGAACCGGCTCGTCAGGCTCGGGTTGCTGTGCGACGGCGGTGGAGGCGAATCCTGTCGCGCAGACAATGGCGAGCGCGCAGAGTGACTGACGGCATAGAGTGGTCATTTCGCAATCGTACAGCAGAGAAATGGAGCGAAAACGGATCAGCGAATATTCGAGGCGCCGCTTACACGCCTCAGGGGGCCATTCGGTACTCGACAACCGGCGAGTGGCGTGACCTCACCTGATTGACCACCGTGTCAGTCGCCCCCTCGATGACCTGCGACAAAAAGCCCAAGTCTTCCTTGGCGGGATAGACCAACTTGGCGTCTCCGTCGATCTTGGCCTCGTCTTTGACCCAGTCGACGGCGTCTTGGAAGGTGCCGATGGCGTCGACGAGCTTGTACTCTTTGGCTTGGCGACCGGTGAAGACGCGTCCATCGGCGACCTTGCGCACTTCTGACAACTCGAGGCCACGGGCTTCGGCCACGTCCTCGATGAATTGCTCGTAGATATCGTCGAGCAGCGCGCGGAAATACTCTCGGTCTTCGGCGCCAAACTCGCGAAACGGCGAGCCGGCGTCTTTATACTTCCCGGTTTTGACGGTGTTGACCTGCACGTCGACCTTCTCGAGGAGCCCCTCGACGTTGAACAGCTGCGAGATGACACCGATCGACCCGGTCACCGTGCCCGAGTTGGCGATGATATGCTCGGCGCCGAGCGCGATGTAGTAGCCGCCGCTGGCCGCGGTGCTGCCCATCGAGACGACCACCGGCTTTTTCTTGGAGGCGCGTTTGACCGCCTGGAAGATCTCTTGGCTCGGTGCGACGGCTCCTCCGGGGCTATCCACGCGCACCACGATCCCCTTGATGGAGTCGCGCTTGGTGAACTTGCGCAAATCCTCGACGGTCTTTTTGCTCTCCATGATCGGGCCTTTGACCTCGATGATCCCGACCTGGTTGTCGGCGCCTCCGATGCCCGAGTCATCGCTGAACGCGCTGATCATGACGACCGCGAAGAGGAGCAACATCAAGAAGAGGCCGCCAAAGATCACCACGACCGTCATGATGCCGCGCTTGTCGACCCCGTCTTTGTCACCGGTGGGAACTTGCTCGTTCGGTTCTTCGCTCATCACTCACACGCGCTAATCGGATAAATTTGGCCCCAATGAGCCCAATCAAGGCAATAGGCGGCCAAATTCGACCAAACTGCAGCCAACTGTGCAAGTGCCAAACGTCAGGAAACGCCCAGCCGCTCCAGGAAGGCGTCGAGCCAGTTGACCGGGAACGGCACGTTACCGAAATGGGCGAAGCGGTCGCGGTTGCCGTGAAAATCGCTGCTGGCGGTGCTCAGCACGCCGAATCCGCGGGCCATTTTGGCATAGCGGCGGCGCGCCTGGCGATTGTGTTGGGGGTGAATCGCCTCGATGCCGTCGAGGCCGGCGTCGATCCAGTCTCCGATGTCGTCGTCGAGGTCGTATTGGCCGGGATGGGCCAGAATTGCGATCCCGCCGGCGCGATGGATGAGGTCGATTGCGTTTTCGACCGACGGCCACCCCATCGATACGTGGGCGGGCCCGCCGGTATGCAGGTAGCGGTCGAAGGCTTCGTTGACACTACCGACTTCGCCGGCCGCGACGAGCGCGCGCGCCAAGTGGGGCCGGCCCATGATGGCGTCTTGGGCGATGTCGGCGACCGCCTCGAAGCTGATGTCGACCCCCAGGTCATCGAGCCGCGCGATCATCTGGCGCATGCGCTCCCGCCGGCTCTCGAAGCGTCGCTCGGAGTAGTCTTGGATGACGTCGCCCTCGGTGTCGACGCCGTAGCCGAGCACGTGCACCGAGGTGTCGTGGTAGGCGCTGATCTCGATGCCCGAGATAAAGGTGATGCCCAGCGACTCGGCCGCCTCGCGCGCTTCGGTGCATCCATTGCAGTTATCGTGATCGGTCAATGACCAGACCTCGACGCCGCGCTGATGGCATAACTCGGCGACCCGCGACGGAGCATACGCCCCGTCGCTGGCGGTGGAGTGGGAGTGGATTTCAGCACGATGAGTCTTGTTCGCAGACGACGTGCTCATACTTGCTCTCGTCTCGGTGGTCGGAAGCGCCTGGCGAATCCGGGTCGTTGGTGGGTTCCGTGGAGAGATCACCATCAGCACCTTCGGGGGAAACGTCAAGCTCCCCGTCCGCGCCCTGGCCTTGTTGGCTCTGCTCTTGCTGGTCCTGCTCGGCCGGGGCCGCGTTCGCCTCGCTGGCCTCTAATGCCTCCATCTCGCACAGCTCGTCAACCGACAGACTCTTGAGCTCGACCTCGTCGGCCAACTGCTCGAGCCGCGACAAGGCCTCGGTCAACCCGGCATCATTGGTCGCGCTGGTCGCATGTTGGACCAACGTCAGGTGAAGCTTTTCGAGCGTGGTCACGCTGCGCTGCAATCTCGACTCGAGACGCGCACAGGCAAGCTCGAGACGCTGTCGCATCTGCACCTGTTGCAGAATGTGGGCGCGCGATTGCTCCAACTCTCGCCGAAGCGAGGCGTCTTTCACATCGTCGAGTCGGCGCTCCATGCGCTCGAGGCGCCGGCTCAACCTCTCGCCGCCCGAGCGCCGGAGCGTGTCGCGTAGTTCCTCGAAGCGGCTGGCAAACCTGAGCAGCGACCCAACGGTATCCGTCGCGATCTCGACGGCGCGCCGTCGCGTGTCGTCCTGCTCGGCGCGTTCGCACTCGCGGGTGATCTGTCGGTACAATTCCTTGGCCGACTCCAAATAGTCACGCACCGGGTCGCGATGGCGTGCGATGGCCTCGTCCAAGTCGCTGATAACCGAGTTATGCTCCCACTCCAGGTCGCTCATGCCCGCGGCAACCGCCAAAAACAGCCCCCATGCGCCGCCGGCGAGCGCCTCGCGCACCAACATCACGTCGAGCGGCTGCATAAACCCGGTGGCGAACAAGGTCTCGGCGGTGAACACCCCGGCGGGCAGCGCTGCGGCAAAGATGCCCCAGGTCCACAGCTTTCGGCCCAGGGATTGGGCGCGATCGAAGGTCAGCGCCGCCCCCAAGAAACCGCCGCCGATGGCCGCCGCCCACATCGGCGCGCCCCAGACGCCCACCCCAGCCAGTCCGCCCATCATGACGCCACCGGCCAATGCCAAGATTAATCGCATCATCGCGGTGTCTTCGCGCGGGTCGAGCCCGTTGATCACCAGGCCCACCACCGCCGCAAAGCTGAGCGCGGTCAGCGCCTGAACCTCGCGGCCGACGACGAGCTCGAGCAAGCTTGCCACGATGCCGGCGGCGAACCCGCCGCCGATGAGTCCCAAGATATCTCGTTCGAAGGTGTCTTCGTGTTTGAGTGTCGCGCTTGCAGACATTTTTCTTCTCCTCGCAGCTATCGAAAAGTGCAGTATTCGGGCGCCCGTGACCGCTTAGAAGCTCGTCTTGTCGAGAAGGATCATGCGTCCGCGCGCCTTCTTCTTCTTGATCATGCGCTTTCCGCTGTTGCTCGAAGAGTCGTACCGATCCATGTCGTTGGCCGTCTCGGCCAATTCGCTCTCGGCTTCGGCGAAGGCGGGCTCTTGGAGGTCGTATTTTTTGCGCGCTCGGCGAAGCGAGGAGCGACGCTTTTCGAGGACCTGCTGTGCCTGCGCCTTGTCACCGCGGTCGTAGGCGACCATCGCCTCTTTGAGGCTCTCGGCGACCTCGACCTGCTGGACGCGCGAGATGACGTCGACGTTGATCTCGGTCTTGGTCTTGGCAATGTCGTCAGTGACCACCGAGCTGAGCGCGACGTTCTGGTTTTTGGCGCCGTCGTCGGTGACATCCTCATAGCTCAGGTCGATGTCCATGACGGGCAGTTTGCCCGCGCTCTTGGCGCTGGTCTTGAGCTTGAGCAAAATGTTCTTCTTCTCGCCCGACTGGAACTCGGCCAGCGCGACCATGACTTGGTTATCGGAGCGCTCGAAGGAGAAGCCGTACAGGTTCTCGACGTCGACGCCCTCGGCCAAGGAGATGACCAGAGACGTGTTTCTGGCCACGGTCTTGGCCAGCCCGTCGAACTCGGACTCGAAGATGGAGACGACCGTGTTGGGCTGGTCGATAAAGTAGTAATTGCCGGCGCCCTGGTCTGCCATGCCGGCCATTAAATCTTCGTTGTAGTCGAGGCCCACTCCCATGGTGGTCAGCGAGACGCCCTGCTGCAGGTTGGTGCGCGCCATGCTCTCGAGCGAGTAAGGGTTGGTCACGCCCACGGTTGCCTTGCCGTCGGACAACAGCACCACGCGGTTGACGCTCTCCTCGGTCTTCCAGCGCTGCACCTCTTGGAAGCCACGGCTGTAGCCGCCGCTGATATTGGTCCCTCCACCGGCGTAGATCTGCTGGACGGCGGCGCGCATGCTCGCCTTGGCGGCCCGAGTCGCCTTTCGCGAAGAGATATCGACGGACACCCCGCTGGCGTACGAGATGATCGACAGGCGGTCGTGCGGCTCGAGCTCGTCGACCAGGCGCATGGCGGCACGCTTGGCGTACTCGAGCTTGCTGCCGCGCATCGAGCCCGACCGGTCGATGACCACCGCGAGGTTCAGCGGCGGGCGAGTGCCGCCTTCAATCTCTTTGGCCGAGATATCGATCGCAGCGTAGACGTCCTCGGCGTTCGCGCTGGCGATATAGCCGTGCGAGATGCCCGCCTCGAGCTCGAGGGTTCCGTCGGCGGCAGCGTGCGTGGTTGGCGTCGGCTCCTGTTTGACCGGCACCGGCGTAGGCTTGGTGACCTTGACCTCGGTCGTCTCGGGTGGTGTCTCCTCGGGGCGCAGCCTGTAGAAGAGCGCGGTTGCCAGAAGAAGCCCTGCGATGACTGCGATGGTTCCAAGCCGTTTCATCTTTTGCTCCGTGTCGTTGACGGGACCGTTTGATTGCCGTTGATGTGGTTCAACGCGCAGGCTTGGAAAGGGATCTAAATTAATTTGAATATCTGTCGCCTCGGTTTCTGCTTGGCCTTCGTCTATAGTCGTAGCGTGTTCCCGTACGCCGCTGCGACGACTATGATGTTCCGACCCTCCCACACCATCACGGGCCTCTTGGCTGCCACCCTCCTCTGCGCCGGCGCGACCAACGTGCAGGCAAGCACGTGGGCCGAGCCCCCCGCGCAGCAACAGCCTTGGCTTGGCTATGGCTGGTTCGTCGAGAACGGCTGGCCTATACCGGTCGAAGACTTTCCGGTTCGATTTGTCTTTTTGGGAGAGGCACCTGCCGGAGTGAGTTTCGAGCAGGTCGAACGGGCCGCCCGAAACGCCGCGGCGAGTTGGACGGACGTGCCCTGTGCCTCGGCGCAGGTCGTCTACGCAGGCCACCGCCCGTCGCTCGATGAGGTTGGCCCCGGAGAGATCCCGTTTTTATTTACCTCTCCCCAAAATGCGACCTGCTTTCTGCCCCAGACGGTCGGCTTCACCAAGCTCGGGTGCGTCGACGAGTATCCCAACCGTACCGTCTTTCTGAACAGCGCCGACTACGACTGGTCGCCCGAGCCACGCCCCTTTCAGCCGGCCTACACCGACCCGAGTGGTGAGCACCGCCTCACCGTCGACGTCGAGAGCGTCCTCACCCACGAGTTAGGCCATGTGCTCGGCCTCTCCCACACCGATGACACGCTGGCGACCATGGCCCCGTCCTACCGAGGCGACGGCGGCATGCGCACCCTCGCAGTCGATGACAAGCTCGGCCTCTGCGCGATCTACGAGGTCGCTACGCCGCGCGACGAGTGCTCCAGCGGACGCGACTGCGCGCTCGGTCACCGTTGTGACATGGTCGAGAGTTTGAGGTTGTGTCGAGAGACGCGCGGTGAGGTGGGAGAGGCTTGCGCGCTCGATCGGTTGGTGTGTGAGGAGGCATGTGTACTCGCCCCCAACCCCGGAGATTTCGGCTACTGCACCGTAACCTGCGAGGCTGAGGCGGACGACTGCCCCGACGGCTATCGGTGCACCGAGGGACTCTTGGTGGCTGACCTCGCGCACTGCGAGCGTATCGCGGCGCCGGACGAGCCGACGTGCGCGAGCACCGGCAGCCAGCGCAGCGTGCTGCCGAGCCTGTGGTGGGTGGTCGCGGCGGCATGTTTTACCGCCGCCCGCCGTCGGGTTATTCGAAAACGAGTGCGTTGAGGACTTTTTGGAAGTCGGCGTAGTACTTGTCTCGACCCTCGGCCGGAAAGAAGCCGCTGACGATGATGGCGTTGCTCCCCTGGTGGTACTGCCAGACAATCAGGCGGAACTGACGTTTTCCTGACTTCGCGCCGTATTCGGTCTCCAGGCCCTTTTTGCCCTTGTAGGTCGCCTCTTTTCGCACTTCACGTTTGGCGAAGCCGGTCTTGTGAAGGTTGGCGTGAAACGAGGTGAAGAAGGCCGTGGCCGCGCTCTCGCGCTTCAGGGGGCTGACGAGCACGTCGATCTGGGCCTCTTCGTCCCCCGCGGCTCGAAAGACGGCGATGGTCCCGCCGCTCTTCTTCTTGCCGTTGACCCAACCCTCCGGACGAGTCACCGACACACCGCTCTCTTTGTCCTTGATGACCTTCGCCCGCATGTCGGGCTTGTCGTCCTCCTGGGCCATGGCGCTCGATGCGAGGCCCAAGCTCATCAAGAGAACCAGCATATTCAGAAACCATCTGCGCATTTTGACTCCTCAGCTCACGTTGACCGCCCATCAAGCGGGCGCATCCTGACTCACTTTAAACGTACGGCAAGTCGGGATTCTTCAAAACTTCGGCAAAATTGTCCGCACGGTCAACTTGGCACGTGCATGACGTAAAACGACGACAGCCCCGGCGGAATCGGATCCGTCGGGGCTGCCTCGTCACGTTCTTCAGGCCTGTCGGCGTCGCGACGCCTTACTCGGCCTTGGCGAACTTCATGTTCTCGATGACCGAGGTGAAGTCGTCCATGTACTCGGCCTTCTCGGTGTCCTGCATGTAGCCCACGGCCAACCAAGCGCTCGAGTCTTTGATGAACTGGAAGATAACCACTTCCAGGGTGACGCCCGAGTGAGTGAACTTGTAGATGGTCTGCGTGCCTTCGATGCCACCGATGGTGGCTTCTTTTTGCGAGGCCTGCTCGAAGTTCGACTCGGTCAGCGTCTTGTGGAACGTCTTGAAGAAGACGTCGGCCACGTCCGGGGTCATCAGCTTGGTGCCCACGACCTCGATCTGGCTCTGCGAGGGCTTGTGCTTGAAGCTGGCCACGGCTTTATCATTGCCCTGGGTAACCTCCCATTTCGCCGGCGGCGTGATCGTGACGCCGAACTCTTCGTTCTCGATCGGCTGGGCGTCCTGCGCCACTGCGGACGAGGCGAAGAGCAGCGCGATCAAAACCGTGCTGAAAAATCGGGCGAATTTCATCATGAATCTCCTCTCGAAGTTACCCGCTTTACGTAGTTGGATGCAGGGTATTACGTCGTCTCAATTACAACGAAGTGTCTTATAACAGCCCAAAGCTGGTCAAGCAACTTCGTGAGCATCTGCTTTCCAAGCGTCTCGGAAAGTGGTACTTCCGGGAGACCAGTTACCACCGCCACGAGACCTTGATGTTCTTCTCTCGTGACAACCAAGGCGAACGCGCCTCGCATTCCCGTGCTCCACTTCGACACGCTTTGCGCTTCTCGAGCCTGCTGCTCGTCGCCTTCCTCGTCTTCGCGGTGGCCGGCTGCGAGTCGCCCACTGAGTTCTTCCAGTCCAATCCGCCCGAGTTCTCGGCTCCGTCCGAGCCAGGAACAACTGAGCAACAAACGACTGAGCAAGAAACGACTGATCAAAAATCAGCCGAGTCCCAGAAGGCTCAGGCCGGACAACAAGAAGCCGAACAAAAGCCCAAAGACACCACCGAGGCTCAAAAAGACGACGAACCTCTCTCGGCCGAAACACTCGCCGTGCAGGTCCAATCGCTCGAGCCGGGCGCCGAGAAGGCCAAGCGCATCCTAGAGCGCAATTTCGAAGGCTTCCTCGAACGCCAAGACCTCGGGTTTACGAGCGCCTTGCCCGACATGGTGCTCGCCGATCTCGACGGCCTCGGCGAACGCGTCACCCGTGCGCCACAGCGCTTCCAGCAGATGAGCCCGCGCGAGATCGCCTTCGAGCTATTTCCGGCGCTGGTCGCCCTCATACTCACCATCGTGTTCGCCCTGCTCGACCGCGCCTTTTTGAAGTGGTCGAAGCGTTGGCAGGCGCGCATCCACATCGATATCTCGCGCGCGGCCACCCAGGGACTCCGCGCGCTGGTGTTGGTCTCGGGGCGGGTAGCCCCGCTGCTGTCGCTGGTGATCCTGAGCTACTTTCCCATCCAAGCGCTCGCGCAGCAGTCTCCTTGGAGTCTGTTCTTGACCCGGGCTCTGTGGCTGGGCGTTGCGTACCGAGCCATCCATGCGGCGTTCGTCGTCACGTTTAGCGGCCGGCTAATCGACGTCGCCGACGAGCACGCCCTTCGCCTCGAGACCTACGCGATCTGGGTCACCCGGCTCATCTTCGGGTTTCTCCTCGCCCTGGCCGCCATCGAGACGTTCGAGTACCACCGTCAGGTCTTCTACTTCGTGCGTTTCTGCCTGGAGTTGACCGTTGCCTTCGTGCCGGTCTACCTGTTCTTTGTGCAACCGTCGGTCATGGCGCTCCTGCCGGCGTACGAAGGCTCGCGCATCTACTCCTTTTTCCGGGAGACCATCGACCGGTACTACCACTGGTTGCTCTCGGTGACCGTGCTCCTGTTGCTGATGCGCGCGGCAGGCTTCGACAACGCCTCGACCTTCATCCTGTCGCGCGGCTACGCGATCATCTTGCTGGTCATCTTTGCGTTCGTGGTGGGCAACGGCATCAAGGCGTTTTTGCGCAAACGCACCGAAGCCATCGACGCCGAGGAGGCGGTGGGCACCCGTACCGCCGAGACCGGGCCGCCGCACCTGGCTGCGAGCCTCGAAAAGTTCTTGTTCGTGGCCGGTGGCCTGATCGTCATCGTCACCATTCTCGACCTCCTGGCGGTGCGCGAGGCGGTCGTCGCGCTGCTTCGCACCCCGATTCTGGCCGCGGGCAACGTCCAGATCTCGCTGTTCAACGTGCTCGCCGTGGGCCTGATCGTCTTCGGGACCGTCTTGGCCATCAAGATCCTCAAGGCGTTCCTCAACGCCAAGGTGTACCCGGCGTTTTCGGTCGACGTGGGCATCGCCTACGCCATCAACACCCTGCTGAGCTACGTGCTGGTGGTCATCGCCTTCTTGATGGTGTTGGCGGCGATCGGCGTCAACCTGTCGGCCATCGCCGTAGTGCTGGCGAGCCTCGGGGTGGGCATCGGTTTCGGTCTGCAGACGCTGACCGAAAACCTCATCTCGGGCTTCATTATCCTCTTTGGCCGCTCGGTCAAAAAGGGCGACTTCATCACCGTGCGCGACACCTACGGGCGCGTCGAGGCAGTCGGCGCACGCAGCGTGGTCATCCGCACGCCCGACAACTACGACATGCTCATCCCCAGCAAAGAGATCGTCGGTGGCCAGATCACGAACTGGACCTTCCGCGACAGCTACGTGCGCATGCGCATCGACGTGGGCGTGACCTACAACGCCGATCCGTCGCACGTAAAAGAGGTGCTCCTCGACGCCGCCGCCAATTGCGACCTCATCTTGCAGAAGCCCGACCCCGAGGTGTGGCTTGTCGGCTTCGGCGACAGCTCGGTCAACTTCCAGTTGCTCGTCTACTACGACTGCCGTCAGGTCAGCCCGTTTCGCCTCAAGGGACTGATCTACTTCGACATCTGGGACGCGCTGCACAAAGCTGATATCGAAATTCCCTTCCCGCAGCGCGACATCCACGTGCGCACCGGCGAGGTGTTGCCAGAGGTCGCCAAGATGCTGCGCGAGCTGCGCCAAAACGGTGAGGATGCCGAGAATGGCAACCTGTTGCCGTTGGAGATGGATGACGAGGACAAAGAATAGCCCTCAAAGAAAAGACCTGGCCCGAGGTGGACCAGGTCTTTGGATGGCAGGGGCTCGGGGAAACGCTACTGCGGTGCGTCTTCCCCCGGTGTTTCGAGCTTCCCGTCCACGCCCAACCGCAGTTCGCGCACGAAACCGGCAAGACTTTCGGTGAAGTTGGGGCCCCGTCCCTCGACGAGCCACACCAACGCCGAGCCCACGAGCACGCCGTCACAATGCGGCGCGACCGCCTGGGCGTCGTACCCCGTCGAGATCTTCATCGACGCCAAGATGGGCGAGTCGCTCGACTGGCGAAACTCCTTCATTCGCTCGGCGAACTGCTGATTCGAGATCGTCGGTTCCCCGCCGGAGTGGCCCGTCCAGATCAAGAAGCTGTCGCATCCGGCCGCGATCTGCGCGAAGCGCTCCGTGGTCGTGGTGGGGGCAACCGCTGCCGGCAGCGCCAGATTGTTGGCGCGCAACGCCGTTCGCAGCGCCTCGCCCTCCTCCCACGGCAGGTCGGTGACCATCGCGCCGTCGAACTTGGCCTCGAGCAGGCAATCGACGAAGGTGTCGATCCCACGCGCCAGAATCCGGTTGTAGTAGGTCGAAAAGAACACCGGCGTGTCGTGCGTCTCCCGAAACTGCTGACCCAACTCGATGATCTCGTCCCAGCTCACCTCTTCGCGAAGCGCCCGGGCCGAGGCGCGCTGGATCACCGCGCCGTGGTAGGTCGGATCGGAGAACGGAAAGATCAGCTCGATCATGTCGGCGCCCTCGTCGGCGAGCACCCGCATATAGTCGAGCGTGGCGTCGAGGTAGGGGTCGGCGGCGACGATCGCGGTCATCAACAGCCGTTCGCCCTGCCCTTGCGCCTTGCGGCAAACGTACGCGAGCCGTTCGTTCATCACGCCCCTCCCGAATCATCGCAGCAGGCAAGACGCTTCAAATCGCGCATGCCCCCGCCGGTTACGCCGACCACGACGTCTTGGTCTTCGTGGAGCGTGGGAAGGAGCTTGAGCGCGTAAGCGAGCGCGTGACCCGATTCGAGCGACACCAAAATCCCTTCGTATTTGAGGAGCTTTCGCACCCCGTCGATCGCCTCGTCATCGGTGACGGCTACGTAATGCACCCGGCCCTGCTCGGCCCAGTGTGCGTGCTGCGGGCCCACGTTGGGCACGCTCATGCCGCCGGCGATACTCGCCGGAGACAAGACCTGGCCGTCGTCATCTTGGAGTAAAAAAGAGTAGGTTCCCTGAAAGACGCCGGGACGCCCGGCGACGAGGCTCGCCGAATGGCGGCACGACAGCCCCTCGCCGGCAGCTTGGACACCGGCCAGTTGGACCATCTCCTCGTCGACGAACTCCGAGAAGAGTCCTGCAGCATATCCGCCACTTCCCACCGGTGCGACCACGTACTCGGGAGTGCGCCCACGTCGGCGCACCTGCACGCGGGTCTCGGCGCCGATGACGGACAAGAAGAAGGCGCTCATACGCGGATACGGGTCGGGCGCGGCCAGCGAGCTCGGACAATAAAAGTGCGTCGACGAATGCGTCGCCCAGAACCGTAACGCCTCGGAACACGCCGCCTTGCGGCCGCGAAGTGTCGAGTCGACCGTCTCGAGGTCGACGCCCAGCTCCTCCATGCGTCGGACCATCAACGGCTCGGCCTCGCGGTCCTCGCGCCCCATGAAGATGCGCGTCTTCAGGCCCAGCGCGTTGCCCATCGAGGCCAGAGCTACGCCAAACTCGCCGGTGGCCGTCTCGCCGACGATCCACTCGCGGCCCGTCCGCTTGGCCAGCAGCGCATATGCCGCCGCCAAGTTGACCGTGAAGTTGCCCCCCTGGCACAGATCCTCGCGCTTGATCCACAGCATGCCGCCGCCCATCTCGTCGGAGAGATTGCGCAGCAAGGTCAATGGCGTGGGCCGTCCAATGCGGTGGTCGAGCATCGCCTCGAAGTCTTCCATGAAGGCGACGTCGGCCGCGGCCGATTCGAAGGCTTCGGCGACTTCCTGCAAGGGGGTCCAGAGCGCCTCGGCGATAAACCGCCCCCCGAAGCGGCCGAAGCGTCCCGAATGTGGATGGCCACTCATGAGAACTCGTCAGTTGAAGGGGGGCTTACGACGACAGTCGCTGGCGCGCGCAGCCCAAGAACTCGCCGACGCCCTTGCGGATCTCGCGCGAGACGATGGGACTGAAGACCTTCGCCATCAGTCGGTTGATCGGAAGGTCGGTGGCGATGGTCTCTTTGTAGTGCACCTTGGTGCGGTCTTCGCCGAGCTTTTCAAACTTGGTGAACCCTTCCGAGCGCATGTTGCCCTCGCGGGTCGACCAGCGAAAGTGCTCGTCGTCGACCTTCTCGTACTCGACGGTGTAGTCGGCCTGATAGGTGATGCCCTTTTCGGACTTCTCCTGGAGCACCCAGCGCCACACCATCGGCTCGACCTCTTCGGCCTTTTCGGTCTGGCTCAAGCACTCCTTGAAGGTCGCCGGGTCGCTGAAAAAGTCGACCACGTCGTCATACGCCGCTTCGACCTCGAAGCTCTGCTCTTCGGTTCCTTCAATCCAAGCCATTTCAATTCCTCTTATCGAGAATTATTCGAGTTATGGATGCAATTCAGTCGCAGTTGCGATCGTCGGGGCCGCACTTGAAACGAATATGGAAGTGGGTGTCGTGGCCGCTGACGTGGCGGATGATGCCCTCGCGCTCGTGGTTGGGGCGCGGGTACTGCAGAATCGGGGCGAGCGCCTCTTTGGAGTAACCAATGGATCGTGCGTACTCGTACAGGGCACGCTGCAAGTCACGCTCGACGAAGATATACTCGACCTCGCCGGTGTCGATGAGCGTCTTGAACAAGTGCCAAGTTTTGACCGCGTCGATCTGCTCGTAAGACATCGCGAACAGGTTGGGCAGCTGGACGTTGCCCCGGTAGTAGTAGCTCACGTCGGCGTCGCGGCCTGATTGGTGGCTGCTGTGCCCGCGAATCCGTCCGCCACGCTTGTAGCTCAAATCCCCCACGACCATCTCAGGGGCATCGGGCCAGCGCGCCTTGACGTCGGCGGCGGCCGCACGCAGCAGCTGGATGGTGCGCTTGGTGCCGTAGGCGCGCGAGACGTGGCGTACGTTGAGGCCCTCACTATCTTCGAGGGCGATGCCATTGTAGAGCCGACCGCGGTTCGCCGAGCCCCAGGAGACCGACTTGCCGTCGCGCCCGGGGATATACAGGCGCACACGCTGGCCAATCTGCAGTCGACGCGGGTTGAGGCGTCGGTTCCATCGGCGTACTTTCCGCACGCTCACGCCATACTTCTTGGCGATCCCCTCGAAGGTATCGCCCCTGCGAATCCGGTGGACGACGGGCAGCGGACGGCTGCGCTTCTTCTTGGGCTTTTTGTCGGACTTGACGATGAGTTCTTGGCCCGGCTCGACAGTCAGCCCCTCGAGTTCGTTCCACGCACGTACGTCATCGTAGTCCACCCCGAATTGCAGCGCGATGCTGCCCAGGGTGTCGCCCGGATTGACCGTGTAGTGGATGACCTTGCCTTTCTCGGCGGCGTTATTCTCCGCGGCAGCTTCGGCAAGCCCGCCAAAAAGAGCTCCGGCGGCAACTAGCAAAGCAATGAAACGACGTTTGGACATCTACCTAACCTCCGTGTTGGGCCGGCCCACAGGGCGCGCGGCGCCAACGGCGACAAAAAGGCTCTAATTCTCGGACCCATTGAACCATACAAGGCCTCGCACGTGAAGCTTTTCAGGTCAACTTCGTGACGAAAAGCCCTCCCGGCGCCCTCCTTCCCCCGTCAGCGAGCCCCCATCGGGGGCAATTCGGCCTTGCCCTGCCCAGCTTGACCCGTATTTTCCGGGCGTGTTACAAGCCCCGAGCATGTCGATTTGCCGTGATTTTCGGCACTCGGACAACACTAATTCTACAACGTCGACGGAGCTCTCATGTCTGTTCGCGTACGCTTTGCGCCCTCCAATACAGGTTTTCTGCACATGGGCAACGCGCGCACCGCGCTGTTCAACTACCTGTATGCTCGCCACAACGACGGCACCTTTATCTTGCGCATCGAGGACACCGACCTCGAGCGCAGCGAGGAGCGTTATACCGACGCCATCCTCGAGGCGATGGAGTGGATGGGCATGGAGGCCGACGAAGGTCCATTCTTCCAGACGAAGCGCATGGACTACTACAAGGAGAAGGTCGACGACCTGCTCGAGAAGGGGCTAGCCTACAAGTGCTTCGCGACCAAAGAAGAGCTCGAAGAGCGCCGGCAAGAAGCCCTCGAGTCCGGCGGCGACCTGTCCTCGTACTCGCGTATCTGGCGCGACTGCGACCCGAGCGAGCATCCCGAAGACCAACCGTACGTCGTGCGCTTCAAGTCGCCGCTCGAAGGCGAGTTGACCATCGACGACCTCGTCCAAGGCGAAGTCACCGTGTCGGCCACCGAGCTCGATGACTTCATCATCCTGCGCAGTGACGGCAGCCCGACCTATAACTTCACGGTCGTGTGCGACGACGTGGCCATGGAAATCACCCACGTCATCCGCGGCGACGACCACCTCAACAACGCCTTCCGCCAGCTGCCCGTCTACGAAGCACTGGGCGCCGAGCCGCCCACCTTCGGCCACGTGCCGCTGGTCGCCGGCCTGAGCAAGCGCAAAGGCAGCACCTCGGTGCCCGAGTACCGCGCCCAGGGCTACCTGCGCGAGGCGGTCAA